>NZ_JBHZGM010000020.1:0-102280 GCF_043392685.1 Metapseudomonas phytobenefica | reverse complement strand
GAATTGAGCAAGATCAATAGGATGCACGGCGGCAGCAGGGAGTGGGGGTTGGTTCGTTTGGCGACTGCCAATTTACCCACTTCCCTGACTGTCAACTCGCTCTTCCCCCAGACTCCGCGAAGAACCATTTTTTAGGGGGTTGCGAGAGGGTGTAAGGAAACTTTTACACCCTCTTGCAGTCAGATGGGCCAGTGCTACACTGCGCGAGCTTTAGTGAATCGGAGGATTCGCATGACCACTTCCCTGCAACCTGTCTATGCCCTGGCCCCCGGTGCGAACCTGGAGGCATACGTGCATGCGGTCAACGGCATCCCGCTGTTGTCTGTCGAGCAGGAGCGCGATCTGGCCGAACGCCTCTTCTACGAACAAGATCTGGAAGCGGCACGGCAAATGGTACTGGCGCACCTGCGCTTCGTCGTGCACATCGCCAAGAGTTATTCCGGCTACGGCCTGGCCCAGGCCGACCTGATCCAGGAAGGCAACGTCGGCCTGATGAAGGCCGTCAAGCGCTTCAACCCCGAGATGGGCGTGCGCCTGGTGTCCTTCGCGGTGCACTGGATCAAGGCCGAGATCCACGAGTTCATCCTGCGCAACTGGCGCATTGTCAAAGTCGCCACCACCAAGGCGCAGCGCAAGCTGTTCTTCAACCTGCGCAGCCAGAAGAAGCGCCTGACCTGGCTGAACAACGACGAAGTTCACGCAGTGGCCGACACCCTCGGCGTCGAGCCCCACGAAGTGCGCGAAATGGAAAGCCGGCTGACCGGCCAGGACATGGCGTTCGACCCGGCGGCGGATGCCGACGACGACACCGCCTTCCAGGCGCCGGCCCATTACCTGGAAGACCACCGCTACGACCCGGCTCGCCAGCTGGAGGAAGCGGACTGGAGCGACAGCTCCACCGCCAGCCTGCACGAAGCGCTGGACGGCCTGGACGAGCGCAGCCGCGACATCCTCTATCAGCGCTGGCTGGCCGAGGAAAAGGCGACGCTGCACGACCTGGCGGCCAAGTACAACGTCTCCGCCGAGCGTATTCGCCAGCTGGAGAAGAACGCCATGAACAAGCTCAAGGGCTTTATTCAGGCGTGATGCTGAAACCCGGAAAAGCCGCACCTCGGTGCGGCTTTTTTCTGTCTGGAGAAAACCGCCATGCCCTTGCCGCAACTGCGTTCCAGTCACTGGTTGCTGTTCGCCGCGGTCGCCGTGCTGTTCTTTTCCCTGGCGCTGTGGATGAGCCGACAATCCGACAAGGCTGAGCCGCTGCCCTGGCTGGTGGATTGGCAGGCGTCAGTGATCGTGCCGCTGGCTGATGGCGACCTGCCAGTGGAGAAACTGGCGGAGCTGGCGCCCGGCGAGCTCTGGCTGCAACCGCGCCAGGAAGGTCCGCGCCTGGTCTTCCGCTCCGAGCAGCAGCGGGAGGAAGGCATCTGGCGCCTTGAGGCCGAACTGGAACTCAGCGACAGCGAGCGCACCAGCCTGACCAAGGTGCTCGGCAAGGGCGCCGACGAGCAGCCCCTGAGCGACGACATGCTGGAGCAGCTGAGCGGCCATCGGGTGGGAGTGCTGAACATGGTGCCCATGGACGAGGTGTCCGCCGCGCGGCTCGCCGCCAGCATCGGCCCGCCCCGGTTGCGGTTGCGCACGGGGGAGGGCGAGGCGTGGATCTATCCCCAGCAAGGCCTCAGCGCGCACCTGCTGGAAGGCAAGGTGCAGCTGCTGCATCTTGTGCCGCGCGCGGCGATGAAACGCTGACGGAGGCGCTTCGCTCCTGCAGGGAGGGCTTCAAAGTTGCCGCAGGTAACTGCTGCCGCCCAGCTGGTTCATCTGCCGGCGGATCCAGCTGGCGCGGGTGGCGACGTAGCCACTGGGGCGGGACGGACTCCATTTGCGCGGGTTGGGCAGCACCGCCGCCAGCAGCGTCGCCTGCTGGCGTGACAGTCGTGTGGCCGGCACGCCGAAGTGATGGCGTGCCGCGGCGTCGGCGCCGAATATGCCATTGCCCCATTCGACGCTGTTCAGGTAGACCTCAAGGATGCGCTGCTTCGGCCAGAACAGCTCGATCAGGCCGGTGAACCAGACTTCCAGCCCCTTGCGCACCCAGTTGCGGCCGGACCAGAGGAACAGGTTCTTCGCCACCTGCTGGCTCAGGGTGCTGGCGCCGCGGATCGAACCGCCGCGCTCGTTGTGGGCCATGGCCTTGCGGATCGCGGGGATGTCGAAGCCCCAGTGTTCGGCGAACTTCTGGTCCTCGGCTGCGATCACCGCGATCTTCAGGTCGTCCGGCAGTTCATCCCAGGACACCCAGTTGCGCTTGAAGTCCATGGGCTTGCCGTCGATCCAGGATTCGATCTTGCGTTCCACCATGATCATCGAGCCGGGTGTCGGCACCCAGCGGAACAGGATCACCAGCAATACGGACGCCGCCGCGAACCAGAGCAGCAGTTTGAACAGGCGGCGGCGAATGGTGCGGAACATGCTGGGTTGGCCCGGGGAAATTTGCGCGCCATTATAGCGGCCGTCCGTCTTCTGTCTGGAGCCCCCATGGCGCGCCTTTTCCTGCTGTTGTCCGCATTCGCCGGTTTCACCGGGGTGGCCCTCGGCGCCTTCGCCGCCCACGGCCTGAAGAGCAAGCTGACGCCCGAGTACCTGGCGGTATTCCAGACCGGTACCCACTACCAGCTCATCCACGCCCTGGCGCTGTTCGGTGTGGCCCTGCTGGCGCACCAGGCTCCCGGGCGCCTGGTGAACCTGGCGGGTGGCTTCTTCGCCCTCGGCATCCTGCTGTTCTCCGGCAGTCTCTACCTGCTGACCCTCAGTGGTATCGGCAAGCTCGGCATCATCACCCCCTTCGGTGGCCTGGCGTTCCTCGCCGGCTGGCTGTGCCTGGGGCTGGCCGCCTGGAATGTCGTTCCGCGCTGAGTTGACCGTGGCGTCAGATTGCGGGACGAATGGCGCCGTTTTGCCTTGGTCCCGCGAGGCGATCGGGCTAGAATGCCGTCCCTTTTCCAGTTGTGACTGATCCGTCATGCGCATTCAGTTGAACGGCGAATCCTTCGAGTTGCCCGATGGCCAGACCGTCGCGGACCTCATTTCCCGCCTGGACCTTGCCGGCCGCCGTGTTGCGGTCGAGCTCAATCTCGACATCGTGCCGCGCAGCCAGCATGCCGCCACGGTCCTTTCCGAAGGTGACCGCGTCGAGGTGGTCCACGCCATAGGCGGCGGCTAGCCGAGCGGGCCGTGGCCCGCCCCGTCGCTTTACCCGCAGCGCCCGTTCCCGCGCATCAAGCCATTTCCTCTGCCCGCCAGGAGTCCAGCATGAGCCATACGCCGATCGACAAGCCCTTCACCCTCGCGGGCCGCACCTATCAGTCGCGTCTGCTGGTGGGCACTGGCAAGTACAAGGACCTCGATGAGACCCGTGACGCCATCGAGGCTTCCGGTGCCGAGATCGTCACCGTTGCCGTGCGCCGCACCAACATCGGCCAGAACCCGGACGAGCCGAACCTGCTGGACGTGATCTCCCCGGACAAGTACACCATCCTGCCGAACACCGCCGGCTGCTATAACGCCGAAGAGGCCGTGCGCACCTGCCGCCTGGCCCGCGAGCTGCTGGATGGCCACAAGCTGGTCAAGCTGGAAGTGCTGGCGGACCAGAAGACCCTCTTCCCCAACGTCGTCGAAACCATCAAGGCCGCCGAGCAATTGGTCAAAGACGGTTTCGACGTGATGGTGTACACCAGCGACGACCCCATCATCGCCCGCCAGCTGGCGGAAATCGGCTGCATCGCCGTGATGCCGCTGGCCGGCCTGATCGGTTCGGGCATGGGCATCTGCAACCCTTGGAACCTGCGCATCATCCTCGAAGAGGCCAAGGTTCCGGTGCTGGTGGATGCCGGTGTGGGCACCGCTTCCGACGCCACCATCGCCATGGAGCTGGGCTGCGAGGCCGTGTTGATGAACACCGCCATCGCCCACGCGCAGAACCCGGTGATGATGGCCGAGGCCATGAAGCACGCTATCGTCGCCGGCCGCCTCGCCTACCTGGCCGGGCGTATGCCGCGCAAGCTCTACGCCAGCGCATCTTCACCGCTGGATGGTCTGATCCGCTGAGAATCCGCGATCGGCTGCGCGTCGGTCCGGGGGCGTTAAAAACAGGCTGGAGCGCCAGCCCGGTCGGAATACTGATTTACAGCTGTAAACTCCGCTTCCTCGCCTGTTTTGTCTTGCATGGCTTTAGCTCGCAAGATCGATCAGGTTCTGTAAGTTTGCTAACAGGTTTTCGCAATGATTGAAGAACAGGGCTCGCCGGCTGAAGCCGGCGAAACGCGCCACCACCGCACCATCAAGAGTTTCGTGATGCGTGCCGGGCGCATGACCGAAGGCCAGCAGCGCGGCCTCGACCAGGGCTGGCCGAAATTCGGCCTGGAGCTGGCCGACGGTCCGCAGGACTTCGACGCCCTGTTCGGCCGCCGTGCACCGCGTACCTTCGAGATCGGTTTCGGCATGGGCCACGCCACCCTGGAGATGGCCGCGGCCGCGCCGGAGCAGGACTTCATCGGTGTCGAAGTGCACCGTCCCGGCGTCGGCGCCCTGCTCAATGGTGCCATGGCCCAGGGCCTGACCAACATTCGCGTGTACAGCTGCGATGCCCTGGAAGTGCTGCGCGACTGCATCGCCGATGGCAGCCTGGACCGCGTCCTGCTGTTCTTCCCCGATCCCTGGCACAAGTCCCGCCACCACAAGCGGCGCATCGTCCAGCCGGCCTTCGCCGAGCTGGTGCGGCAGAAGCTCCGGGTTGGCGGCGTGCTGCACATGGCCACGGACTGGGAAAACTACGCCGAGCACATGCTGGAAGTGATGAATGCCGCACCGGGTTATCGCAACCTGGCCGAAGATGGTCGATACGTGCCGCGCCCGGAAGAGCGCCCGGTGACCAAGTTCGAGCGCCGCGGCGAACGCCTCGGCCACGGCGTCTGGGACCTCAAGTTCCAGCGCGTCGATTGACGGGGCGCCGCCCGCGGCGCACCGGCACACCTGACTAGACCGGGACCACCCGGCACCTCACCTGATCCTGCGATGGCACCGCCCGTCCACTGAGCGGGCGGCATAAGAATAAGAGCGACGCGGCTGCCACTGCGTCGAGAGGAGAAGGCTGTGTTGTTGAGAACATTCGGATATCTGCTCCTGGCCGGCTGCGCCCTGCAAGCCCAGGCCAAGGTCGACGCTACCCAGGCCGCCCGGCTCGGGCAGGATCTCACCCCCCTGGGCGGTGAACGCGCCGGCAACGCAGCCGGCACCATCCCGGGCTGGGATGGCGGCCTCGCCACCCCGCCTGTCGGCTACCAGCCGGGCATGCATCACCCCGATCCCTACGCCGGCGAAACCCCACGCCTGGTCATCGATGGCAAGAACCTCGGCCAGTACGAGCAGTTGCTGACGCCGGGCCACAAGGCCCTGCTGCAGAAGCACCCGGAGTACCAGCTGCGGGTCTTCCCGACCCATCGCAGTGCGGCCGCGCCCCAGCGCATCTACGACGCCAGCCGCTTCAACGCCGAGAACGGCGCGCTGATCGCCGGCGGCAACGGCGTGGAAGGCGTGGCTGCGGGCGTGCCTTTCCCCATCCCGGGCAATGGCCTGGAAGCCATCTGGAACCACATCCTGCGCTATCGCGGCGAGCAGGTGCACTTCACCACCAACCAGGCGGCGGTCCTCGCCAACGGCAGCTACAACCTGCTGAAACTGGAGCGGGACATCTACTTCGTCTACGGCCGCGAGGGCATGACGCCGGGCAACCTGGAGAACACCCTGTTCTTCTACAAGTACCGCGTGGTGGCGCCGGCCAGGCTGTCCGGATCGGCCCTGGTGGTGCAGGAAACCCTCGACCAGGTGTTGTCGATCCGCAAGGCCTGGCGTTTCAATCGCGGCGAGCGTCGCGTCCGCCGCCTGCCGATGCTGGCCTACGACACCCTGCAGCCCGATACCAACGGCCTGGCCACCGCCGACGTGGTGGACTCCTACAACGGCGCGCCGGACCGCTACGAGTGGCAGCTGCTGGGCAAGCAGGAAATGCTGGTGCCCTACAACAGCTATGCGGTGCACCAGAAGGGCATTCCCTACCAGCAGATCCTCAAGACCAGCTACGTCAATCCCGACCTGCTGCGCTACGAGCAGCATCGCGTCTGGGTGGTGGAGGCGACCTTGCGCAAGGGGTTCAGCCATCCCTATGCCAAGCGCCGCTTCTATCTGGATGAGGACAGCTGGCAGATCCTCGCTGTTGACCTTTATGACAGGGAGGGCAGCCTGATCGGGATGCAGGAAAGTCATCCGATCAGCTACTACGATGTCCCCATGTTCGGCAGTACGCTGGAAACCATCTACGATTTCGTGGATGGCCGTTACTTTGTCGACGGGCTCGATAACAACGAACCCATGTACGATTTCAATGCCGTGCTCAGCCCGAGGGACTTCACGCCCCAGGCGCTGCGACGCGAAGGCAACTGATTCCGGCCTGCCTGGCCATCCCAGCCGCCCCTCGGGGCGGCTTTTTAATGGGCCGCGTTCTATGGCGGGCGGAAAACTGTAGGCTGTGCCGCGCACACCGGAAAATCTGCGCGGGTCAAACGGTGCGCGGGGCGCACCCGCCGAGCCCTTTGCGGTCATGCCGTCAATTGATCAGCTCCGCCCCGGTCAGGGTTGCCTCCGGCAAGGTCGGCGGCGCTGGGCTGATCTGCATGTACTTGATGCTTTCCCGCGGGATGAGCAGCAGGTCGCCATCCACTTCGATGCTGAGGAACGGCGATTCCAGTTGGCGGCGCAACCCCCTGGCGATCTCCACCGGGTCGGCGGTTTGCTGGGGGAAGCGCAGGGCCAGGCGTTGGCCGTCCTGGAAGTGCAGGTAGAGGTGCTTGATCGGCTTCATCGGCGTGCTCTCTTTCGTGGGCCGCCGGGGAAGCCGCCGGCCTCAGTTGCGATCGGCGATCACGCCGATCACGAAGAAGACTAGTAGCAGGACGGGCGCCAGGGTGTAGTTGTTGAAGTAGTTCAGCCCTTTGGCCAGCCAGGGCGTCAGGTAGATCATCGCCAGGCCGTAGCCCACCGCGCAGAGCAGCACGAAGAGCAGGGTGCGGAAGAGGAAGTTGAGGCTGCCGATGCGCTGCTGGACCCAGGCGTTCAGAGCAGGGCCGAACAGCACCAGAAGCGTGGCCATGATGGCCAGGGCGATGTCATGCAGGTGGCCGCGGCTCCAGCGCGACAGGGTGGCGATCAGGTCCAGTACGACGTCCATCCAGGGGGTCCTTGGCGAAGTGGTTCGGGGGCAGACGATTCCAAATCCGTGGTGCGCCCGTCAAGGCAGGAAGTGCTGCAGCAGGTCATTGAGGAACAGCTGGCCCTCGGGGGTGGCCACCAGTCGCTCGGGGTCCTTCAGCAGCAGGCCACGGGCCTCGGCTTCGGTACGCGCGGCGGCCAGCGCGGCCAGCGGCATGCCGGTGCGCTGGGTGAACAACGCCGAGGGCACGCCGTCCGTGAGGCGCAGCACGTTCATGAGGAATTCGAAGGGCAGCTCGTCCTGGTCGAGGTGACGCTCGCCGGCCTGGAAGCGCTTGGCTGGGTCCAGGTAATCCTTCGGCAGGCGGGTTTTCCAGGTACGGATGATACGGCCTTGCGGGCTGCTCAGCTTGGCGTGGGCGCCGGCGCCTATACCGAGGAAGTCGCCGAAGGTCCAGTAGTTGAGGTTGTGTCGTGCTCGCAGGCCGTCCCGGGCGTAGGCGGACACTTCGTACTGGGCGTAGCCCTGTTCGGCCAGCAGGGCCTGGCCGGCTTCCTGGATGTCCCAGAGGATGTCGTCTTCGGGCAGTTCCGGCGGCTGGTTCCAGAACACCGTGTTCGGCTCCATGGTCAGCTGGTACCAGGAGAGGTGCGTCGGCCCTTGGGCGATGGCGGTGTGCAGGTCTTGCAGGGCGTCTTCGAGGGACTGGTCCGGCAGGCCGTGCATCAGGTCCAGGTTGAAATTGTCGAAGCCTGCCTTGCGCGCCATGTCGGCGGCACGCACCGCTTCGTCGCCGCCGTGGATGCGCCCCAGGGCCTTGAGCTTGGCCTCCTGGAAGCTCTGCACGCCGATGGACAGGCGATTGATGCCGAGCTGGCGGTAGGCGGCGAATTTGGCCTGCTCGAAGGTGCCGGGGTTGGCTTCGAGGGTGATCTCGATGGCGCGTGCGAAAGGCACCCGCTGTTCCACGCCGTCAAGCAGCCGGCCGATGGCGTTGGCGCTGAACAGGCTGGGGGTGCCGCCGCCGAAGAAGATCGACGTCAGCTCGCGGCCGTGGACATGGCCGAGGTCCTGTTCAAGGTCGGCCAGCAGCGCGTCGATATAGGCTTCTTCAGGCAGTTCCGAGCCGGCGGCGTGGGAGTTGAAGTCGCAGTAGGGGCATTTGCGCACGCACCAGGGAATATGGACGTAGAGCGCCAGGGGCGGGAGCTGGAAGCCTGCGGCCCCGACTTCCGGTTGCGTGCCTGGGCCTTTCATATCCCCAGCCGCTGCTTGAGCAGGGCCATGGCGCGGGCGCGGTGGCTGAGCCGGTTCTTGTCGGCGGGGGAGAGCTCGGCTGCGGAGCTGTTGCATTCCTCGACCCAGAACAGCGGGTCGTAGCCGAAGCCGTGCTCGCCACGGGCTTTGAACAGGATGCGGCCGCGCCAGCTGCCTTCGCAGAGGATCGGCAGCGGATCGTCGGCATGCCGCATCAGCGCCAGGCTGCAGATGAATTGCGCGCCACGCTCGGCCTCGGGAACGTCGCGCAGGACCTCCAGCAGCTTGGCGTTGTTGGCTGCATCGCCCTTGCCGTCGGCGTAGCGTGCCGAATAGATGCCAGGGGCGCCGCCAAGGTAATCCACCGCCAGGCCGGAGTCGTCGGCCAGTGCCGGCAGGCCGGACAGGCGAGCCGCGTTGCGCGCCTTGAGGATGGCGTTCTCGACGAAGGTCAGGCCGGTCTCTTCAGGCTCGATATCGCTGAACTCGGCGATGGAGCGCACTTTCACGCTGTCACCGAGCATGGTCTGGAGTTCCTTGAGTTTGCCGGCGTTGTGGCTGGCCAGCACCAGTTCTTTGAAGGGCATCATTCGTCGGGGAAAAATTCCTGGTCGAAGCTGAAGCTGTGGGGCGCTTCATCTCCGCGTTGCACGTTGAGGGTGAAGTTGAGCATTTCACGCTCGTTGAAGGGGAACTGCGCCAGGTAGTAGATGGCCTCGCCCTCATTGACCTGCTTGAACTGCAGCGGCGTGACCTGGCCGAGCAGGTTTTTCACCTGGCCGCTGACCCGGGCGGTGCTGGCCTTGCCGGCCTTGAGCACGGCGACGTTGACCACGCCTTGCGTCTTGCTGCGGGTCAGGCCGACGGCGGCGGCGATGTCCGGCTGCAGGAAGCTGGAGTTGAACGCGTTGTAGTGCACATCCAGGTCGCCAAAGGTCTGCTTGCGCTCGGCGGCTGCCGGCAGGGCCAGGCAAAGGGCGAAAAGGAACAGGGCTAGACGACGCATGATTGCCTCCTTCTATTCAGATCGCGATGCGGTGGTCCGCAAGACTCGGACCGCTGACGCGATAGATGCCGATCTCACCCAACAGATTAGGCCAAACCCGGCTCGGCAGGTTGTGCCGATGCTCGTGGTCCACCGCCAGGCGATCGAGTACTTTCACCTGCATTTCATGACACAGGGCTTCGAAATCCTTGAAGGTGCAGAAGTGGATGTTCGGCGTGTTGTACCAGGTGTAGGGCAGGAACTCCGACACCGGCATGCGCCCGTAGCGCGCCAGGTACCAGCGGCAGCGCCAGTGGCCGAAGTTGGGGAAGGTGATGATGCATTCGCGGCCGACCCGCAGCATTTCCTGGAGGATGCGATCGGGGTAGTGCACCGCCTGCAGCGCCTGGGTCATCACCACCACGTCGAAGCTGTTGCTGGCGAAGTTGCCCAGGCCCTTGTCCAGGTCTTGCTCGATCACGTTCACGCCACGGTCGAGGCAGTGGGCGATGTTCTCGGGGTCGATTTCCAGGCCATAGCCGGTGACCTGCTTGTTGTCGCGCAGCCAGGCCAGCAGTTCGCCACGGCCGCAGCCAAGGTCGAGCACCCGGCTGCCGGCGGGAATCCAGTCCTGGATGATTTCTAGGTCGGCACGCATGGGTTACACCGCAATCCTGTTCATGTAGCTGCTGAAGGCCTGGAGGTAGCGCGGGATCGGCATGAGGAAGGCATCGTGGCCCTGGGGCGCATCGATCTCCAGATAGCTGACGTTCTTGCGCGCGGCGGTCAGGGCGTCGACGATTTCCCGCGAGCGGGCCGGGGAGAAGCGCCAGTCGGTGGTGAAGGACATCACGCAGAAGTCCGCCTTGGCCACCGCCAGGGTCTTGGCCAGGTCGCCGTCATGGGCGGCGGCCGGGTCGAAGTAGTCCAGCGCCTTGGTCATCAGCAGGTAGGTATTGGCGTCGAAGCGCCCGGAGAACTCCTCGCCCTGGTAGCGCAGGTAGCTTTCCACCTGGAATTCCACGCTGTGGAAGTCGTAGTTGAGCTTCTCGCTCTTCAGCCCGCGGCCGAATTTCTCGCCCATGGCATCGTCCGACAGGTAGGTGATGTGCCCCACCATGCGTGCCAGCATCAGGCCGCGCTTGGGGATCACGCCCTGTTCCTGGAAATGGCCGCCGTGGAAATCCGGGTCGGTGAGGATGGCCTGGCGGGCCACCTCGTTGAAGGCGATGTTCTGTGCCGAGAGCTTGGGCGCCGAGGCGATGGCCAGGCAGTGGCGCACGCGCTCGGGGTAGCTGATGGTCCACTGCAGGGCCTGCATGCCGCCGAGGCTGCCACCGATCACGGCGGCCCACTGCTGGATGCCGAGGACGTCGGCCAGGCGCGCCTGGCTGTTGACCCAGTCTTCCACCGTCATCACCGGGAAGTCGGCGCCGAACGGCGCGCCGGTGGCCGGGTTGATGCTGGAAGGGCCGGTCGAGCCGTTGCAGCCGCCGAGGTTGTTGAGGCTGACGACGAAGAACTTCAGGGTATCGATGGGCTTGCCCGGGCCGATGCAGCTGTCCCACCAGCCCGGCTTGCGGTCGTCCATGCTGTGGTAGCCGGCGGCGTGGTGATGGCCGGACAGCGCATGGCAGATCAGCACCGCGTTGCTGCGCTCTGCATTCAGTTCGCCGTAGGTTTCATAGACCAGTTCGTAGTCGCTCAGGCTGCGGCCACAGGCCAGTGCCAGCGGTTCGCTGAAGCGCTGCACGCTGGGGCTGACCAGGCCGACGGAATCTGCGGGAATGGCGGTGGGCATCGCGACCCTGCTCTCAATCTGGGAAGGGCGCCAGTCTAAAGAGCGCCGCCCCCAGCGGCAAGCGCGGGGGATGGCGGCTAAGACGTTGAATAATCAGGTGCTGCGGGGCGTTCAGGCGGACCCGCTACCGCGCTGCTTGCGCGATGCCAGCGGCAGGTTGACGACCTTGTTCATGCGCTGCATTGGCGAGGGGCGGCGGAAGGTCCGCAGCATCTCGTTGGCTTCGGCGATCTGCTGCTCCAGTTCCTCGGTGTAGCGCTGCAGCTGCTGGCCGCGCTGACGGGTGAGCTGGGTTTCCTGGGCCAGGGCCTTGAGCCGCAGCATGTGGGTTTCCAGCAGCTGCTTGTGCTCCAGGGTGTGCTGCATCAGCGGCGTCAGGGCATCGCTGGCCCATTGCACGACTTCCAGGCGCAGGTGCTGGTGCATGGCGATGACTTCCTGTACCAGAGTGTCGAAGAAGCGCTTGCCGAGCTGGCGCTGCTCGGTTAGCAGGGTCCTGGGATGCAGGCGGAACTGATCGGCCTTGTCGCGCAGTTGGCGCAGCTCGCGGAGATAGCGCTTCACGTTGAACTGCTGCGCTTCTATCCCGTTCAGCGGGTTCTCTTCGTTGTGCCGACGATAGATGGCCGCGACCATCTTGTTGGCCATTTCCGCCTCGTGTTCGAGGCTGTGCAGGTCGTCCTGCACCGCATGGAAGAAATGCAGAATGCTCTGGTTGATGCCCAGCGTGGTCCAGCTGCCGGTGAGCTCGCGGCGCAGGCGTGCCAGGTGCTCGTCCAGGCGCTCGGTGCGCACGGCATTGCGCAGGACTTCGCCCTGGCGCTTGAGCAGGCGCTGGTTGGTTTTCAGGCCGAGCAGGCGGCGATGGTGCTGGGCATGGTCTTCCCTGGTCCGCGCGGTCAGCTCGAAGAGCATCTGGCCGTTGTCCTGCTGATGGTTGTCGAGCATCTGCTGCTGCTCGCGGACCTTCTCCAGGCGCAGGTTGAGTACGTGCAGGCTGTTCTGCAGCTGCGTCATCATCTGATGCGCCACGTGGTCTTCGATCAGGCGTTCCTTCTGCGTGACGATGCGCTCGCAGAGCAATTCTTCCAGTGCGCAGATCTGGCTGCGGACGAGCAGATCGCCATCCTTGCGCACCTTGGCCAGCAGTGCCTGCTTGGCCGACAGCGGCAGCACTTCGTCACTGCGGATGCCGAGCTGGCGGGCGGTGGTTTCCTGCATGCGGCGAATCGCATTCTTCACGGAAGCGTCGCCGGCCAGGTCATCCCAGAGCACGTCGATCTTGTTCAGCACGGCGAACAGGTGGGTCTGGGTGTCTTCGTCGAGCTGGCGGATGTGCCGCTGCCAGATGCTCATGTCGCTGGCGGTGACGCCGGTATCGGCCGAGAGCAGGAAGACGATAGCCTGGGCGGCCGGCAGCATCGACAGGGTGAGCTCGGGCTCGCTGCCGAGGGCGTTCAGGCCGGGGGTGTCGAGGATGCGCAGGCCCTTGCGCAGCAGCGGGTGGTCGAAGTTGACCATGGCGTGGCGCCAGGCCGGCACCAGGACTTCGCCGGGGCGGCCGGTGGGATCGAGCATGTCGGGGTGGAAGCCGAGCTGGATGGCCTGTTCCACCGGCATCGGCTTGGTCCGCGTCACCTGGGCGAAGGCCTGGATCATGTTGTCCGGGTCGCTCGGGTCCAGCGGGATGTTCACCCAGTGCCGCGGCGCTCGCTTGAACTGGGACACGCTGGCCGAGGCAGTGCGCGACTCGATGGGCAACAGGCGGATGTAGGAACGCTCGGAGCGCGGGTCGTAGAACAGTTCGGTGGGGCACATGGTGGTGCGCCCGGCCTGGGACGGCAGCATGCGCTGGCCGAACTCGGAGAAGAACAGGCTGTTGATCAGCTCGGTCTTGCCGCGGGAGAACTCGCCGACGAAGGCCAGGGTGATGTGATCGGTGCGGAGCAGGCGCTGGGCGCGCTCCAGCTTGGCCGAGAGCGCATCGGAGTTGAGCCGGTTGTGTTCGAGCCAGCTTCTATAGCGGGTGATCTCCCGCAGCAGCTCGCGCTTCCAGGCTACGTAAGCGTCGACTTGCTGACTGAGACGCTCCATGCTCATTCAGGCTCTCCTCGGGATCACGCGTCCTGCGTACGGGGCTAGACGAATTTCGTACCGAAATGCCGACGCTGGAGGGCAAACCGCGACGTCCGGGAGCGCGTTCCGGTTCAAGCGGTAGGGGCAGATTGCCAGCCAGTCATTGCTGGGCATTATGCGCCTTGGGAAAGGGGCGTCAATTGGTCGGCTCGCCACGCCCGCCTTAAGGTCGGTCAGGGCTGCCGAGCGGTCAGTCCCGGCAGGTCGGGGAGGGTGCGTGGGCTCCGGATGCGCACTCGCTTCTGGCGGTTCAGCTCGCCGCTTTCCAGGCTCACCTGGCTCTTGGCGACCCCAAAGGCTGCCGCCAGGAAGGCCATCAGGTGGGCATTCGCCTTGCCTTCCACGGGGGGCGCGGTGAGGCGGATCTTCAGCCGGTCGCCATGCAGCCCGGCGAACTCGTCACGGCTCGCCTTGGGCTGCAGGTGGCAGTCGAGGATCAGGTCATCGCCCGACCAGCGGTACCAGCTCGTCATAGGAAGGGGCTGAGGATCTGCGGCATGCCGGTCATGGCAGCCAGGTTGCCGATCACCAGCATATCCAGCAGTTTCAGTGCAATGAAGGCGAAGATCGGCGAAATATCCAGGCCGCCGAGGTTCGGCAGCAACTTGCGGAACGGCATCAGCAGCGGCTCGCAGATCTGGTTCACCAGTTGGGCGCCGGGGTTGTAGCTGCCCGGGGCGACCCAGGAGAGGATCACGCTGATGATCAGGGCGAAGAAGAACACCTTCAGGAACAGCGAGGTGACGCCGATGATCGACCAGATCAGCAGTTGCAGCAGGTAGCCGCCGACGCCGTAGCCCATCAGGGTCAGGGTGACGACCATCAGCAGCAGCTGGACGAGGATGGCCAGGACCAGGGAGGCGAGGTCCAGGCCGCCGAAGCCGGGGATGATCTTGCGCAGCGGGTTGAGCAGCGGCTTGGTGGCGCGTACCACGAACTGGCTCAGCGGGTTGTAGAAGTCGGCGCGCACCAGTTGCAGGATGAAACGCAGCAGGACGATCAGCAGGTAGAGGCTGCCGAGGGTCTGGATCACGTAGATGGCTGCGGTGTTGAGTCCGGTCATCGAAAGCTCCTTATTGGCCCAGTTGCTCGGCCAGCTCGGCCGAGCGCCGGTCGGCGGCGTTCAGTGCCTGTTGCACCAGGGCTTCGAAGCCGCCGGCCTGGAAGGTCTTGATTGCCGCTTCGGTGGTGCCGTTGGGCGAGGTGACGCGGCGGCGCAGTTCGGCGGCGTCCACGTCACTGGAAACCGCCATGCGCGCGGCGCCCAGGGCAGTCTGCAGGGTCAGCCGCTCGGCGGTGGCACGGGGCAGGCCCAGCTTCTCGCCGGCGGCGGTCATGGCTTCCATCAGCAGGAAGAAGTAGGCCGGGCCACTGCCGGAGACGGCGGTCACGGCGTCGATCAGCTTCTCGTCGTCCAGCCAAAGAGCGATGCCCACCGCGGACAGCAGTTGCCCGGCCTGCTCGCGCTGGGGGGCGCTGACCTCGGCGTTGGCATACAGGCCGCTCGCGCCCAGGCCTACCAGAGCCGGGGTATTGGGCATGCAGCGCACGATGGGGCGTGGGCCGAGCCAGGCGGCCAGGCTGGCGCAGGTGATGCCGGCGGCGATGGAAACCACCAGCTGGCCATCCTTCAGGCTGGGCGCCAGGGCCAGGCAGACCGCCTTCATGACCTGCGGCTTGGTCGCCAGGACCACCACGTCGGCGCCTTGCACGGCGTCGGCGTTGCTTTCCAGCACTTCGATACCGTGCTCGGCGGCGATCTTCGTGCGCTGCTCGGCGCCGGGGTCGCTGGCGCGGATGTGGTTGGCGGCGACGCCCTGGGCGCGCAGGCCGCCGATCAGGCTGGCGGCCATGTTGCCGGCGCCGATGAATGCAATGCGGGGAGTGCTCATGATTGCTTCCTTATTGATGCGAGGGCTGGCCGTAGTCGCGGGCGCCGAACAGCGCGGTGCCGATACGCACCCAGGTAGCGCCTTCGGCGATGGCCGCTTCCAGGTCATGGCTCATGCCCATGGACAGGGTGTCCAGCGAGTGGTTCAGCGCCTCCTGCAACTGGCGCAGGCGGGCGAAGGCGGCATGCTGCTCCGCCGGGTCTTCGGTGGGTTCGGGAATCGCCATCAGGCCACGCAGGCGCAGGTTCGGCAGCCCGGCCACGGCAGCGGCCAGGGCCGGCAGTTCCTCGGGGGTGCAACCGGACTTGCTGGCCTCGCCGCTGACGTTCACCTGCAGGCAGATGTTCAGGGGCGGCAGGGGCGCGGGGCGCTGGGCGGAGAGGCGCTCGGCGATTTTCAGGCGGTCCACCGAGTGCACCCAGTGGAAATGCTCGGCAATGGATTTGGTCTTGTTCGACTGGATCGGGCCGATGAAATGCCAGGTCAGCGGCAGGTCGGTGAGTTCGGCCTGCTTGGTCAGTGCTTCCTGCAGGTAGTTCTCGCCGAAATCGGCCACTCCGGCGGCGAAGGCTTCGCGGACGGCGGCGGCGGGTTTGGTCTTGCTCACGGCCAACAGGCCGATGCTGGAAAATTCTCGCCCTGAGGCTTGCGCCGCCTCACGGATACGCTCGCGAACCTTTGCAATATTGTCTGCTATCGTGGACATTACCTGCGCTCTACAGCCCGGCCTGAGTGGGGTCTGCGGCATTCTAACTGCCGCCGGAAAATGTAGCGAGCGACTGCCGGGCAAGGTCGGCATCGACAGCTTCAGGCCCGGCGCGGTGATCATTCAGCTGTCTGCAAACCGTTTGCTTCGTATTGGGGAGCCCCATGGATATTACTGAGCTGCTTGCCTTCAGCGCCAAGCAGGGCGCTTCGGACCTGCATCTCTCGGCCGGCCTGCCACCCATGATTCGCGTCGATGGCGACGTGCGCCGAATCAACCTGCCGGCCCTGGACCACAAGCAGGTACACGCGCTGATCTACGACATCATGAACGACAAGCAGCGCAAGGATTTCGAGGAATTCCTCGAGACCGACTTCTCCTTCGAAGTCCCTGGCGTCGCGCGTTTCCGGGTCAACGCCTTCAACCAGAACCGCGGTGCCGGCGCCGTGTTCCGGACCATTCCCTCGAAGGTCCTGACCATGGAAGACCTGGGGATGGGCGAGATTTTCAAGAAGATTTCCGACGTTCCGCGCGGCCTGGTGCTGGTCACCGGCCCCACCGGTTCGGGCAAGTCCACCACCCTGGCGGCCATGCTCGACTACCTGAACAGCACCAAGTACCACCACATCCTCACCGTGGAAGACCCGATCGAATTCGTCCACGAGTCGAAGAAGTGCCTGATCAACCAGCGGGAAGTGCACCGCGACACCCTCGGCTTCAACGAAGCCCTGCGTTCGGCCCTGCGTGAAGACCCGGATATCATCCTGGTGGGCGAGATGCGCGACCTGGAAACCATCCGCCTGGCGCTGACCGCCGCGGAAACCGGCCACCTGGTATTCGGCACGCTGCACACCACTTCCGCGGCCAAGACCATCGATCGCGTGGTCGACGTGTTCCCTGCCGAGGAAAAGTCCATGGTCCGCTCCATGCTCTCCGAATCCCTCCAGTCGGTGATCTCCCAGACCCTGCTGAAGAAGATCGGCGGCGGTCGGGTGGCGGCCCACGAGATCATGATCGGCACCCCGGCCATCCGTAACCTGATCCGCGAAGACAAGGTGGCGCAGATGTACTCCGCCATCCAGACCGGCGGCTCGCTCGGCATGCAGACCCTCGACATGTGCCTCAAGGGCCTGGTCGCCAAGGGGCTGGTCAGCCGCGAGAGTGCGCGGGAAAAGGCCAAGAACCCGGAAAACTTCTGATCCGCCTGAACGGCGTCGACACCGAGCAGCGAGAACACCATGGAATTCGAGAAACTGTTGCGCCTGATGGTGGAAAAAAGTGCTTCCGATCTCTTCATCACGGCAGGTGTGCCGGCGTCGATGAAGGTAAACGGCAAGATCATGCCGGTGACCAAGAACCCCATGTCGCCGGAAATGACGCGGGAAACCGTGCTGGGTGTGATGAACGAACAGCAGCGCCGGGAATTCGCCGAGCGCCACGAGTGCAACTTCGCCATCAGCGCGCGGGGCATTGGCCGCTTCCGCGTCAGTGCTTTCTACCAGCGCAACCTGGTGGGCATGGTGCTGCGTCGGATCGAGACCAACATTCCCACCATCGACGAGCTCAGGCTGCCGGAAATCCTCAAGAAGTTGGCGATGACCAAGCGCGGCCTGGTGCTTTTCGTCGGCGCCACCGGTACCGGCAAGTCCACTTCCCTGGCGGCGATGATCGGCCACCGCAACAAGAACAGCAGCGGCCACATCATCTCCATCGAGGACCCGATCGAGTTCATCCACCAGCACCAGAACTGCATCGTCACCCAGCGTGAAGTGGGCATCGACACCGAATCCTTCGAAGTGGCCCTGAAGAACACCCTGCGCCAGGCGCCGGACGTGATCCTGATCGGCGAGGTGCGGACCCGCGAGACCATGGACCACGCCATCGCCTTCGCCGAAACCGGCCACCTGTGCCTGGCTACCCTGCACGCCAACAACGCCAACCAGGCGCTGGACCGCATCATCAACTTCTTCCCCGCTGACCGGCAGCAGCAGGTGTGGATGGACCTGTCGCTGAACCTCAAGGCCATCGTCGCCCAGCAACTGGTGCCGACCCCCGACGGCAAGGGCCGCCGCGCGGTGATCGAAGTGCTGATCAATACCCCGCTGGTCGCCGACCTGATCCGCAAGGGCGAGGTGAACGAACTCAAGCCCCTGATGAAGCGCTCCACCGAGCACGGCATGCAGACCTTCGACCAGGCGCTGTACAACCTCTATTCCCAGGGCGAGATCACCTACGAAGACGCGCTGCTCTACGCCGACTCGGCCAACGACCTGCGCCTGATGATCAAGCTCGGCTCGGAAACCGATGGCGAACACCTGCAGCACATGAGCGACGGCCTGTCGCTGCAAGTGTCCGAAGAAGACCCGGGGCGCCGCTTCCGCTAAGCTTGCGCTCCATGAACAAGCCCGCTCACGCGGGCTTCTTCTTGTCCGCGATTCACACACACCTGCAGGAGGCAGCATGAACACCCGTCAGGACACCCACAGCAAGGTCATCGGCTACCTGCTCTGGATTTTCGGATTCCTCGGTTCCCACCGCTTCTACTACGGCAAGCCGGTGACCGGCACCATCTGGTTCTTCACCCTGGGCTTGTTCTTCATCGGCTGGATCATCGACCTGTTCCTGATCCCGGCCATGGACCGCGAAGCGTCCCTGCGTTTCAACTCTGGCCAGTACGACTACAATGTCGCCTGGATCCTGCTGACCTTCCTCGGCGTCTTCGGCGTACACCGCATGTACCAGGGCAAGTGGATCAGCGGCATCCTCTACCTGCTCACCGGCGGCTTCTTCCTGATCGGCGTGCTCTATGACTTCTGGACTCTGAATACCCAGGTGTCGGTGCTCAACGCCCGTTGAGCCTGCGCTTTTCCTTGTGGGGGCGAATTCATGCGCTAACCGGACCGCCAGGTCCGGCCTGCAAGCCTTGCCGGGGACGCTGCGCGAATGAATTCGCCCCCACAGGATCAATTCCCCTCGGCCTGCCCCCTTCGTCGGAACCCGTGGCGGCACTGCGCCCCGCGGCCTATGTTCCAGCGTGGGGCGCCTGCTTCGCCCCCCCTGCCTGGTCGCGCAAGGAGGTGACGCCATGAACAGTGTCAAAGATGTTCGTCCCGCAGTCCTCGACCTGATCGGCAATACCCCGCTGGTGCGGGTCACCCGCTTCGATACCGGCCTCTGCACCCTGTTCCTGAAGCTCGAATCCCAGAACCCCGGCGGTTCGATCAAGGACCGCATCGGCGTCGCCATGATCAACAGCGCCGAGCGTGATGGCCGGCTCAAGCCCGGCGGCACCATAGTCGAGGCCACCGCCGGCAACACTGGCCTGGGGCTGGCCCTGGTGGGGCGCGCCAAGGGCTATCGGGTGGTGCTGGTGGTGCCGGACAAGATGTCCACCGAGAAGGTGCTGCACCTCAAGGCCATGGGCGCCGAAGTGCACATCACCCGCTCCGATGTCGGCAAGGGGCACCCGGAGTACTACCAGGACCTGGCCGGCCGCCTGGCGGCGCAGATTCCCGATGCCTTCTTCGCCGACCAATTCAACAACCCGGCCAATCCCCTGGCCCACGAGAGCACCACCGGCCCGGAGATCTGGCAGCAGACCGGGCAGGACGTGGACGCCATCGTCGTCGGCGTCGGCTCGGCGGGCACCCTCACCGGCCTGACCCGTTATTTCCGCCGGGTGCAGCCCGATCTGGAAATGATCCTGGCCGACCCGGTGGGGTCGGTGATGGCCGAGTACGTGCGCTGCGGCACGCTGGGGCCCGTCGGCTCCTGGGCGGTGGAGGGCATTGGCGAAGACTTCATCCCCGGCATCGCCGACCTTTCCAGCGTGCGCCACGCCTATTCCATCAGCGACGAGGAGAGCTTCGCCCACGCCCGCGAGCTGTTGCGCGCCGAGGGCATTCCCGGCGGCTCCTCCACCGGCACCCTGCTGGCGGCGGCGCTGCGTTACTGCCGCGAGCAGAAGACGCCGAAGCGAGTGGTCAGCTTCGTCTGCGATACCGGCACCCGCTACCTGTCGAAGGTCTACAACGACCAGTGGATGACCGACCAGGGCCTGCTGGCACGCAAGCGCTACGGCGACCTGCGCGACATCATCGCGCGGCGCTACGAGGACGGCCGGGTGATCAGCGTGGGGCCGGACGACACCTTGCTCACCGCCTTCCAGCGCATGCGCCTGGCGGATGTCTCGCAACTGCCGGTGCTGAGCGACGGGAAACTGGTGGGGGTGGTGGACGAATCGGACATCCTGCTCGGCGTGCATGCCGACGCCACGCACTTCCGCCAGCCGGTGGCGAGCGTCATGACCACGCGCCTGGAGACCCTGGCACCGGACGCCAGCCTGGCTGAACTGCAGGAAGAGCTGGACCGCGGCCTGGTCGCCATCATCGCCGACTCTGCCGGATTCCACGGCCTGATCACCCGCTCAGACCTGCTCAATCACCTGCGGAGGACCCTTGCATGAGCCAGCAGGACGATACCGAATCACGTGCCTTCGCCACCCGCGTCATCCACGCCGGCCAGACCCCGGACCCGTCCACCGGGGCCATCATGCCGCCGATCTACGCCAACTCCACCTATGCCCAGCAAAGCCCGGGCGTACACAAGGGGCTGGATTACGGCCGTTCCCACAACCCCACGCGCTGGGCCCTGGAGCGCTGCGTCGCGGATCTGGAAGGCGGCGCTCAGGCCTTCGCCTTCGCCTCCGGGCTGGCGGCCATTTCCACGGTGCTGGAGCTGCTCGACAGCGGCTCCCACATAGTTGCCAGCAATGATCTCTACGGCGGTACCTTCCGCCTGTTCGAGCGGGTGCGGCGGATTAGCGCCGGGCACAGGTTCAGCTTCGTCGACTTCAGCGATATCGACGCCATTCGTGCAGCGATCCGGGACGATACCCGCATGCTCTGGGTGGAAACCCCGAGCAACCCGCTGCTGCGCCTGGCCGACCTGGAAGCCATCGTCGAGCTGTGCCAGGGGCGGGGCATCATCCTGGTGGCGGACAACACCTTCGCCAGCCCCTGGGTGCAGCGGCCTCTGGAACTGGGCTTCGACCTGGTGGTGCACTCGACCACCAAGTACCTCAATGGCCACTCCGATGTGATCGGCGGCATCGCCGTCGTTTCCGCCGACAGCCGCTGCGACCTGCTGCGCGAGCGCCTGGGCTTCCTGCAGAACGCGGTGGGCGCCATCGCCGGGCCCTTCGATGCCTTTCTCACCCTGCGCGGGGTGAAGACCCTGGCGTTGCGCATGGAGCGCCACTGCCACAACGCCCTCGAGCTGGCCTACTGGCTGGAGCAGCAGCCGCAGGTGGCGCGGGTCTACTACCCCGGCCTGCAGTCCCACCCGCAGCACGCCCTGGCGCGGCGGCAGATGCACGGCTACGGCGGCATGATCTCCCTCGACCTGCGGAGCGACCTGGCGGGTACCCGGCGATTCCTCGAGGCGGTGCGCATCTTCACCCTGGCCGAGAGCCTGGGCGGTGTGGAAAGCCTGATCGAACACCCGGCGATCATGACCCACGCCAGCATCCCGGCGGAGATCCGCGCGGAACTGGGCATCGGCGATTCGCTGGTGCGGCTGTCGGTGGGGGTGGAGGACGTGGACGACCTGCGCGCGGATCTGGCGCAGGCGTTGGAGAGGATTTGAACAGCGAACTTCGGGTCAGTTGCTGCGCCGTCTGAATTTTTCCCCTCTCCCCAACCCTCTCCCTGAAGGGAGAGGGGCCGGGGGAGAGGGGGTATCCCCGCGCCTCAACTGTCAGGCGTCAGCGTCAGCACCTCCTGGCTATTGGCTTTCACCTCATCCTCGGCAAAGTGCATCGGCAGGTATTCGCCGCGCATATAGGCCTCGGCCTGGTCGTCGTAGTGGCGGTCGAAGGGCACGCCGCTCTGGCCTACCGGGTTGATGCCCAGGGCATGCTCGGCGTCGGCCATGTCCACCAGGCGGCGGGTGGAGGGACCGTAGATCACTCCCCAGGGGGCCGGGCTGATGCGGTGGGACAGGTTGTTGGGCATTTCGTGGCCACCCGGGGAGGCGAAGGGGCCGACGTTGAACAGCCTATCCAGAGGCTTCTGCTGCCCCAGTGGATGGTTGTTGGTCAGGGTATGGGAGTTGCCCCATTGCCATTTCGCGCTGTCCTCGCCCAGGGTCTTCTTCAGGTGCGCCAGGCTGGCCTGCCAGGCGGCCTTGACCACGTCCGCGCGGCTTTCCTTCTCTGCCGTATCGCGCTTGTCCCACCAGGGCGAGCTGGCGTCGGCGGTCAGGCGCGGCAGGGCGGTATCGAGCACGCGGGTCTGCAGCAGGCTGTCGAAGAAGGCATCACCCAGTTCGTCGTGCATGGCGGCCCTGGCCAGTTCGTAGGTGAGCTGGTTGAACAGGGTGGCGGGAATCGAATCCAGCTTGTGGTCGCCGTCCCACCCCGCCAGTTGTTCCACCAGGGCCTTCTCACGCTCGTCGGTGGCGGCTGCACGCAACTCGTCAAGCAGCGGCGCCAGCAGGCGCGGGCCATAGCCGGTGCCGGTATCCAGTTGTAGCGCCTGGCTGTTCTGCACATCCCACTTCACTCCGGTCTGGGCGAGGCGCTCATTCAGGCGCTGGCCGCGATCCGCCACGTTGTAGTAGCCGGGAATGGCGACGCCGGTGGGCGACAGCGGCTGGTGGTTGGCAGAGACGATGTAGCCGCGCTCGGGGTTTTCCTCCTGGGGGTTGGCGCTGAAGGGCAGGTAGCCGGGCTTGTCCGCCTCGGCGGTGCTGCCGTCGAGGATGAACGCAGGGTTCACACCTTCCGGGCGCTGTGGCAGTTTGGCCGACGCCCACCAGCCAATGTCGCCGCTGGCGCCGGTCCAGATCACGTTCAGGCCGGGGGAGTGGATCTTCTTCACGGCGGAGCGGGCCTTGTCCAGGCTGTCGGCGCGGTTGAGCTGGTAGAAGGCATCGAGGATCGGGTTCTCGGTTTCCAGGAAGGCCCACCACATGGCGATCGGTGTCTTGCCGGCGGCCGCGCCCAGTGCGTCGTTGATGATGGGGCCGTGGGGCGAACGGCGCAGGGTCAGCTTCACCGGTTCGCCGTCCTTGACCTGGATGGTCTCCTCGCGGCTTTCCAGGTTCACCCACTGGCCCTGGTACCAGACCTGGTCCGGGTTGTCCGGATTGATCTTCTCGGCGATCAGGTCGAGGTCGTCGTTCTGGAACATGGTCAGGCTCCAGGCGAACTCGCGGTTGTGTCCGAGGGAGGCGACCGGGTTCAGGGCCTGGTGGTGGCCGTAGAGTTCGAAGCCCGGGTAGCTCAGCTGCGCCTCGTACCACACCGCCGGCACGGCGAAGCGGATATGCGGGTCGCCGGCCAAGAGCGGCTTGCCGCTGGCGGTGCGGCTGCCGGATACGGCCCAGGCGTTGCTGCCCTCGAACTGCGGCAGGCCGGCTTCGACCAGGGCCTGCTGACTGAGATGCGCGAGGCGGTTGAGGTCCTGCCAGTCCCCCGTGGCCAGCGGCTGGCCGAGCACGCCTTCGGGGTGCCAGTCGAGGTCGAAGGTTTTCAGGTAGTCGGCGCCCAGTTCGTCGCGCACATAGGTGAGCACCGGTTCGGTGCGAAACGCGGCGGCGAAGCTGTAGGCCATGTAGCCGGCGACGGAAAGGGTGTCGGCGACCGTGAAGGGGCGCTTCTCGATGCCCAGCAGGTCGAACTCCACCGGCGCCGGCCGGCTGTCCTGGCACTGGTTGATGCCGTCGAGATAGGCCTGCAGGGCCTTGGTCGCAGGGCTGTCCTGGTCCATCTTGCGGGCGTATTCGTCGGCGTGGGCGCGAATCCCCAGGGTGCGGAACAGGCGGTCGGTGTCCACCAGGCGGGCGCCGAGGACTTCGGCCAGCTCGCCGCGCGCCAGGCGGCGCAGCATTTCCATCTGGAACAGGCGGTCCTGGGCGTGGACGAAACCCAGGGCGCGGTACATATCGGCTTCGTTGCCAGCCTGGATGTGCGGCACGCCTCGCTCGTCGTAGCGGATGGTCACCGGGGTCTGGAGATGGGCCAGGGAAAGTTCGCCGTCGCGCAGCGGCTTCTTGCTTTCGCTGTACCAGACAGCGCCGCCGGCGACAGCGGCGACGATGACGGCCAGGGCGGTCAGGGTGCGTTTCATGCACGGTTCTCCTTGTTGTGGTCGCCGCATTCTCCCCAAGCGGAACCTGGCGGGCATTGACCGGAGACGTGCGAGCTGAAAGTCTTCGGTCAATTCCGAGGAGCCGCCATGCCCACCGTCGAACCCGATGCCTCCAGCTTCGCCCCGCTGACCCATTCGGCCACGCTGCGACGCCTGCTCTATGAGGCGCTGGCCGAGCTGGGCCTCGATCCGGGGCGCATCTACCAGGGCGTGAACCAGCACCGTCGCCCGGGGCCGCCACCGGTGGACGGCCGCCTGCGCCACGACGATGCGCCGCAGTTCTGGCTGGCCGCCGACGCATTGATCGGCGACCCCGATATCGGGCTGCATCTGGGCGAGGTCATGAAGCCGCGCCTGCTCGATGTGGTGGGCTACCTGCTGCTGGCCAGCCGTGATCTTGCCGAGGCGCTGGCGAGCTTCCTGCGTTTCCAGCACATCCTTTCCGGCGGCTTCGTTGCCCAGCTGCGGAGCGAAGGCGCGCAGGCCCGGCTGGTGCTTGACCTCAATTACCTGGGGTTCTCCTCCCTGCGCCAGCAGATGGAGTGCCTGGCGCTGCTGTTCGCCAAGCTGCTGGGCTTCATCACCGATGGCGAGTTCCGCCTGGAGGGCGTGCAATTCCGCCACTCCCGGCCGGCACGGGTGAGCGAGCACCAGCGGCTGTTCGGCCTGTTGCCGGAATTCGGCTGCGAGCACGACGCACTGCTGTTCCCGGCGTCCCTGCTGAAACGTCCGTCGCGTACCGCCAATCCCGAGCTGCACCAGTTGCTCTGGCGACATGCCGAGGCGCAACTGGAGGCGCTGGCCGGCAATGACCTGCTCAATCGCCTGCGCTACCTGCTGGGGGTGCGCCTGGGCCAGGCGGACTGCTCGCTGGAGGCTTGCGCGGCGGAGCTGGGGCTTGGCGCGGGTAGCCTGCAGCGCGCCCTGGCGGCGCAGGGCAGCACGCTGCGCGGGGTGCGCGAGTCGGTGCAGCAGCTACGTGCGGTGGAGCTGCTGCGGGAGGGCAAGGCGATGCGCGAGGTGGCGCGCGCCTGCGGATTCTCCGAGCTGTCGCCGTTCTACCGGGCCTTTCGCCGCTGGTACGGCATGCCGCCGGAGGTTTATAGGGCGCGCCTGAACGCGGTCTAGGACGGCTCGTTCCAGGCGCAGAAGCAGCCCGCCGCCAGGGTGCTGCTGGCGCTCACCGGGCGGTTGTCGATCAGGGCTTCGAGGATGGGTTCGATGAAGCTGTTGGCCGAATTGCACACCGCGCCTTCGCTGTACGGGCCGAAGTAGGCGAGGCGGCCTTCGCGGTCCCAGATGCCCACGGCGGGCACCGCCGGCAAGCCTTCGGCACCCGGTACTTCGGCCAGTGGCTGCAGGGCTTCCAGACCCGGCGGCAGCTGGCCCTTGCTGCCCGGCTTCTGCAAGGCGTGGAAGGTCACGCCCTGGTGCGCGAAACGCTCGATCAGTTCGGCCAGGTGCTGCTGATTGCCGGCGTTGCAGGGGCAGGCCGGGTCCCAGAAGTGCACCAGACGGATCGGCCCCGGCCCGGCGAGTTCGGCCGGCAGGCGCAGTTGTTCGCCGGAGAACACCGTGGCTTGGGCGTTGAAGGGGCGGACGTAGCGCGACTCGTACCAGCGCAGAGCCAGCATGATGGCGCCGACGCAGGCGAGGAGGGCGAAGCTGGTGATCAGGGTCTTGGGCTTGAATGCACGCATGGATATGGGCCTGTGCAGGGGCGCGTAGCTTGCCACGTTGCGCCGGGCAGCAGAATATCGGCAGCCGGCCAGGACCCCAGGCGGTCCTGCGGATAGCCTTGCTCCATTTCAGGGAAAGCCCGATGTCAGACCCGTTCCAGCCCGATCTCCTGCGTTCGCTGTTGCGACCCTTGGCCGCAGGCGCCGCCGACCTGCGCCAGGCCCAGAGCTATCGTGCGTTCTACCGGCTGGACTTCGCCTCTCGCATTCCCGGCGTGCAGGCGCGCCTGGGCTGCGTCGAGGCGGCCGGCTATACGCTGGTCACCCAGCTCTGGTTGCCGCCCGATGCACGCGCCAGCCTGGTAATGCTGCACGGCTACTACGACCACATGGGGCTCTATGGCCATCTGGTGGAGTGGGCACTGGGCATGGGGTTCGCGGTGATTGCCTGCGACCTGCCCGGTCATGGGCTGTCCAGCGGTGCGCGCGCCAGTATTGGCGACTTCGCCGAATACCAGGCCGCGCTCCAGGCCCTGCTGGGCGAGGCGGCGGCCCTGGACCTTCCGCAACCCTGGCACCTGGCCGGGCAGAGCACCGGTGGCGCCATCCTGCTGGATTACCTGCTGACCGGCACGCCGCGTCCGGAACTGGGCGAGACCCTGCTGTTCGCGCCATTGGTGCGTCCGCGTTCCTGGGGCTGGTCGAAGTTCAGCTACCAGTTGATGCGGCACTTCGTCGAAAGCATTCCACGGCGTTTCAGCGTCAACTCCAGCGACGCCGAGTTCATCGAGTTCGTCCATCACAAGGACCCGCTGCAGCCGCAGACCCTGCCCACCGCCTGGGTCGGCGCGCTGGCGCGCTGGGTGCCGCGCATCGAGCGGGCGCCGCGCAGTTCGCGGCGGCCGCTGGTGATCCAGGGTGATGGCGACATGACGGTGGACTGGCAGCACAACCTCAGGGTGCTGGCGGAGAAGTTCGACCAGCCGGAGGTGCTGATGCTGGAGGGGGCCGGCCACCATCTGGTGAACGAGGCGCCGGCCTATCGGGAGCGGTACTTCGGTTTTCTGCGCGAACGCCTGGACTGAGGTCAAGGCGCCGCAGGATGGATCGATCTCGATGGGTTTCGTTCCTCTACCCATCCTACTGAGGGCTTCAGAGGCCCTGTTGGGCCGAGGCGTCCTGGCCCACGGCAAGGCCGGCGCGCACGGCGGCCAGGGCAGCCTGGTAATAGGCCTTGCCTTCAGCGGATTCGGCGAAGGTGACGAACTCTTCCAGTTCCGGGTCGGAAAGGTCGCGGTAGACGTAGAGCAGGGTGTTATCCAGGTCGTTGCCGATCTGCTCCATCAGCCGCTGGCGCTGGCCATCGATCATGCCTTGTGCCTGACCGTTGCCGAGCAGGCCGGGAAGCATCTGGCTCAGGCTGTCGGCTGCGACTCCGGCCAGCGCCAGGCTGACTTCGGCGCCGGCTTCGCGGGCCGGCAGGGCCTGGGACAGGTGGCGAATCAGCAGGCGGCGGGTGGCCTCGGCCTCGATGCGCGGCAGCCCGTTGACGTGCTGGGCCAACTGGTCGCGGCGGGTGGCCAGGGTTTCTGCAGCGATGATCTTCTTGCCCAGCGGCGACTGGAAGAAGGCCAGCGCCGGGCGCGGGTCCTGAAGCTGATTGCGCAGCGCGACCTGGGCCCGCTGGTCGATGGCCTGGGGCTGGAAGCGGCGATTGCTGTTGTCCACCAGGGCCTGGTAGACCGCTGGCGGCAAGGTTTTCTGGTAGCGCTGCTGGGCCGCTGTGAGGGCGTCGTTGAAGTGCGCGCGCTGCTCCGGCCAGCCGGCTGCCTGATAGAGGTCGGTGTGCTCGTCGGCCAGGGCGGGCAAACCGAAGAGGAGGAGGGTGATGGCGAAGAGCAGGCGCATGAAATCTCCTGGATGACGCAGTCCGCAATTCGTATCGGACCCACGCGGATGGCATCGGTTCGGTGGGGAAGGCGGTGGCGGCGGGCGGGCAGTGCGGGATTGAACGTGCGGCTATTCTCAGCGGACTCGGGCTTTATTGTCGAGGTGTCGGAAACTGCTGCAAGTCATGTGGGCGAATTCCTGGTCGCTGGTAGAATTCCGCCATCATGACTTCATTTCCCGAATCCCCGCTGACCACCCTGATCGTCGACGACCTGGCCAACCAGGGCTGGTCCCATCAGCGCCTGGCGCTCCCTGCCGAACTCACCGCCAATCTCGCCGAAGAGTGCCGCGTGCGCTCCGCCGCCGGGAGCCTTGCGCCGGCATCTGTGGGACGCGGCGAGGGACAGCAGGTTCGCGAGGGGGTGCGCGGCGACCGTATCCACTGGCTGGAGCCCGGCCAGTCGGCCGCCAGCGATGCCTACCTGGCGCTGATGGATGAACTGCGCCAGCGTCTCAACCTGGAACTTTACCTCGGGCTGGAAGACTTCGAGTGCCACTTCGCCCTCTACCCGCCCGGCGCCTTCTACCAGAAGCACCTGGACCGCTTCCGTGACGACGACCGCCGCACGGTGTCGGTGGTGGCCTATCTGAACGCCGACTGGCAGGCGGAGCAGGGTGGCGCCCTGCGCCTCTACCTGGCCGAGGGCGAGCGGGACGTGCTCCCCGAGGGCGGCAGCCTGGTGGTGTTCCTGTCCGCCGAACTGCCCCATGAGGTTTTGCCGGCGAGCCGCGAGCGCATGTCCATCGCCGGCTGGTTCCGCCGGCGGGGTGGTCCGCTCTAGCCCTGCTCCGGGCGCTTCCCGCCCAAGGATGGGGAAGTTCGTCGCCTGCCTCTTTGACCGGCTTGGCAGTTGCCCGGCCCAGGCAATCCCTTCGATCAGAGCCCGGTCCGTACCGGTGCCACTGGCGTTACCGCCAAGATGCTCTTCTGGAGAAGACGATGCAGAAGATTCTGGTCAGCCGCTGCCTGCTCGGGCAGCGCGTGCGCTACGACGGCGGCGCCCATGGGCCCTTCGGCCTGCTGGAGCGCTGGCAGGCGGAGGGGCGCATCGTGCCGCTCTGCCCGGAAGTGGCGGGCGGCCTGCCAACCCCGCGCGCACCAGCGGAGATCGCCGGTGGACGCGGCGCCGCGGTGCTGGACGGTGAATTGCCGGTGCTTACCGACGCTGGCCAGGACGTGACCGCCGAATTCGTCGCCGGGGCGCGCATCGCCCTGGAACTGGTTGCGGCTCACGGTATTCGCATCGCGCTGCTCAAATCGCGCAGCCCATCCTGCGGCAACAAGGAGAACTACGACGGCACGTTCAGCGGCGTGCGCGTCGCGGGTGAGGGGGTGACCGCCGCGGCCCTGCGTCGCGCCGGGGTCGAGGTGTTCAGCGAAGAAGAGTTGGCCGAGGCCGCCGCGCGCTTGGCCGAACTGGACGAGGCCTGAGGTTCAGCGTGAACCGGCCGCAGCCGGGCGACTGAGATCCTTGCCCAGCCACTGCGCCGAGAGTTCGCCCAGCCTGCCTTCGCTGCGCAACTTGGCCAGCGCACGGTTGAGGCTGTCGCGAAATGCCGGGTTGCCCTTCTGGAAGGGAATCGCCATGGGTTGCCCCGCGCCACTGTCGCCTTCGGCCCCGGCCTGGGGAAAGACGTAGGGCTCGCTGAATTCCAGGGTGGCCTCGCCCGGTTCTGCGAGCGGCTCCAGGGCGATGTCGTAGCGGCCGCTCTGCAGGCCTTCGAGCATCTTGCCGTCGTCGTCCGCCACGAAGTCCGCGTCCACGTTCAACTCCGCCGCCAGGGCGCGGCCCAGCTCCACGCCGAAGCCGGTCAGCCTGCCGTCTTCGCGGTAGCTGTAGGGCGGGTTGTTGTCTTCGAGGGCGATGCGCAGGCTGCCGCGTTCCCAGACATCGTCGAGCAGTTCGGCCTGGGCCAGGGGGCTCAGCAGGGCAAACAGGGCGGGCAGGCAGTACAGCAGGCGCATCGGGAACTTCCTCGTTTCGTTATGGTTTTTTCGGCTGACGCGGGCGCAGCGCGTTGCTCGGACAGCGAGTGAACCTGTTCGGTTGCATGGAGTCTGGCGTCTCGCTCACAAAAAAGGCTCATCGCGCTTTCCCGGGGAAGGCGGCCTTGATGTTCAGGAAGAAGCAGGCTGGGTTGTGTAGCCCGCGAATCACCCTACCTTTCTCGCAGGCAGAAAAAAGGAGGCCGGGGCCTCCTTTTTTCATGTCCTGCAAAATCCGCCAGCAGCTCCCCGTCTTAGAAGAGGACGCGGCTGCGGATCGTGCCATTCACCTGCTGGAGTTTTTCCAGAGCGAGGTCCGAGTACTCGGCATCGACGTCGATCACGACATAGCCGACCTTGTCGTCGGTCTGCAGATACTGGCCGGAGATGTTGATGCCATTGTCGGCGAACACCTTGTTGATGTTGCTCATCACGCCCGGCACGTTGCGGTGGATGTGCAGCAGACGGTGCTTGCCCGGGTGGGACGGCAGCGCCACTTCCGGGAAGTTCACGGAGGACACCGAAGTACCGTTGTCGCTGTACTTGACCAGCTTCTCGGCCACTTCCAGGCCGATGTTGGCCTGGGCTTCGGCGGTAGAACCACCGATGTGCGGGGTCAGGATCACGCGATCCAGGCCGCGCAGCGGGCTCTCGAACTCCTCGTCGTTGGACTTGGGTTCGACCGGGAACACGTCGATGGCGGCGCCGATCAGGTGCTCGTCCTTGATGGCCTCGGCCAGGGCGTCCAGCTTCACCACGGTGCCGCGGGCGGCGTTGATCAGGATGCCGCCCTTCTTCATGGCGCGGATTTCCTTTTCACCGATCATCCACTGGGTGGACGGCAGCTCGGGTACGTGCAGGGAGACGATGTCGGACATGCCCAGCAGCTCGTGCAGGCTGCCCACCTGGGTGGCGTTGCCCAGCGGCAGCTTGGTCACGGTGTCATAGAAGAACACCTGCATGCCGAGGGCTTCGGCCAGTACCGACAGCTGGGTGCCGATGGAGCCGTAGCCGACGATACCCAGCTTCTTGCCGCGGATTTCGAAGGAGTTGGCCGCGGACTTGATCCAGCCGCCGCGGTGGCAGGAGGCGTTCTTCTCCGGAATGCCGCGCAGCAGCAGGATGGCCTCGGCCAGCACCAGTTCGGCTACCGAACGGGTGTTGGAATAGGGGGCGTTGAACACCGCGATACCGCGCTCGCGGGCGGCATTGAGGTTGACCTGGTTGGTACCGATGCAGAAGCAGCCGACGGCGATGAGCTTCTTCGCGCAGTCGAACACCTCTTCGGTGAGCTGGGTGCGGGAGCGGATGCCGATGAAGTGGACGTCGGCGATCTTCTCTTTCAGTTCGTCACCCGAGAGGGCGCCCTTGAGGTACTCGATGTTGGTGTAACCGGCGGCCTTCAGGGTGTCCACGGCATTCTGGTGAACGCCTTCGAGGAGAAGGAACTTGATCTTGCTCTTTTCGAGAGAGGTCTTGCTCATCTGCGTACCTATGTATCCCGGTAAAAATGACAGAAGCGGGCCGTGGGGCGGGGCGGGCTGCTTCCCGGAAAATCGGCTGGAGAGCACGATTCGCGGGGTGCGTATGCTAGCATGATCTCCTTTTCCCTTGCTCGGTTGCGACCTGAATCGTTCTCAGGGCGACCATGAATGATTTGAGAGTTCCGCTGATGACCAACGCCGCCCTGATCGAAGAGCTGAAGACCCTGGTTGAACCCGGCAAGGTGCTGACCGATGCCGCATCCCTGGACACCTATGGCAAGGACTGGACCAAGCATTTCGCCCCCGCCCCCAGCGCCATCGTCTTCCCCAAGACCATCGAGCAGGTGCAGGCCATCGTGCGCTGGGCCAACCAGCACAAGGTCGCGCTGGTACCCTCCGGCGGCCGTACCGGCCTGTCCGCCGCGGCCGTGGCGGCCAATGGTGAGGTGGTGGTCGCTTTCGACTACATGAACCAGATTCTCGAATTCAACGAATTCGACCGCACCGTGGTCTGCCAGCCGGGCGTGATCACCGAGCAGCTGCAGAACTTCGCCGAGGAAAAGGGCCTGTATTACCCGGTGGACTTCGCTTCCGCTGGTTCCAGCCAGATTGGCGGTAACATCGGCACCAATGCCGGCGGGATCAAGGTGATTCGCTACGGCATGACCCGTAACTGGGTGGCCGGCCTGAAGGTGGTCACTGGCGCGGGCGACCTGCTGGAGCTGAACCGTGACCTGATCAAGAACGCCACCGGCTACGACATGCGCCAGCTGTTCATCGGCGCCGAAGGCACCCTGGGCTTCGTGGTAGAAGCCACCATGCGCCTGGATCGTGCGCCGAAGAACCTCACCGCCATGGTGCTGGGTGCGCCGGACCTGGATTCCATCATGCCGGTGCTGCACGCCTTCCAGAGCAAGCTGGACCTCACCGCCTTCGAGTTCTTCTCCGACAAGGCCATGGCCAAGGTCCTGGCCCGTGGCGACGTGCCGGCCCCCTTCGAGACCGAGTGCCCCTTCTATGCGCTGCTGGAGTTCGAGGCAGCCAGCGAAGAAATCGCCAATGACGCCCTGGCCACTTTCGAACACTGCGTGGAGCAGGGCTGGGTGCTCGATGGCGTGATGAGCCAGAGCGAGCAACAGCTGCAGAACCTGTGGAAGCTGCGTGAGTACATCTCCGAGACCATCTCCCACTGGACTCCGTACAAGAACGACATCTCGGTCACCGTTTCCAAGGTGCCGGCCTTCCTGCACGACATCGACGCCATCGTCGAAGCCAACTACCCGGACTTCGAAGTGGTCTGGTTCGGCCATATCGGCGACGGCAACCTGCACTTGAACATCCTCAAGCCGGACAACCTGTCCAAGGACGAGTTCTTCGCCAAGTGCGCCAGCGTGAACAAGTGGGTGTTCGAGACCGTGCAGAAGTACAACGGCTCGATCTCCGCCGAGCACGGCGTGGGCATGACCAAGCGCGATTACCTCGGCTACAGCCGTTCGGAGCCGGAGATTGCAGTGATGAAGGCGATCAAGGCAGTGTTCGATCCCAACGGGATCATGAATCCCGGAAAAATCTTCAATTGAGCAGGCAGGCGGTGGAGCGATCCACCGCCTGTTTCGTATGGATACCGTTCAGGAGTTGGTCAATGCGCTACCAGCATCAATATGTCGATGGCACCCCGATCCACTTTTCCCTGGGCAAGGTGGTCTGCGTCGGCCGCAACTACGCCGAGCACGCCAAGGAGCTGAACAACCCCGTGCCCACGGAACCGTTGCTGTTCATCAAGCCGGGTTCCTGTGCGGTGCCGCTGGTCGGCGGCTTCAGCATTCCCCAGGACCGTGGCGCCGTGCATTACGAGGCGGAAATCGCCGTGCTGATCGGCAAGTCGCTGTCCCGCCGTCCGGATGCCGAAGAAGTACGTGACGCTATTTCCGGCTTCGCGCCAGCCCTGGACCTGACCCTGCGCGACGTGCAGGCCAAGCTCAAGGAGAAGGGCCTGCCCTGGGAAATCGCCAAGAGCTTCGACGGCGCCTGCGTGCTGGCGCCCTTCGTGCCGGGCGACGCTCCCGAGCGACTGGATGACATCGGCATCCGCCTGACCATCAACGGCGAAGTCCGCCAGGACGGTAACAGCCGCGACATGCTCAATCCCATCCTGCCGCTGATCCAGCACATGGCCAGCCATTTCAGCCTGCAGCCGGGCGACGTCATCCTCACCGGCACGCCGGTGGGTGTCGGTCCGCTGAAACAGGGCGATGAGCTGGTGCTGGAACTGGTGGGTCACAGCCGTTTCGAAAGCCGGGTCCTCTGATCGGGCCGACCGGCGGCGGCCCGTTTTCACGGAACTTTCACTGGCATATGGCTATCTCTTTGCGACCCCCTCGCTGAGTAGTCCCCGATGTCGTTCCGCTTCCCGCAGTTCCTCCGCCGCCGGCTGATGCTGGGGCTGGTCGCCGTCCTCGCCGGCGCCACTGCCCTGACGCGCTACATGCACTGGGACGACCGCGCCCTGGTCTGGCTGGCCGAGCAGCAACTGACCGACGAGCAGCGGGCCGACAGCATCTGGCTGCCGGGCTACAAGGCCGTGCTGCAGGGCAAGCCCCTGGCGGGTCTGGAAAACGACGAAACCTCCGACCTGGCCTACAACCCCGTTACCGGAACCCTGTTCACCGTGACCGGCAAGTCGCCGACCCTGGTGGAGTTGAGCCGTGACGGCGAGGTGCTGCGCAAGATTCCGCTCAAGGGTTTCTCCAACCCCGAAGGCGTGGCCGTGCTGGAAGGCGGCCACGTGGCGGTGACCGACGAGCGCCGGCGTACCCTGTCGATCTTCGAGCTGGACCCGCAGACCCGCGAGCTGAGTGCCGGCAGCACTCCGGAGTTCGACCTGGGCTTCCCTGACTCCGGCAACAAGGGCTTCGAGGGCATCGCCTGGGACCCGGACAAGGGCCGCCTGATCCTCGGCAAGGAGCGCGGCCCCGTCGCCTTGTTCAGCCTGGGCAGCGATGGCACCGACGCCCTGGATGAGGCTTTGCGCCCGCTGCCGAGCTATGGCCTGGGCGTGCGCAACCTGTCTGCCCTCAGTGTAGATCCGCGGACCGGCCATCTGCTGGTGCTCTCCGCCCAGTCCAATCTGCTGCTGGAGCTGGACGACCAGGGCGAGCCGGTCAGTTTCATCAGCCTGCTGGGTGGCATGAATGGCCTGGATCGCCGCATTCCCCGCGCCGAAGGCGTGGCCATGGACGAGAGCGGCGACATCTACGTCGTCAGCGAGCCGAACCTGTTCTACGTGTTCCGCAAGGGAGATGTCGCCAGCGCTCGCAAGGGTTGAGTGGTCCGCTTCCGTTAAGTTTCGCTTAAGGCGCTTTTAAGCCTCGTTTCAGCCAGTCGCCCTAGCCTGATCCCGTCAACCACACACACGGGATCACTTCCATGAAAGCCAAATACCTCGCCCTGCTGGTCGCTCCGCTGTTCTCCACTGCCGTCATGGCCAGCAGCTACACCGGCCCGGGCGCCACCGTCCAGATCACCACCGTCGCCGCCGCCCTGGAGGCCGCCGACGATGCCCCGGTGGTGCTGAAGGGCCAGATCGTCCGCCGCATCAAGGGCGATATCTACGAATTCAAGGACGCCACCGGCACCATGAAGGTGGAAATCGACGACGAAGACTGGCCGCCGATGTCCATCGGCGAGAAAGACACCGTCAAGCTGACCGGCGAAGTGGATCGCGACCTGATGGGCCGCGAAGTGGATGTGGAGTTCGTCGAGCGGGTGAACTGAGCCACCGCAGCAAAACCTGTGGGACACCTTGTGGGGGCGAATTCATTCGCAATGGGCAGCGCAGCTGCCCCCTGAGAGGCCGAAGGGCAAGCCTTCGGCCTGCTCAGCGAATGAATTCGCCCCCACATTCATTCGGGCCCTCAGCTGGCCTCACGCCACGCTTTCGAACCCTTGCAGCACATTGATCGCGTTGATGCCGATCTCTTCCACCGCGTAACCCCCTTCCATCACGAAGAGCGTCTGCAGGCCGAGCTTGCCGATGATCTCGCCCATGCGCAGGTAGTCCGGGCTGTCCAGCTTGAACTGCGAGATGGGGTCTTCCTTGAAGGTATCCACCCCCAGCGACACCACCAGGGCGTCTGGCGCGTATTCGGCGATCTGCCGGCACGCGTCGGCCAGCGCCAGGCTCCAGACCGACCAGTCGCTGCCTGAGGCCAGCGGGTAGTTGAAGTTGAAGCCGGCACCGGCGCCCACGCCCTTCTCGTCGGCGAAGCCCAGGTAGTAGGGATATTCGAAGCGCGGGTCGCCGTGAATCGAGGTGAAGAGTACGTCGGCACGGTCGTAGAAGATGTCCTGGGTGCCGTTGCCGTGGTGGTAGTCCACGTCCAGCACCGCGACCCGCTTCGCGCCGGCATCCAGCATGGCCTGCACGGCGATGGCCGCGTTGTTCAGGTAGCAGTAGCCGCCCATGTAGTCGGCGGCGGCGTGGTGGCCCGGCGGGCGGCACAGGGAGAAGATGCCGCGGGCGCCCTTGCGCAGTTCGGCCTGGCCGCTCAGGGCGACGTTGGCCGAGCTGGTGATGGCCTGCCAGGTGCCGGCGGTGATGGGCGCGCCGGCGTCGAAGGAGTAATAGCCCAGGCGTCCGTCGATGTCGGTGGGCTCCACCTGGCGCAGGCGCCGGGTCGGCCAGGCGATGGGCAGCATGTCGTGGCTGCGGCCCTTGGCCTGCCAGTCGCTCCAGGCGTTTTTCAGGAAATTCACGAAGCCTTCGCTGTGCACCCGCAGGATCGGCGCCAGGCCGAAGTCGCTCGGTGCCTGGATGGCGCCGAGGTTCACCGCCCTGGCGCGGTCCAGCACCATGTCGGCCCGGCTCGGTTTCTCGAAGCAGGGGGTGAACTGGCCACCGATCAGCTCGTGCTTGCCGTGGTGCAGGTGGTGGTCGTCGGAATAGATCGTCAGCATCAGCGTTTCCTTTCGGCTAGCGGGTCTTGGGGATCATCGAACTCGGGGACTTGCACTTGCGGCGTCGTGCGGCGGAAGCCGCCGGTCTGAATCGCCAGGCTTCCCTCATCCCCTGGCCCCTCTCCCGGAGGGAAAGGGGAGGCAAACACGTCGGGACGAACTTACTTCTTCAGCTTGGTCCACACCTTGCTGCGCAGGCTCAGGGCCTTGGGCGAGCAGAGCTTGAAGGTGCGCAGGCGGTCGAGCTTGTCCTGCGGGGTGTTGATGGCCGGGTCGTCGAACAGCTCCTTCTCCATGAACTTGTCCGAGCCTTCGATGGCGTTGTTGTACTTGGCGAAGTTGGAGGCGGCGGCGATGTTCTCCGGCAGCATCATCCAGTTGATGAAGGCGTGGGCTTGCTCGACGTTCACCGCGTCCTTGGGAATCACCAGGTTGTCGATGAAGACGTGGATGCCTTCCTTCGGATAGACGTACACCAGGCTGTCGCGCTGGGCATGAGCGCGGTGGAAGGCGCCGTTCCACTGCATGTGCATGGCCACTTCGCCGGCGGCCATGCGCTCGATGGTGCCATCGCTGTTGTACATGGCCAGCAGCGGTTTCTGCGCCAGCAGCAGGTCCTGGATCTTCTTCGCGTCCTTCGGGTCTTCGGTGCACTGGTCGACGGACAGGTAGTGGGAGGCGGCGATGTACAGGTCTTCGATGGAGTTCAGCGCCACTACCTTGCCCTTCAGCTCGGCCGGCGGCTCGAAGAAGGGTTTCCAGCTCTCATCCAGCTTGCCGCCGGGAACCTGCTTGCTGTCGTAGCTGTAGCCGGTGGTGCCCCAGAGGTAGGGCACGCTGTAGTCGTGGCCCGGGTCAAAGCCGAGGGTCTGGAAGTTGGCCTTGAGATTCTTCAGGTTGCTCAGCTTGCTCTTGTCGAATTTCTGCAGCAGACCGTCCTGCACCATGATCTGGATGAAGCTGTCGGACGGCACCACCACGTCGTACGCGCCGCCGCCGGCCTTGAGCTTGGCCAGGAGGGTTTCGTTGCTGTCGTAGGCGTCCAGGGTGGCCTTGATGCCGGTGTCCTTCTCGAACTTCTTCAGCAGTTCCGGTGGGTAGTAGTCCGACCAGTTGGCGAAGTGCAGGGTCCCTGCGGCCTGGGCGGAACCGGCGAGGCCGGTGGCGAGCAGTACGGCAAGCGCGAGCGGGGTACGACGGGTCATGGTCAAGCTCCTTGCTGGTCGAGGACGGGTCAGCGCTTGCGCTGCCCGACGTAGTAGGACAATGCAACGAAAGCTATGGAAATCACGAGAATGATCGAGGAGATGGCGTTGATCTTCGGGGAAATCCCCATTCTGATCGAACTGAAGATGTACACCGGCAGAGTGGTGGAGCCTGCTCCGGCGACGAAGTAGGTGATGACGAAGTCGTCCATGGAAATGATGAACGCCAGCATCGCTCCGGAGAGGATGCCGGGCATCAGCAGCGGGAAGGTCACCTTCCAGAACGCCTTCCAGGGAGAGGCGTAGAGGTCTGCGGCGGCTTCGGCCAGGCGCGGGTCCATGCCTTCCAGGCGAGCGCGGATCGGCAGGTAGGCGAAGGGGATGCAGAACACCACGTGGGCGATGAGGATGGTGAACAGCGAGAGCTTGAGCCCGATGAAGGCGAAGAACATCAGGGTGGCCACGGCGGTGACGATTTCCGGCACCAGCAGTGGCAGGCCGAGTACGCCGCTCATCAGTGTCTGCCCATGGAAGGCACGGCCGCGCATGCCGAGGGCGGCGAGGGTGGCCAGGGCGGTGGAAATCAGCGTGGCGAAGGTGGCGACGATCAGCGAATTCTTCGCCGCGCGGACGATCTCCGGGTCGTTGGCCACCACCCTGTACCACTTCAGGCTGAAGCTTTCCCAGATGGTCGCCGACTGGCCACCGTTGAAGCTCAGCACCACCAGCACCAGGATCGGCACGTAGAGGAAGGCGAAGAACAGCCAGGCGGTGGGCCGTACCCCGGTGAAGCGCCAGAGCGGGTTCTGCATGTTCATGAATGGCCTCCCCCGGCGGCCTGCTTGAAGCGCAGGCTGTAGAGCAGCATCGCCAACAGCACGAAACCGAGCAGGGCGAAGGACAGTGCGGCGCCCAGCGGCCAGTTGTGGGACGCGCCGAACTGCAGCTGGATCAGGTTGCCGATCATCAGCGACTTACCGCCCCCCAGCAGCTCGGGAATGATGTAGTTGCCCAGTGACGGGATGAACACCAGGATGGCGCCGGCGGCAATCCCCGGCATGGCCAGCGGCACGATGACCCGGCGCAGGGCCTGGAAGCGGTTGGCACCCAGGTCGAAGGCGGCCTCCACCAGGCGCCAGTCGAGTTTCTCCAGGCTGGTGTAGATGGGCAGGACCATGAACGGCAGGAAGGTGTAGAGCAGGCCGATCACCACGGCGACGTCGGTGTAGAGCAGGCCCAGCGCGCCGTCGGACAGGCCGAAGACGCCGAGGCCGCTGTCCACCAGGCCGCCATTGCGCAGCAGCAGGATCCACGCATAGACGCGCACCAGCAGGTTGGTCCAGAAGGGCACCGTGACCAGGAACAGCAGCAGGTTGCGTTTGCGCTCGCTCTGCAGCGCCAGGTAGAGGGCAGTGGGGAAGCCGATCAGCAGGCAGCCGACGGTAGTCAGTACCGAGAGCCAGAACGAGCGCTGGAAGATCTGCAGGTAGTCGGTGTTGAACACCAGGCTGTCGTCCAGGTCGCGCTCGTAGAGGAAGTTGACGTAGGCCTCCAGCGAATACTGGTCCCACTTCACGCCGCCGTAGTCGCCGGGCACCAGGACCGACACCAGGAACATGATCCCCAGCGGCAGCAGCAGGAACACCAGCAGGGTGAGCATGGCCGGGCTGGTCAGCAACAGGCGCCGGCGCAGCAGGCGGCGTTCGGCCAGGGCGCGCAGGGTGCTCATTCGGTCAGTACCCGGATGGCTTCGCTGGGCACCTGGACCCGTACCTTCTCACCTGCCGAATAGGCATTCAGCGCGCCGTTGCGGTTCTGCTGGCGCACGCGGAAACCGCTCTGCCCGGCGATGTTGAGGTGGTAAACGGTGTCGGTACCGACATAGACCACGTTGTCGATCTCGCCGGCCAGGTTGCCTTGTTCGTCGAGGCTGGTGCGCTCCGGGCGGATCGCCAGGGTGATGGGCCCGCGGCGGGGGCTGAAGGCGCTGAGCAACTGGCCGTCGGGCAGCAGCACGCCGCGCTCCAGGGCTTCGCCTTCGAGGAAGTTGGTTTCGCCGATGAAGTCCGCCACCGTGCGGTTCAGCGGCGCTTCGTAGATTTCCGTCGGCGTGCCGACCTGGAGGATGCGGCCACGACTCATGACCGCAATGCGGTCGGACATGGTCAGGGCTTCTTCCTGGTCGTGGGTGACGAAGATGAAGGTGATGCCGGTCTCGTGCTGCAGGCGCTTGAGCTCGATCTGCATGTCCTTGCGCAGCTTCTGGTCCAGCGCCGAAAGGGACTCGTCGAGCAGCAGCACCTTGGGCTTGTTGGCCAGGGCGCGGGCCAGGGCGATGCGCTGCTGCTGGCCGCCGGAGAGCTGGTCGGCGCGGCGCCCGCCCACGTCCGGCAGCTTCACCAGCTCCAGCATGCGCTGCACGGTCTGCTCGATTTCGTTGCGGCCAAGCCCCCGCATCTCCAGGCCGAAGGCGATGTTCTGCGCCACCGTCATGTGGGGGAACAGGGCGTAGCTCTGGAACACGGTATTGACCGGCCGGCGGAAGGGCGGGAGGCCCTGCATGGGCTCGCCGTAGAGGCGGATGGCGCCGGAGCTGGGTTGCTCGAAGCCGGCGATGAGTCGCAAGAGGGTGGTCTTGCCGCAGCCCGATGGGCCGAGGAGGGTGAAGAACTCGTTGGCGCGGATTTCCAGGGAAACATCGTCGAGGGCCTTCACGCCCTGCCCCGGATCACCGAACTCCATGCACACACGTTCGACGCTGATCGCGCTAGTCATGCTGATCACAAGCTCTAAGGGTCTGTTCTTATTGGGCTTCTTTTTTCTGCTGGTGAAGCGGCCCTTGTTTGTCCCGATTCTGTCAGCGGCCCTGCTTTCAGAAGAACGATAGATCAGGTCAAAAGGGGATATTTTCGGCCAAGTTGTGGGGTGTGATGGAGGTCGCAGAGGCGGGACTGGGTGCCCTCCTGTAGGGGCGATTTCAATCGCCAAGCAGGCCGCAGGTCTGCCCTACGGAGTCGGGCGGGACAGCTGCGCTGTCCTTGGCGAATGAATTCGCCCCCACAAAAGATCAGGTCGCAGCGATCGCTAGCGCCGATACAGGCTCGGCGACTGGCCGCTCCAGCGCTGGAAGGCATGGCGGAAGCTGGCGGTTTCGCTGTAGCCGAGCTGTTCGGCGATCAGGTAGATGGGCAGGTCGGTCTGCACCAGCAACTGGCGCGCCTTGTCGTAGCGCACTTCGTCCAGCAGGCGCTGGAAGCTGGTGTTCAACTGCCGGAGGTGGCGGCGCAGGGTGCGCTCGGAACGGTGCAGCTGGCGCGCCACGCTGTCCAGGTCGCAGGCTTCGCGCAGGTTGCCGGCCAGATGGTGGCGAATCTGTTCGAGCACGTCATGGCGGCTGTCGAGCTGGGCGTCGAGCTTGAGGCATTGCTGCAGCCCGTAGTGGCAGGTGACCGGGTCGGCCAGCGGCAAGGTCCGGTCGAGCAGCGCGGCGTCGAAGCACAGGGCGTTGCGCGAGGCGCCGAATTCCACCGGGCAGCCGAGTATCCGTTCATAGGTGGCGGCGTGCAGCGGTGGCCGGTAGGACAGGCACACCCGCAGCGGGCGGATACGGGCGCCGAGCAGGTCCTGCAGCACGGTGAGCAGCGAGGTCAGGCACAGCTCGCTGTTGAACACCGTCAGCTCCGGCGCGTAGCGATAACCGACGGCGATCAGGCGAGCCTCGTCGCCATCCTCTTCCAGACTCAGCTTGAAATAAGTGCCCAGAAGCGCCGGGCGGTCGAGCGCGATGGTCAGGGCATCGCGCAGGGTGCGGCTGGCGAGCATGGTGTAGCCGAGCATGCCGTAGGCGGACACGTGCATGCGCAAGCCGAGGGACAGGCCCAGGGCGGGGTCGCGGGTGTTGGCCAGCGCATTGGCGAAGACGCGCAGTTCCTGGGCGTGGGTGATCAGTTTGTCGGGGGTGTCGAGGTCGCTGCAGGACACGCCGCTGCCCTCCAGGAGCAGCCTTCGGTCGGCGTCGCCGCTGGCCAGGGTCGCCACCGCCAGGGCGATGGTGTGCAAGGTGGTGAGTGCGCGTTCTTCCGGTAGCAGCGAGGTGGCCATATCCGTCCCCTTTTGTAACGCCCGCCATGCCTTTGTTCGGGCTTTAAGCTTCAATTCAGGTAGCAATTCGGTGCGCTCTGTATCCTTCGCCGCGTCCTGAATTCCAGAGTCCTGATTGATGCGTCCACTCCTGACCCCGTGGCGGCTGCTTGCCGCTTTTCTGCTCCTGCTGCTGGTGCTGCTCGGCGTCGCTGCCCAGCAGTTCCGGCTCTTCGAGCGGGGCCTGTTCATCCTGCAAGAATGGCGCCACGCCTCGGAGTGGCGGGAGCGCTCGATCTGGCTGCCGGACTATCGGGTGGACATCGAGGCCAGGCCCATCGAAGGCCTGGTCGACGATGTTTCCGCGCTGACCTACGACCCCGATCGCCACAGCCTCTTCACCGTGACCAACCAGCGTCCGGAAATCATCGAGCTGTCCCTGGATGGCCACCTGATCCGCCGCATCCCGCTGGTGGGATTCGGCGATCCGGAAGCCATCGAGTACATCAGCAAGGGCGTCTACGTGATCACCGACGAGCGCCTGCAACGCCTCATCAAGGTGCGCGTGCAAGAAGACACCACCTTCATCGATGCCGCCGACTCCCAGCAGCTTTCCCTCGGCATCGGCCTGTCCGGCAACAAGGGCTTCGAGGGGCTGGCCTACGACCCGGCCGGCCAGCGCCTGTTCGTGGCCAAGGAGCGCGACCCGGTGCGGATCTACGAGATCCACGGATTCCCCCACAGCAACCCGGACAAGCCGTTCGCCGTGCACGTGGTGGACAATCCCAAGCGTGACGCCCGGCTCTTTGTCCGCGATCTTTCCAGCCTGCAATACGACGACCGCAGCGGCCACCTGCTGGCGCTGTCGGATGAGTCGCGGCTGGTGCTGGAGCTGAACGCCGACGGCCGCCCGATCAGCACCCTGTCGCTGCTGCGCGGGATGCATGGCCTGCAGCGGGCGGTGCCGCAGGCCGAAGGGGTGGCCATGGACAACGAGGGCAACCTCTATCTGGTCAGTGAGCCGAACCTGTTCTACGTGTTCCGCAAACAGGCAGGCGACTGATCAGCTGTCATCGTCGAGGGTGGCGTCGGGGGCGTTTTTCTTCACCGATTCGATGCCCGCGCTGGCGCTGGCGGCGCTGGCATACATCTGGCTCTGGCCGATGACCTGGCCGTTGGTGGCCTTGAGCACGAAATAGAACTTGCCGTTGCTGGCGGTCTTGCTTTCGAAGGCGCCTTCACGAACGGCGTTCTTGCGTACCGATTCGATGCCGTTCAAGGCGGAATCCTTGGCCTTGTACAGCTCGCTGGTGAGGATGGTCTCGCCGTTGCCGGCGTTCAAATTGAAGTGGAACTGGCCATCGTTGGCCTTCTTCAGATGGAATTTCCCGGCCATGGGGTACCTCCTGGTCTGTGGCAGTGGACGGCGCACCAAGGCGCCGTAGCCATCAAATCTAGACGGTTTGGCCGGGAAGTCGCGTCAGGGCGCGATGCTTTTCACGCCGTCCTTGGTGCCGAGCAGCAGCAGGTCGGCCGGACGCTGGGCGAACAGGCCGTTGGTGACCACGCCGACGATGTTGTTGATTTGCTCTTCCAGCTTCGCCGGGCTGTCGATCTGCAGGTTGTAAACATCGAGGATGATGTTGCCGTTGTCGGTCAGCACACCTTCGCGGTAGACCGGGTCGCCGCCCAGCTTCACCAGTTGGCGGGCCACGTGGCTGCGGGCCATGGGAATGACTTCCACCGGCAACGGGAAGGTGCCGAGGATGGGCACCAGCTTGCTCTCGTCGGCGATGCAGATGAAGGTCCTGGCCACCGCCGCGACGATCTTCTCGCGGGTCAGGGCCGCGCCGCCGCCCTTGATCAGTTCGAGGCGCTCGTTGCTCTCGTCGGCGCCATCGACATAGAACTCGAGGTCGCTGACGCTGTTCAGGTCGTACACCGGGATGCCGTGGCCCTTCAGGCGCTGGGCGGTGGCCTCGGAGCTGGCCACGGCACCGTCGAATGCCATCTTGTGCTGGGCCAGCAGGTCGATGAAGAAGTTGGCGGTGGAGCCGGTGCCGACGCCGATGATGCTCTTGTCATCGAGTTTGGGGAGGATGAAGTCGATGGCGGCCTGGGCGACGGCCTGCTTGAGCTGGTCCTGGGTCATGCTGGGGTCCGATTGGAGGAGTGTCGAGGGCGCGGATTATAGCCGCTAAACCCCGCAAACCATGTGGTCGCCCGACGAATCCCTGCGGTAGACTCCGTCCTCCCCTGAAATACCCGCCAGTGAAGCCACGATGCTCGAAGAATACGTGAAGAAGACCCTGACCTCGCGCGTCTACGACGTTGCCGTGGAAACCCCGCTGCAACCTGCCCGCCAGCTCACCGAGCGGCTGGGCAACCAGATCCTCCTCAAGCGCGAGGACCTGCAGCCGGTCTACTCGTTCAAGATCCGTGGCGCTTACAACAAGATCGCCCAGCTTTCCCGTGAAGAGCTGGCGCGCGGCGTTGTCACCGCTTCGGCCGGCAACCATGCCCAGGGCGTGGCCCTGGCGGCCCGCGAGCTCGGCGTGAAGGCGACCATCGTGATGCCGCGCACCACTCCGGAGCTGAAGGTGCAGGGCGTGCGCGCCCGTGGCGGCAAGGTGGTGCTGCATGGCGATGCCTTCCCCGATGCCCTGGCCCACTCGCTGAAGCTGGTGGAAGAAAAGGGCTACGTCTACATCCACCCCTATGACGACCCGGAAGTGATTGCCGGACAGGGCACCGTGGCGATGGAAATCCTCCGCCAGCATCCGGGCCGCCTTGATGCCATCTTCGTCCCAGTGGGCGGTGGCGGCCTGGTGGCGGGCATCGCCGCCTTCGTCAAATACCTGCGCCCGGAAGTAAAGGTGATCGGCGTCGAGCCGGACGATTCCAATTGCCTGCAGGCCGCCATGGCCGCCGGCGAGCGCGTGGTGCTGGGGCAGGTCGGGCTGTTCGCCGACGGCGTCGCCGTGGCGCAGATCGGCCAGCACACCTTCGACATCTGCAAGCAGTATGTGGATGAGGTGATCACCGTCAGCACCGATGAAATCTGCGCGGCGATCAAGGACATCTACGACGACACCCGCTCCATCACCGAACCCGCCGGCGCGCTGGCCGTAGCCGGGATCAAGAAGTACGTCGAGCGCGACGGCGTGCGCGAGCGGACCCTGGTGGCGATCGACTCCGGCGCCAACATCAACTTCGACCGCCTGCGCCACGTGGCCGAGCGCGCCGAGCTGGGCGAAAAACGCGAAGCCATCATCGCCGTGACCATTCCCGAGCGTCCCGGTAGCTTCAAGGCCTTCTGCGAGGCCATCGGCAAGCGCCAGATCACCGAGTTCAACTACCGCTACAACACCGACGCCGAAGCGCACATCTTCGTCGGCGTGCAGACCCACCCGGAAACCGACCCGCGCGCGGCCCTGGTGGAGAACCTGCGCGGCAAGGGCTTCCCGGTGCTGGACCTGACCGACAACGAGCTGGCCAAGCTGCACATCCGCCACATGGTCGGCGGCCATGCCGTGCGCATCAGCGACGAGCTGGTGTTCCGCTTCGAATTCCCCGAGCGTCCCGGTGCGCTGTTCAACTTCCTCAACAAGCTCGGTGGGCGCTGGAACATCACCATGTTCCATTACCGCAACCACGGCGCCGCCGATGGCCGCGTGGTCGCCGGCCTGCAGGTGCCGGCCGGGGAGCGTGCCCTGGTGCACGCCGCCCTCGACGCGATCGGCTATCCGTACTGGGATGAAAGCGAGAACCCCGCCTACAGGCTCTTCCTCGGCTGAGGACGCCTGGGCGCGCCGGACCGGGCGGCTGCTAGGCTTTCTCGCAGCCGCTTTCGCTGACAAGGAAATGTTCCATGGAAAACTACCTGCTGTTCCGCATCCTCCACGGCCTGGCCACCCTGCTGTTCTTCGGCGGACTGGCGGGGTTGTCCTGGTACGGCTGGCGCAACTTCCGCTCCGGCGACGCTGCCCGGATCGCTTCGAGCCTGCGGCGTATCCTGCTGATCGGTGTGCCGCTGCTGATTCTCGTGGCCGTCTCCCTGCCGGTCAGCGGCTGGTGGATGGTCAACCTCGCCGGCCTCCCGCTGGGCCAGACCTGGCTGCTGGGCGGCGCCACCCTCTACCTGTTCGGCTGCATCGCCTGGCTGCTGCTGTTCGGTCGTGTTGCGCGCCTGCGGGAGCAGGCCCTGGCCGAGGGCGGGCCAGTTTCGGCGGCGGTGCAGCGCAGCCTCAGGTTCGGTGCCGCCTACGGCGTTGTTGGCTTGCTACTGTTCCTCGCCGTGCTGGCGCTGATGCTGGCCAAGCCGCTCTGATGCGGCGTCAGTGCCCGGCATGAGCCTCTATTTCCTGCTCAAGACCGTTCACGGGCTGCTCGCTGCGGTGCTGCTCGGCGCGGTGCTGGTCGGGTTGTTCTTCGCTTATCGGGCGTGGAAAGGCGGCGACCTCCAGCAGATTGCGCTCACCTTTTCCTCGCTGGTAAGGCTGGATCTCTGGTTCATCGCCAGCTCCGCCGCGCTGCTGCCGCTGACCGGCCTGGCCCTGGCCAAGGTGGGTGGCTGGCCCGTGGGGCAGCTCTGGTTGCTGTGGAGCACCGGGCTTTATCTGCTGGCGGCACTCTGCTGGCTGCCGCTTTTCTGGCTGCAAGTGCGCATTCGCAACCGCGCCCGCAAGGCCTTGCGGGACAGCCAGGCGCCCGGACCGCAGATCGCCGCCCATCTGGCATTGCGCGTGCGCCTGGCGGTGTTCGTACTGGGCGTGCTGGTGGCGATCCATGCGTTGATGGTGATCAAGCCGCTCTGACCGGGCAGGGAGCGCTAGCGCAGCGAGATCACCGGCCAGCCACGTCGCTCTGCCTCAGCGCGCAGTTTCGGGTCCGGGTCCACTGCCACCGGGCGGGTTACCTGTTCCAGCAGGGGAAGGTCGTTCAACGAGTCGCTGTAGAAGGTGCTGTCGCCGAGGTCGAGGCCGGTTTCGGCGAGCCAGCGTGCCAGTCGCGTCACCTTGCCCTCGCGGAAGCAGGGGATGTCGGTGGTGCGGCCGGTGTAGCGGCCATCGGCCATTTCGCATTCGGTGGCCAGCAGGGTTTCCACCCCCAGGCGCGTGGCGATGGGCGCCGTGACGAAGCGGTTGGTGGCGGTGATGATCAGCAGCTTGTCGCCGGCGGCGCGGTGTTCGGCCAGCAGGGCCTCGGCACGGGGCAGGATGATGGGTTCGATGCAGTCGCGCATGAATTCGCGGTGCCACTGCTCCAGTTGCACCATTTCCGTGCGACCGAGTATTTCCAGGCTGAAGTTGAGGTAGTCCTGGATGTTCAGGCGGCCGGCCAGGTAGTCCTGGTAGAACTCATCGTTGCGTGCCTTGTAGGCGATTCCGTCGAGAATCCCGCGTTGGCACAGGTAGTCGCCCCAGGCGTGGTCGCTGTCGCCAGCCAGGAGGGTGTTGTCGAGGTCGAAAAGAGCCAAGCGCACGTCGTTTTTCCTTGCATGGAGGCCTTGAAAGGCGGCCAGAGTAGCCGCTTCGGGTGGGCCTGCCCATTGCATGGAATGCTCGCATTGCTGCGTTTGCGGCCTTTATGGAACAATGCCGGAACATGCGTTTGCGAGGTTGAGTGTCGTGATCGATTCCGATGGTTTCCGCCCGAATGTCGGCATCATTCTCGCCAATGATGTCGGGCAGGTGCTTTGGGCTCGGCGTATCAATCAGGATGCCTGGCAATTTCCGCAGGGCGGTATCAATCCACGGGAGACGCCGGAAGAGGCGCTTTTCCGGGAATTGAACGAAGAAGTCGGCCTGGAAGAGCAGGATGTGAAGATTCTTGCCTGCACCCGCGGTTGGTTGCGCTATCGTCTGCCCCAGCGGCTGGTGCGAACCAACAGCCAGCCGTTGTGCATCGGCCAGAAACAGAAGTGGTTCCTGCTGCGCTTGCAGTCGGATGAGAACAAGGTACGGATGGACCTGACCGGCAAGCCCGAATTCGACGGCTGGCGCTGGGTCAGCTACTGGTACCCCTTGGGTCAGGTGGTGACCTTCAAGCGTGAAGTCTACCGTCGTGCCCTCAAGGAACTAGCACCGCGCCTGCTGGCGCAAGACTGACCCGGAGAAAGGCTGACTAGCCATGCTCAACACGCTGCGCAAGATCGTCCAGGAAGTGAACGCCGCCAAGGACCTGAAGGCGGCGTTGGCGATCATCGTGCAGCGGGTCAAGGAGGCCATGGGCAGCCAGGTCTGCTCGGTCTACCTGCTGGACCCGGAGTCCAACCGCTTCGTGCTCATGGCCACCGAGGGCCTGAACAAGCGCTCCATCGGCAAGGTCAGCATGGCACCCAACGAAGGCCTCGTCGGCCTGGTGGGTACCCGCGAGGAGCCGCTGAACCTCGAGCACGCCGCCGATCACCCCCGTTACCGCTACTTCGCCGAAACCGGTGAAGAGCGTTTCGCCTCCTTCCTTGGCGCCCCGATCATCCACCACCGGCGGGTGATGGGCGTCCTGGTGGTGCAGCAAAAGGAGCGCCGCCAGTTCGACGAGGGCGAGGAAGCCTTCCTCGTCACCATGAGCGCGCAACTGGCTGGCGTTATCGCCCACGCCGAGGCCACCGGCACCATTCGCGGTCTTGGCCGCCAGGGTAAAGGCACCCAGGAAGCCAAGTTCGTCGGCGTGCCGGGCGCACCTGGCGCCGCCGTGGGGACCGCGGTGGTGGTGCTGCCGCCGGCTGACCTGGAGGTGGTGCCTGATCGCACGGTCGATGACATCGAAGCCGAGGTCGAACGCTTCAAGCAGGCCCTGGAAGCGGTACGCGAAGACATGCGCCGCCTCTCCAGCAAGCTGGAAACCCAGCTGCGCCCCGAAGAGCGTGCGCTCTTCGACGTCTACCTGATGATGCTCGACGATGCCTCCATCGGCCTCGAGGTCAAGCGCGTGATCCGCACGGGCCAGTGGGCCCAGGGCGCCCTGCGCCAGGTGGTGATGGAGCACGTGACCCGTTTCGAGCTGATGGACGATGACTACCTGCGCGAGCGCGCCTCGGACGTCAAGGACCTCGGCCGCCGCCTGCTCGCCTACCTGCAGGAAGAGCGCAAGCAGAATCTGGTCTACCAGGAAAATACCATCCTGGTCAGCGAGGAGCTGTCCCCGGCGATGCTCGGCGAAGTGCCGGAAGGCAAGCTGGTGGGCCTGGTGTCGGTGCTGGGTTCGGGCAACTCTCACGTCGCCATTCTCGCCCGCGCCATGGGTATTCCCACCGTGATGGGTGTGGTCGACCTGCCGTATTCCAAGGTCGACGGCATCGAGCTGATCGTCGACGGCTACCACGGCGAAGTCTTCACCAACCCCTCGCCCGAGCTGCGCAAGCAGTACAGCGAAGTGGTGGAAGAGGAACGCCAGCTGGTCAAGGGGCTGGATGCGCTGCGCAGCCTGCCCTGCGAAACCCTGGACGGCCATCGCATGCCGCTGTGGGTGAACACCGGCCTGCTCGCCGACGTGACCCGCGCCCAGGAGCGCGGCGCCGAGGGCGTCGGCCTGTACCGCACCGAAGTGCCGTTCATGATCAACGAGCGCTTCCCCAGCGAAAAGGAACAGCTCGCCATCTACCGCGAGCAGCTTGCCGCCTTCCATCCGCTGCCGGTGACCATGCGCACCCTGGATATCGGCGGCGACAAGGCGCTTTCCTACTTCCCGATCAAGGAAAGCAATCCCTTCCTCGGCTGGCGCGGCATCCGCGTCACCCTCGACCACCCGGAAATCTTCCTGGTCCAGGTGCGTGCCATGCTCAAGGCCAGTGAAGGCCTGGACAACCTGCGCATCCTGCTGCCGATGATTTCCGGAACCCACGAGCTGGAAGAGGCGCTGCACCTGATTCACCGCGCCTGGGGAGAAGTGCGCGACGAGGGCGTGGACATTCCCATGCCGCCGATCGGGGTGATGGTGGAGATCCCCGCAGCCGTCTACCAGACCCGCGAATTGTCGCGCCAGGTGGACTTCCTCTCGGTGGGCTCCAACGACCTGACCCAGTACCTGCTGGCGGTGGACCGCAACAATCCGCGTGTGGCCGATCTCTACGATTACCTGCATCCAGCGGTACTGCAGGCCCTGAAGAAAGTGGTGGAAGACGCCCATGCCGAAGGCAAGCCGGTGAGCATCTGCGGCGAGATGGCGGGCGATCCGGCCGCTGCCGTGCTGCTGCTGGCGATGGGCTTCGACAGCCTGTCGATGAACGCCACCAACCTGCCGAAGGTGAAGTGGCTGCTGCGCCAGATCACCATGACCAAAGCCAAGGAGCTGCTGGAGCAACTGCTGGCCATCGACAACCCGCAGGTCATCCACAGCTCGCTGCATCTGGCCCTGCGCAACCTGGGGCTCGGCCGGGTCATCAATCCGGCGGCGACCATTCAGGCCTGAGGTCGGGAACAGGTGTTCGTGGCGTTCGGGCAACTGTCCGGGCGTGGTAGTCCCAGTCGGGGCGTCGCCCCGTAGGAAGCTTATGGACAAGCTCGAACCCCTCGACCACTGCTATGGCGCCACCCGCGAAGAGATCGAGCGCACCCTGCGCTACGCCCTGGATATCGTCAGTGACGGCATCTGGGACTGGAATATCCGCACCAATCACGTCAAGCGCAGCCCCGGCTGGTACTCCATGCTCGGCTATCCGCCGGACAGCCTGCCGGAGAACGTGGACACCTGGCGATCGGTGATCCACCCCGGCGATTTCGAGCGGGTGATGCGCAACTTCCAGGCTTATCTGGACGGCGAAAGCCTGATCTACGCCGAGGACTACCGTTGCCGTTGCCGGGATGGCAGCTATCTGTGGATCAGCGATCACGGCCGCTTCGTCGAGTTCGACGAGGCCGGCAAGCCTACGCGCATGATCGGTGCCCACCGCAATATCCACCGGCGCAAAATGGCCGCGCTGGAATTGCAGCGCAAGAACGATGAGCTGCTGGCCCTCAATCGCAGGCTCGAGGCGCTGGTGGAGGCGCGTACCGAGGCCTTGCGCCAGGCCAACGAGGCGCTGGCTCGCCAGGTGGAGGCCGCGACGCGACTCAGCGAGACCGATCCGCTGACGCAGATATCCAACCGCCGGCACTTCGAGCGCATCCTCCACGGCGAATGGCAGCGCTTCCAGCGTCACGGGCATGCCACCGCGCTGCTGATGTTCGACCTGGATCACTTCAAGCGCATCAACGACAACCACGGCCACCAGATCGGTGACCGCGCCCTGGTGGCCGTCAGCCGCACTGTGCGTGCGGCGCTGCGGGATGAAGACTGCTTTGCCCGCTGGGGCGGCGAGGAGTTCATCGTCCTGCTGCCCGAGACCGAGCGCAGCGCGGCGCTGCTCCTCGCCGAACGCCTGCGGCTGCTGGTCAGCCAGGCCGATCCGAGCCTGCCACTGGGGCTGACCGCCAGCTTCTCGGTGGCGACGATGCAGGCCGGCGAGGGGATCGAATCCTTGCTCAAGCGCCTGGACGATGGTCTCTACCGCGCCAAGCAGCGGCGCAACTGCATCGTCGACTGTTAGCGCCTCGCCGAAATGATAAGGCCCGCCGAATGGCGGGCCTTATCATGAGCGGGCGTCAGGCTTCGAAGATGATCCGGCCGTCCACCAGGGTATAGCGCACCTTGCCCGGCAGGCAGTGGCCGATGAAGGGGCAGTTGTCGCCCTTGGATTTCCAGGTTTCCCCGGCCAGGGTGGAGGCTTGCGGGTCGAACAGCACCACGTCTGCCGGAGCGCCAACCGCCAGGCGGCCGGCGGGCAGGCGCAGGGCGCGAGCCGGGCCGACGGTGAGACGGGCGAGCAGGGTGGGAAGGTCGAGCAGGCCGTCCTGCACCAGGGTCATGGCCAGCGGCAGCAGCAGCTCCACGCCGCTCATGCCCGGTTCGGTGGCGCCGAAGGGAGCGAGCTTGGCATCCGCCTCGTGGGGCTGATGGTGGCTGGAAATGGCGTTGATCACGCCGCTCTTCACCGCTTCGCGCAGGCCGTCGCGGTCGGCGCGGGTGCGCAGCGGCGGTTGCACGTGGTAGAGGCTGGAGAAGTCGATCAGCGCCTCGTCGGTGAGGATCAGCTGGTACATGGCCACGTCGGCGGTTACCGGCAGGCCGCGGGCCTGTGCCTGGGCGATCATCTCGGCGCCACGGGCGCTGGTGATTTGGCTGAAGTGGGCGCGCACGCCGCTCTGTTCGACCAGCAGCAGGTCGCGGGCCAGGGCCACGGTTTCGGCGGATTCCGGGATGCCGGCCAGGCCAAGGAAGCTGGCGGTGGGGCCTTCATGGGCCAGGCCGCCTTCGGCCAGCGAGGCGTCCTGGGAGTGGAAGACCACGGTCAGGTCGAAGGTGGCCGCGTATTCCAGGGCGCGGCGTTGCACGCGGTTGCTGGCGAAGCTTGCCAGGCCGTTGCCGAAGGCCACGCAACCCACGTCGCGCAGGGCCGCCAGTTCGGACAGCTGCTCGCCGGCCAGGCCCTTGGTGAGGGCGCCAATGGGAAAGACCTTGGCGTGGCCGGCTTCCTGGGCGCGGTCGAGGATCATCTCGGCCACGGCAGGAGTGTCCAGCACCGGGCGGGTCAGGGGAGGGCAGCAGAGGCTGGTGACGCCACCGCTGACGGCGGCCAGGGTCTCACTGGCGATATTGCCCTTGCGGCTGTAGCCGGGCTCGCGCAGGGCGACGGACAGGTCCACCAGGCCGGGGGCGGCCACCAGGCCCTTGGCGTCGAGGGTCTTGTCCGCTTCGAAACCGGCGGGGGCCTTGCCGATGGCGGCGACCTTGCCGCGTTCGAGGAAGAGGTCGGTGACCTGGTCGTGGCCGCTGGCCGGGTCGATCAGGCGGGCTCCGAGGATATGGATACGCATCAGTTCAGCTCCTCGGCTTCCTGGTTCAGTTGACGCTGGGCGGTCTGGCCGCTCATGGCCATGGAGAGCACCGCCATGCGCACGGCGATACCGTAGGTGACCTGGTTGAGAATCACCGAATGGCTGCCGTCGGCCACGGCGGATTCGATTTCCACGCCACGGTTGATCGGGCCCGGATGCATGACGATGGCATCCGGCTTGGCCAGCGCCAGGCGCTGGGTGTTCAGGCCGTAGAGCCTGTAGAACTCGCCCTCGCTGGGCAGCAGGCCGCCCTGCATGCGTTCGCGCTGCAGGCGCAGCATGATCACCACGTCGACGTCCTTCAGGCCCTCGGCGAGGTCGGTGTAGACCTTCACGCCGAACTGTTCGACGCCCACTGGGATCAGGGTCTTCGGCCCGATCACGCGGATGTCCCGGCAGCCCAGGGTGCGCAGGGCGAGCATGTCCGAGCGGGCTACGCGCGAGTGCAGGATGTCGCCGACGATGGCCACCGAGAGGTTCTCGAAGCCGCCCTTGTGGCGGCGGATGGTGAGCATGTCGAGCATGCCCTGGGTCGGGTGCGCGTGGCGGCCGTCACCGCCGTTGATGATGGCGACGTCCGGGCACACGTGCTCGGCGATGAAGTGAGCGGCGCCGGAGTCGGCGTGGCGCACCACGAACATGTCGGCGGCCATCGCTTCCAGGTTGCGCAGGGTGTCGAACAGCGTCTCGCCCTTGCTGGTGGAGGAGGTGGAGACGTTGAGCGTGATGACGTCGGCGGACAGGCGCTGGGCCGCCAGCTCGAAGGTGGTGCGGGTGCGGGTGGAGTTCTCGAAGAACACGTTGCACACCGTCTTGCCGCGCAGGAGCGGGACTTTCTTCACCGCGCGGGCGCCGACTTCGAGGAAGGAGTCGGCGGTGTCGAGGAGTTCCGTCAGCAGCTCGCGGGGCAGACCGTCGAGCGAGAGGAAATGGCGCAGCTGGCCCTGGTCGTTGAGCTGCAGCGGGCGCTTGGCGTCTGTCGGCATGGGGCAGGCCCTGAAAGGTTACGGGAAATCGGTAGGTCAGGCGGGTGAAGCGAGATCCTGGCGCTCGAGGGTGAGCGGCGCGGGGCCGAGCAATTTTACCCGTTCAGTGGTGCCCAGGGACAGGGTTGCACCGACCACGTCCGGGCGGATCGGCAGCTCTCGGGCATTGAGGTCGAGCAGGCAGACCAGGGTCACGCTGGCCGGGCGGCCATAGTCGAAGAGCTCATTGAGGGCCGCGCGCACGGTCCGTCCGCTCATCAGCACGTCGTCGATCAGCACCAGGTGCTGGCCTTCGATCTCGAAGGGCAGGTCGGAAGGGCGCACTTGCGGGTGCAGGCCGCTCTGGGTGAAGTCGTCGCGGTAGAAGGATACGTCGAGGGTGCCCATGGGGGCCTTTTCGCCCAGTTGTTCCAGTAGGGCCTGGGCGACCCATACGCCGCCGGTGCGGATGCCGATGTAGCGCGGTTCGTCGATGCCGCGGGCCTTCAGGTGGGCTTGCAGGTCGCTGGCCATCCTCGGCAGCAGTTCGGCGGGATTGGGCAGGGTCATCGGCGGTCCTCGCGTTCTGGAATCAGGAAGTTGCGGAATTCTCGGCCAGCCAGCCTTCCAGCAGCAGCGCGGCGGCCAGGGCGTCCACCGGGCGGTCGCGGTAGCCGTCGCGTTGACCCTGGGTCAGGCGGTGGCCCTTGGCTTCGAAGGTGGTCAGGCGTTCGTCGTGGGTGAATACCGGGAGATTGAAACGGCCATTCAGGCGCCGGGCGAACTTTTCCGCGCGGGCGCTCATGTCGCTGGGGGTGCCGTCCATATTCAGCGGCAGGCCGACGACCATGGCGTCGGGCTGCCATTCGCGGATCAGCGCTTCCACCTGTTGCCAGTCCGGCACACCGTTCTGTGCTTTCAGCACCTTCAGCTCGCGGGCCTGGCCGGTCACCGCCTGGCCGACGGCAACGCCGATCTGTTTGGTGCCGTAGTCGAAACCGAGCAGCAGGCGCAGGGGCTTGGGTTCAGCCATCAGGCGTGCCCGGCTTGGGCTGTGAGCAGGCTGAGGTTCACGCCCAGACGCGCGGCAGCTGCCGAAAGGCGCTGCTCGGACGGGGTGTCGAAGAGGATGGACAGGTCCGCCGGGCAGGTCAGCCAGGCGTTGTCGCTGAGTTCGGCTTCCAGTTGGCCGGCGTCCCAGCCGGCGTAGCCGAGGGCCACCAGGCTCTTCTCAGGGCCACCGCCGTCGGCGATGGCGAAAAGCACGTCCTGGGAGGTGGAGAGGGCCAGTTCGCCCAGTTCCAGGGTGGCCTGGAAGCTTTGGCCGGTCGGATGCAGGACGAAGCCGCGGTCGGTCTGTACCGGGCCGCCGGCATAGATGGGCAGGTCCTGGCAGCGTGCCGGCGGAGTGATTTCCGGGCGCAGTTGTTCGAGTACGTCGCTCAGGTTCAGGCCGTTCGGGCGGTTGATCACCAGGCCCATGGCGCCCTGCTCGTTGTGCTCCACCAGGTAGGTGACGGTCTGGGCGAAGTTCGGATCGGCCATGTGCGGCATGGCGATCAGAAAATGGTGCTTGAGGTAGCTCGGTGCGCTTTTCATGTCGGTTAGTTTCAGTCTTAAGACGCAAGGCTTCAAGCGAAAAGGCTGCGACGTGGCCTCGCGCTGAGCCGGGACCCTGCCTGAAGCCTAGAGCCAATCCTGTCCTGTTGCTTTCAATTGCTCGACAGGCGGTCGCCGCGCTCGAAACGCCAGGTGCGGATGATTTCCAGGCGGTCGATATCCGCCAGGTCACCGGTGAAGGGGGCGAAGGGGGCGGCAAGGCGCACGATGCGCATGGCGCCCTGGTCCAGCACCGGCTGGCCGGAGGATTCCAGCACCTGCACCTCGTACAGGGTGCCGTCGCGATTGATCGACACCAGCAGGCGCAGGTTGCCGTAGATCCGCTGGCGGCGGGCTTCATCCGGGTAGTTGAGGTTGCCGATGCGCTCGATCTTCTTGCGCCACTCTTCCTTGTACCAGGCACCCTTGTCGCGCATGGTCGACGCGGCGTTCAGGCGGTGGATGCGTGGGCGCTTGGCGTAGAGCTGGCGTTCCTTGTCCAGTTCCGCCTCGAGGCTGGCGATTTCGGCGGAAAGCTGCGAGCTGTCGAAGGAGGGCGCCGGAGTGGCCTCGGGCTTGGGCCTGGCCTGCTCGCGCTTGACCGTGGTTTTCTGCGGCTGCGGGCTTTTGGTCGCCACGGCGGCCTTGGGCGCCTCCTTCTTCGGCGCCTGGGGCGGTGTGGCCGGGGGCGTGGTCTTGCGGATTTCCTTGTCCTGGAACGGCGCCTGCTCGGTGGTCTTGGGCGTGGCCTTGTGTTCCAGGGTGCCGCTGCCCAGCTGGTTGGCCTGGGCGAGGAAGTCGGCCTTCTTCGGTTTCTCCTCGCTCTTGAAGGTGGCGAGGGTGATTTCCAGGGTCTTGCTGATCCGCTGCGGGTCGCCAATGGTGAAACCGACGCCGAGGATCAGCGCCACGTGCAGTACGGCGGCGAGGAACAGGGTAAAGCCCAGCCGATCCGCCGGGCGGACGCCGGCGGCCAGTCGGGCGGAGGTATTCACGGCTGCGTTCATCGCCAGTCAGCTTGCTTCAGTTAGCGGCGAAGTCTGCCGAACTGGGGCTGCAAGCTGCAAGCTGCAAGCGCCAAGCTGTTAGCTGCGTCAAGCTTGGCGCTTGCGACCCGCAGCTTTCAGCTTGCCGTCGATGGCCTCCATGAGGCGTTCGCCGATGCGCGTGTCATAGGCATTGTCGATCTCGCGGATGCAGGTGGGGCTGGTGACGTTGATTTCGGTGAGGTGCTCGCCGATCACGTCCAGGCCGACGAACAGCAGGCCTTTTTCCCGCAGGGTCGGGCCGACGATCGCAGCGATCTCGCGGTCGCGCTCGCTCAGCGGGCGGGCTTCGCCGCGACCGCCGGCGGCGAGGTTGCCACGGGTCTCGCCCTGGGCGGGAATGCGCGCCAGGCAGTAGGGCACCGGTTCGCCGTCGATCATCAGGATGCGCTTGTCGCCGTCCTTGATCGCTGGCAGGTAGCGCTGCGCCATGATCTGCTGGCTGCCATGGGCGGTGAGGGTCTCGAGGATCACCGAGAGGTTCGGGTCGCCGGCGCGGTGACGGAAAATCGACGAACCACCCATGCCATCCAGGGGTTTGAGAATGATGTCACGCTGTTCTTCGGCAAACTCGCGCAGAATGTCCGCTCGCCGGCTGACCACGGTTGGCGGTGTGCACTCGGGGAACAGGGTGGCGAAGAACTTCTCGTTGCAGTCGCGAAGGCTCTGCGGACGGTTCACCACCAGCACGCCGGCCCGTTCGGCCTGTTCCAGCAGGTAGGTGGAGTAGACGAACTCGTTGTCGAAGGGCGGGTCCTTGCGCATCAGGATCACGTCCAGCTCGGCCAGCGGGGTATCGGCCTCCGCCTCCAGCTCGAACCAGCGTTCCGGGTCGAGGAACACCTTCAGGGGGCGCATGCGTGCGCGCGCTTCACCGTTTTTCTGGTACAGGTCCTGCTGTTCCATGTAGAACAGCGACCATCCGCGCTCCTGGGCTGCCAGCAGCATGGCCAGGGAGCTGTCCTTCTTGAAGGCGATTTGCGCAATGGGGTCCATGACGATCCCGAGGCGAACGCTCATGGGGGGTCTCCGCAACAGGTTTCAAGGGGCGCGCCAAAGCGGGCGGGCCGGTTGGATAAGGCGCTCAGGGTGGCGCCGGCATTGACCGCGGTCAAGGAAAAATCCTTCTCTCCAAGGGGAAGAATCGCAGATGCAGAGGCCGTGTAGCCTGCATCTGGAGACTGTGCTAAAAAGGCCCGACGATTGGGTCGCAGCCCGTCGGTTGCAGGGCCTCAGGCACATATATAAAGCAGAATAACGACTCACCGAGGCGATGGTAGGGCGAACATGGAACAGCATTCCGAGGGTTTGAAGGTCATGGTGATCGACGATTCGAAAACGATTCGTCGTACAGCCGAGACTCTGCTCAAGAAAGTGGGGTGCGAGGTCATCACCGCAGTCGATGGTTTCGATGCCCTGGCCAAGATCGCCGATTCCCACCCGAACATCATCTTCGTCGACATCATGATGCCGCGCCTGGACGGGTATCAGACCTGCGCCCTGATCAAGAACAACAGCGCTTTCAAGTCCACCCCGGTGATCATGCTGTCCTCCAAGGACGGCCTGTTCGACAAGGCCAAGGGTCGCATCGTCGGTTCCGATCAGTACCTCACCAAGCCCTTCAGCAAGGAAGAGCTGCTCGGCGCGATCAAGACTCACGTCCCCGATTTCACCCCGGTGGAGCAAGCCTCCTGAAGTCCGGCCTGATGGCCGGTGAAGCCTTTCCGTATGGGGAACACCATGGCTCGTATTCTGATTGTTGATGACTCTCCGACCGAGATGTACAAGCTGACTGCCATGCTCGAGAAGCATGGCCATCAGGTACTCAAGGCCGAGAATGGCGCCGATGGCGTGGCCCTGGCCCGCCAGGAGAAGCCGGACGCTGTCCTGATGGACATCGTGATGCCCGGCCTCAATGGCTTCCAGGCGACCCGTCAACTGACCAAGGACGCCGACACCAGCCACATTCCGGTGATCATCGTCACCACCAAGGATCAGGAAACCGACAAGGTCTGGGGCAAGCGCCAGGGGGCGCGCGACTACCTGACCAAGCCGATCGAAGAAGACACGCTGATCAAGACCTTGAACACGGTACTGGCCGGCTGATTGCCGCGCCGCTTCCCGAAACATAACTATTAGAAATCAGAAGTAGGCCAAGGCCGGTCGCCATGTCGGATTCGCAGACTCCCTTCCAGCTCCTCTTCGAGATCGACCAGCGCTGTCGTGCGCTGGCGGCTGGCCTGCCTGCGCAACAGCAGGTGGTGCAGAGCTGGAGCGGCATCGGCTTCCGCATGGGCGAGCGCCTGTTCGTGGCGCCCATGGGCGAGGTCAGCGAAGTGCTGCACGAGCCGCGTTATACCTCGCTCCCCGGGGTGAAGAGCTGGGTCAAGGGCGTTGCCAACGTGCGTGGCCGCCTGTTGCCGGTCATGGACCTGTGCGGCTTCTTCGGCAGCGAGCTTTCGCCGTTGCGCAAGCAGCGCCGGGTGCTGGTGGTGGACTACCAGGAGATCTTCGCCGGGCTGATCGTCGACGAAGTCTTCGGCATGCAGCATTTCCTGGTGGACGCCTTCAGCGAGACGCTTCCTCCGCTGGAGGCCAGCATCCAGCCGTTCATTCATGGCGTTTTCCATCGCGAGCAACCCTGGCTGGTGTTCAGCCCGCACGCGCTCGCGCAGCACCAGGCGTTCATCGAGGTGGCGGTCTAGTTCGACGCGGGGCGCCTGGCGCTCCGTACCGGCCACCGGGGCAGAGTCTCCGGCCGGGGCTTCAAGGTCGGGCCGGCTTTGCCGGCCCTTTGGCGTTACATGGGAATCAAGTGGTTGGTCCAGGCGGGGGCCCGATAATGAAAAGACTTAACGCAGGCAATCTGTTTTCCGGGGTGCGCAGCACGTCGCTGATCGCCGGACTCTTCGTGGTCCTGATCGTCGCCATCGTGCTCTTGTTCGCGAACTTCGCGTACCTCAACACCCAGGCGAACTACGACAAGGAATACATCAGCCACGCCGGTGAACTGCGCGTGCTGTCCCAGCGTATCGCCAAGAACTCCAGTGAAGCCGCCGCGGGCAAGGCCGAAGCCTTCGCCTTGCTGAAAGACGCGCGCAACGACTTCGAGAAGCGCTGGAACTTCCTGCAACAGGGCGACGCCGCCACCGGCCTGCCTGCCGCTCCCGTCGCCGTGAAGGACGAGATGGATGTGGTGCAGAAGGACTGGGACAGCCTGCGCAAGAACGCCGACGCCATTCTGGCCAGCGAGCAGACCGTACTCTCGCTGCACCAGGTAGCCGCCACCCTGGCCGAAACCATTCCGCAGCTCCAGGTCGAGTACGAGGAAGTCGTGGACATCCTCCTCGAAAGCGGTGCCCCCGCCAGCCAGGTTTCCGTGGCCCAGCGCCAGTCGCTGCTGGCCGAACGTATCCTCGGCTCGGTGAACAAGGTGCTGGCCGGTGACGACGACTCGGTTCAGGCCGCCGACATGTTTGGCCGCGACGCCAGCCTGTTCGGCCGCGTACTGAACGCCATGATCGAAGGCAACGCGGCGATGGAGATCTCCAAGGTCACCAACACCGAGGCCCTCGAGCGGCTGCAGGAGATTTCCGAACTCTTCGAGTTCGTATCCGGCTCGGTGGACGAGATCCTCGAAACCTCGCCCGAACTCTTCCAGGTCCGCGAATCAGCCAACACCATTTTCTCCGGCTCCCAGACCCTGCTGGACAAGGCCTCCGCCCTGACCACCGGCTTCGAGAACCTGGCCGCCGGCCGTGGCCTGAACACCTTCGCCGGCTACGTGCTGGGCGTGTTCGCCCTGGGCTCGATCATCCTCATCGGCCTGGTGATGGTACAGAGCACTCGCAACCGACTGGCCGAGACCGCCGCGAAGAACGAACGTAACCAGGCCGCGATTCTGCGACTGCTGGACGAAATCGCCGACCTCGCCGACGGTGACCTGACGGTAGCCGCGACCGTGACCGAGGACTTCACCGGTGCGATCGCCGACTCCATCAACTACTCCATCGACCAGCTCCGCGAGCTGGTGGAAACCATCAACCTGACCGCCGTGCAGGTGGCCGCCGCCGCCCAGGAAACCCAGGCCACCGCGATGCACCTGGCCGAGGCTTCCGAGCACCAGGCCCAGGAAATCGCCGGCGCCTCCGCCGCGATCAACGAGATGGCCGTGTCCATTGACCAGGTATCGGCGAACGCCTCCGAGTCCTCGGCGGTAGCGGAACGTTCCGTAGCCATCGCCAACAAGGGCAACGAAGTGGTGCACAACACCATCACCGGCATGGACAACATCCGTGAGCAGATCCAGGACACCTCGAAGCGGATCAAACGCCTCGGTGAATCGTCCCAGGAGATCGGCGACATCGTCAGCCTGATCAACGACATCGCCGACCAGACCAACATCCTTGCACTGAACGCCGCGATCCAGGCGTCCATGGCCGGCGACGCGGGCCGCGGCTTCGCCGTGGTAGCGGACGAAGTACAGCGCCTCGCGGAACGTTCCTCCGCCGCGACCAAGCAGATCGAGGCGCTGGTGAAGACCATCCAGACCGACACCAACGAAGCGGTCATCTCCATGGAGCAGACCACCTCCGAAGTGGTCCGTGGTGCCCGCCTGGCCCAGGACGCCGGTGTGGCCCTGGAAGAGATCGAGAAGGTATCCAAGACCCTCGCGGCCCTTATCCAGAACATTTCCAACGCCGCTCGTCAGCAAGCGTCCTCCGCTGGCCATATCTCCAACACCATGAACGTGATCCAGGAGATCACCTCGCAGACCTCCGCTGGTACCACCGCTACCGCGAAGAGCATCGGCAACCTGGCGAAGATGGCGAGCGAGATGCGCAAGTCGGTTTCCGGCTTCAAGCTGCCGGAAGCGCAGGACATAGCCTGAGCAGGGGAGGCGCCGCGGCCTGAGGCCGCGGCACGACGGCCATGAATCAAGGGCACGACAGCATGCAGCCAGGCGGCGTCTGGGCCTTGAAACCCCTGGCCGACATGACGACAGCGGAATTCCATGACTGGCGGAAGTTGCTGGAGGAGCGCACCGGTGTGGTGGTCAGCGACCAGCGCCGCGCCTTCCTCCAGGCCAATCTCAGCTCGCGCATGCGTGAACTGGGGGTGCAGGACTACGCCAGCTACTACCGCCAGGTCACCGATGGACCGCGTGGCGCGGTGGAGTGGTCGACCCTGCTGGATCGGCTGACTGTCCAGGAAACCCGTTTCTTCCGTCACCCGGCGTCCTTCGAGCTGCTCTCCGATTACCTGCGGGGGCGTATCGAGGCAGGCCTTGCCCGGCCCCTGGAAATCTGGAGCGTGGGTTGCTCCAGCGGCGAAGAACCTTATTCCCTGGCCATGCTGGCAGCCGAGGCCCTCGGCGGTACAGAACGACCGGACTACTTCGGCGTGACCGGCACCGACATCAGCCTCAGCGCCCTGGCCAAGGCCCGCGAGGGCCGCTATGGCGCACGACGCCTGGAACAACTGGAAGCGGCGCTCGTCGAGCGTTATTTCCAGGTCCAGGACGATGGCCGTTACAAGATAGTGCCGAGCCTGGCCGCACGGGTGTGCTGCGCACGGCTCAATGTGCTGGAACTGGCGAAGGCGCCAATATCCGGCATGGACGTAATCTTCTGTCAGAACCTGTTGATCTACTTCCGCCGTTGGCGGCGCCGGGAAATCCTCAACCGCCTGGCCGAGCGCCTGGCGCCGGGAGGCCTGATGGTGCTGGGTGTCGGCGAAGTGGTGGGGTGGCAGCACCCGGATCTCGATCCGGTGCCCAATGAACAGGTTCTGGCATTCACCCGGAAGGGATAGCAGACGGCTATGACTGATCGGCACGACTACGTCGCCCTCGAGTGGGTCAAGGGCGAAATCGCGGAAACCCTGAAGCAGGCGCGGCAAGCCCTGGAGGACTTCGTCGAGAACCCCCAGGACCCGACGCGCATGCGTTTCTGCCTGACCTATATCCATCAGGTCCAGGGCACGCTGCAGATGGTCGAGTTCTATGGCGCGGCCCTGCTCGCCGAAGAAATGGAGCGCCTTGCCCAAGCCCTGATGGAAGGCCGTGCGGCCAACCGCGGCGAAGCCCAGGAAGTGCTGATGCAGGCCATCCTGCAACTGCCGCCCTACCTGGACCGCATCCAGAGTGCCCGCCGCGACCTGCCAATGGTCCTGCTGCCGCTGCTGAACGACCTGCGCGCTGCCCGCGGCGACAACCTGCTCTCGGAAACCAGCCTGTTCGCTCCGGACCTTTCCGGCGTGCTGCCGGCGCTGTCCGTGGACACCCTGGCGCGCATGCGGACCGCCGACCTGCCGGTGCTGCTGCGCAAACTGCGGCAGATGCTGCAGACCGCCCTGGTGGGCGTGATCCGCAACCAGGACCTGGCCACCAACCTGGGCTACATGGCGCGAGTCTTCGCGCGTCTCGAATCCCTCTGCCAGGACGCGCCGCTCGGCCCGCTCTGGCAGATCGCCTCCGGCCTGGTGGAAGGCCTGGCCAATGGTTCCGTGGTCAATGGTTCCTCGGTGCGCAACCTGCTGCGCCAGGTCGACAAGGAACTCAAGCGCCTGCTCGACGAGGGCGCCGACGGTTTCAACCAGGCGGCCCCGGAAGAGCTGGTGAAGAATCTGCTGTTCTATATCGCCAAGGCCCCGGCCCAGTCGCCGCGCATCCGCGCCCTGAAAGAACGCTATCGCCTCGACGAGGCCCTGCCCGACACCACGGTGGTGGACGAGGAGCGTGCCCGTCTCGCCGGTCCCGACCGCGACGCCATGCGCTCGGTGGTCACCGCCCTCTGTGAAGAGCTGGTGCGGGTCAAGGACAGCCTCGACCTGTTCGTGCGCAGCGACCGCTCCGGCATCGCCGAACTGGATTCCCTGCTGCCGCCGCTCAAGCAGATCGCCGACACGCTGGCGGTGCTCGGCTTCGGCCAGCCGCGCCGGGTGATCCTTGACCAGATCGACGTCATCCACGGCCTCTCCCTGGGGCAGCGTGATCCCAGCGATGCGGTGCTGATGGATGTGGCCGGTGCATTGCTCTACGTCGAAGCCACCCTGGCCGGCATGGTCGGCCCGGCGGAGCAGGGCACGACGGAAGAAAACCATCTGCCCACCACCGACGTGGCGCAGATCCACCAGTTGGTGATCAAGGAGGCGCGCAATGGCCTGGAGCAGGCCAAGGACGCCATCATCGAGTTCATCGCTTCGCAGTGGAACCACGAGCACCTGGCCCGTGTGCCGGAGCTGCTGACCCAGGCCCGCGGCGGCATGGCGATGATCCCGCTGCCGCGCGCCGCCGCCCTGCTGGAAGCCTGCAACCGCTACATCCTCGAACAACTGCTGGCGCGCAAGGCCGTGCCCAACTGGCAGAGCCTGGACACCCTGGCCGACGCCATTACCAGCGTCGAGTACTACCTCGAACGCCTGTCCGAGGATCATGCCGCCCAGGGCGACCTGATCCTCGACGTGGCCGAGGAAAGCCTCGCCGCCCTGGGGTATCCGCTGCAGGAGAAGCCTTCCATCCTTGACCGCGTGGAAGAGGAAGAAGCCCCGGCGCCCCTGGCCGATCCGCTGCAGGAAATCGAAGTGCTGGCCGCCGAAGAGTCGGAACTGCACCAGCACCTGGACCCGGAAGATGAGCCGGAAGCCGTCATGCCCCAGGCCACCGACTTCGAATTGGCGGAGGACGGCCTTGACCTGCAGGCACCGCTCGAACCGGCCCCGGCCGCCGAAGTGCCGGTCGCCGAGAGCGAGCTGCTGGTCTCCGACGACAACTGGAGCCTGGGCGAGCTGGAAAACGAGCCGGCTGCCGAAAGCCTCGACCTCAGCCTGGACGCGCCGCTGGAGCTGACCGAATCCCCCGTGGCCCCGGCTGTCGAGGGCGAACTGCTGGTTTCCGACGACAACTGGAACCTGGGCGAACTGGAAACCGAGTCGGCTGCCGAAAGCCTCGACCTCAGCCTGGACGCGCCGCTGGAGCTGACCGAATCCCCTGTGTCCCCGGCTGTCGAGAGCGAACTGCTGGTTTCCGACGACAACTGGAACCTGGGCGAACTGGAAACCGAGTCGGCTGCCGAAAGCCTCGACCTCAGCCTGGACATGCCGCTGGAACCGACTGAAACGGCTGCCCCCCTGGCCGAGGAAGAAGCCTGGAGCCTGGACGAACTGACCGTCGACGCGGCGGACCTTGCTAGCGCGCCTGCCCCAGCCAACCCAGAGGCCATCGTCTCCCTGGAGCCGGAGCCCAGCTTGCTGCCGGCAGGCGAAGCCCTGCCCAGCCTCGATCTGGACGAACTGGAAAGCCTGCCCATCGAAGCCGAAATACCGGTCGCCGGGGAGGACGAACTGCTGGACCTCGGCCTCGACGAGCCGCTGGAGTTCGACGAAGGCCAACCGCTGCCGAGCTTCGACCTGGCCGACCTGGAAGAACGGCCGCCTGCCCTGCCGGGCGATCCGCCGGCGCTGGACATGCCGCTGGAGAGCTTCGAAGCGCTGCCGAGCCTGGATTTCGATGAGCTGGACAGCCTGCCCGGCGCCGAGCCGGTGGCTGAGCTGGACTCCCTGAATCTGGAAGACCTGCCGGCGCCGCTGGAGTGGGACGAAGCCGCCCTCGCCGAGCTAGGCCTGCCCGAGGTGGAACTGCCCAGTGCGCCGCTGGAAGAACCTGCCGTGGAGCCCGCCGCCGAGCGCCCGCTGTCCCTTGCCGAAGTGATGGCCGCGCCGGTCCCGGCCTTCAATCCGCCGGCCCGCGACGTGCCACCGAGCCTGCTGCCGCCGCCCGCCGACGAAGAACCGGTGGACGACGAACTGCAGGAAGTCTTCATCGAAGAAGCCGGTGAAGTGCTGGAAACCCTGGCCGAATACCTGCCGCGCTGGCGCGCCGACAGCAACGACCGCGACTCGCTGGGCGAAGTGCGCCGCGCCTTCCACACCCTCAAGGGCAGTGGCCGCATGGTCCGTGCGCTGGTCATCGGCGAGCTGTCCTGGTCGATCGAGAACCTGTTGAACCGTGTTCTGGACCGCAGCATCGAAACCGACGAGCCGGTGTATCAGGTGGTCCAGGACGTGGTCGACCTGCTGCCCGCACTGGTCGAGGAGTATGCCGCCAAGGCCCAGCGCCAGCGCGACGACGTCGACCTGCTGGCCGCCACGGCCCATGCCCTGGCCAAGGGGCAGAACCTCCCAAAACCTGAAGCCCCGGGTTCAGAACAGGCCGTCGAGCCCGCGGGCGAGCTGCATGCTCCTGTCATCACCGAATCCGGTGAGGCCATGGACCCGCAGTTGCTGGAAATCTTCCGCAACGAGGCGGAGCTGCACCTGGAAACCCTCGCCGGCTTCGTCAAGGCTTGCGCCCAGGAATTGCCCCAGGCGGTCAACGATGACCTCCAGCGCGCCCTGCACACCCTCAAGGGCAGTGCGCACATGGCCGGCATCATGCCCATCGCCGAAATCGCCACACCGCTGGAAAAGCTGACCAAGGAATACAAGACCAACTTGCTCAGCATCGACCTGTCCGAGGCCGAGCTGCTGCGCGAGGCACTGGACCTGCTGCATCAGGGCGTGGCCCAGCTGGACAGCACGCCGCTGGCGCCGGTCCCCGGCACCGAGGCGCTGCTGGAACGCATCCGCAAGCTGCATCAGGAGCGCCTGGCCGCTGCCAACGCCGCGCGCCGCGACGACAAGGGCGAGACCCGCGATCCGCAGATGATCTCCCTGTTCCTCGCCGAGGGCATGGATATCCTGCTGGACGCCGAAGACTTGCTGCGCCGCTGGCGCGAGCATCCGGCCGAGCGCCAGGAACTGGGCGCGCTGCTGGAAGAGCTGGCCACCCTCGGCCGTGGCGCCGAGATGGCCGAGCTGCCGCAGATCGAAGAACTCTGCGAGGCCCTGCTGGATGTCTATGGCGCCGTCGATGAAGGCAGCCTGCCGGTTAGCGAGCGCTTCTTCGACGAAGCCGAAGCGGCCCACGAGGCCCTGATCGGCATGATGGACCAGGTGGCCGCCGCGCTGGAGGTCACGCCCCAGCCCGAGCGCGCCCAGGCCCTGCGCGAACTGTTGCAGGACGTGGTCGACCCGGCGGCCTTGGCGCTGCTGGAGCCCGGCATCCCGGACCTGGAAATCGAAGCGCTGAAGGCGGATGCCGCCGACCGGGCGCCCGCTGAAGACAGCACGCCGTTGCCGGAACAGGTGGCAGAACCCCCGGCGCCGGAAGATGATGCACTGCCCGAACTGGCGTCCTTCGACCCCGAGGAACTGCCCGAGGCTGCGCCGCTGGATCAGGTCCCGGCCACGCTGGACGAAGAAATGGTGTCCATCTTCCTCGAAGAGGCGGTGGATATCCTCGACAGCGCGGGCAAGGCCCTGGAACGCTGGCTGGGCGAGCCGGGCAATAACCCGGCGCTGCTGGCCCTGCAACGTGATCTGCACACCCTCAAGGGCGGTGCGCGCATGGCCGAGATCCGCCCCATCGGCGATCTCGCCCACGAACTGGAGTCCCTGTACGAGGGGCTGGTGGATCGTCGCTACAGCCATTCACCGCGTCTTGCCGGCCTGCTGCAGGCCAGCCATGACTGCCTGGCCTCTCTGGTGGAGCAGCTCCAGGCACGCCGTGCCCTGTCCGATCCGCTGCAATTGATCCAGGACATCCGTGGCTTCCGCCAGGGCGGTGCGCAGAGCCTGTCGGCCGCCGTGGTGCAGCCGCTGGCCGAGTCCGAAACCTTCGAAGCGCTGGACTTCGAGGCAGAGCGGGGCGCTGAGCTGGGCGAATCGCCGGACGCTGCCAACGATGCGCAGGCGGAGGAAGACGACGAAGTCCTCACCGAGCTGGTCGCCGATGTGCCCGAGGCCGAGCGGCCAGCCATCCGGGCCGCCGAAGAGCCGGCTGCCTATGCCGTGCCCCAGGCCTTCGACGGTGACCAGGACCCGGAACTGGTGGAAATCTTCCTTGAGGAAGGTTTCGACATCCTCGACAGTGCCGGCGCCGCCCTGCAGCGCTGGATGGAGGAGCCGGACAACAGCCTCGAAGTCGAAGCCCTGCAGCGCGACCTGCACACCCTCAAGGGCGGCGCGCGGATGGCCGAGATCGGTCCCATCGGCGATCTCGCCCATGAACTGGAATTCCTCTACGAAGGTCTTTGCGCTGGCCGCCTGCGCGCCAGCCCGGCGCTGTTCGGCCTGCTGCAGGCCTGCCAGGACCGCCTGAGCGAAATGCTCGATGCGGTGCGCGCGCGTCGTCCGCTGCCGGATGGCCAGGCGCTGATCGAAGCCATCAGGCAATGGCGCGCCAACCCCGGCGAGCAACTGAGCGTGCCCACCGCCGTCCATTTGCAGCCGGCAGCCGAGGACGAGCCGGAGGCCGTGGCCGAGGCGGACATCCTCGATATCTTCCTGGAAGAGGCCGACGACCTGCTGGAGTCCATGGAAGTCGCCATCGGCCGCTGGGAAGAGGCCCGCGACGACAGCGCCCAGGTGGACGAACTGCTGCGCGTGCTGCACACCCTCAAGGGCGGTGCGCGCCTGTCCGGGCAGAAGCGCCTCGGCGACCTCACCCACGACCTGGAACAACACCTGATCGAGGCACAGCAACAAGGCGCGCCCTGGCCGGAAAGCCTGTTCCTCGACGTGCAATCGGGCTACGAAGGCCTGCAGGCGGAACTGGAAGAGCTGCGCCAGCAACTCGACCGCAGCCTGGCCGAAGAGCTGCCGGCGCCTGACCCGGCACCGCGCCAGCCAGCACCGCCACAACTGGCGGCGCCGATCGTCGCGGCCAGCGCCCAGCCCGTGGTGGCTGGGCAAGAGCGCGTGCTGCCCTTCGTTCAGCGGGCGCGCGAAGCCGCCCAGGAAGCCGCTGCCCGTCGCGCCCCGCAGGAACTGGTGAAGGTGCCGGCCGAGCTGCTCGAAGGCCTGGTCAACCTGGCCGGTGAGACCTCCATCTTCCGTGGCCGCGTAGAACAGCAGGTCAGCGACTTCAGCTTCACCCTGAACGAGATGGAAGCCACCATCGAGCGGGTGCGCGACCAGCTGCGCCGTCTCGATACCGAGACCCAGGCGCAGATCCTCAGCCGCTACCAGGCCGAGGCCGAGCGCGCCGGCTACGAGGACTTCGACCCACTGGAAATGGACCGCCACTCGCAGCTGCAGCAGCTGTCGCGGGCGCTCTTCGAATCCGCTTCCGACTTGCTCGACCTCAAGGAAACCCTGGCGGCGAAGAACCGCGACGCGGAAACCCTGCTGCTGCAACAGGCGCGGGTGAACACCGAGCTGCAGGAAGGCCTGATGCGCACCCGCATGGTGCCCTTCGACCGCCTCGTGCCGCGCTTGCGCCGCATCGTCCGGCAGGTGGCCAGCGAGCTCGACAAGCAGGTGGAATTCGTCGTCGGCAACGCCGAGGGCGAAATGGATCGTACCGTGCTCGAACGCATGGTGGCGCCGCTGGAACACATGCTGCGCAACGCGGTGGACCACGGCATCGAGAGTGCCGAGGCACGCCGCGCCGCGGGCAAGCCGCCGGTCGGTACCATTCGCCTGAATCTCAGCCGCGAGGGCGGGGATATCGTCCTGACCCTGGCCGACGATGGCGCCGGCATCAAGTTCGAGGCCGTGCGCCGCAAGGCCATCGAGCGCGGCATGATGGACGCCGAGTCCGACCTGTCGGACCACGAAGTCCTGCAGTTCATCCTCGAACCGGGCTTCTCCACCGCCGACAAGGTCACCCAGATTTCCGGTCGTGGCGTCGGCATGGATGTGGTGCATTCCGAGGTGAAACAGCTCGGCGGCACCATGAGCATCGACTCGACGCCGGGTGAGGGTAGCCGCTTCCTCATCCGCCTGCCGTTCACCGTGTCGGTGAACCGAGCACTGATGGTGCTCTCCGGCGAGGACCTCTACGCCATCCCGCTGAACACCATCGAAGGCATCGTGCGGGTGTCGCCCTACGAGCTGGAAACCTATTACCAGCCGGACGGGCCGCGCTTCGAGTACGCCGGGCAGAACTACGAACTGAAGTACCTGGGCGACCTGCTGGACAACGGCCAGCATCCCAAGCTGGTGGGACAGAGCCTGCCGCTGCCGGTGATCCTGGTGCGCTCTTCCGAGCACGCCGTGGCCGTGCAGGTGGACGCCCTGGTGGGTTCCCGCGAAATCGTGGTGAAGAGCCTGGGCGCGCAGTTCGCCGGGGTCCACGGCATCTCCGGCGCCACCATCCTAGGTGACGGTCGCGTCGTGGTGATCCTCGACCTGCTGGCGACCATCCGTACCCGTCACGCGCACCTGGTGCAGCCGCTGCCGCGTCCGGCCAGCGTCAATCTGCTGCCGGTGGAGGTGGAGGTGGAGCGTCCGCCGCTGGTGATGGTGGTGGACGACTCGGTGACCGTGCGCAAGGTCACCAGCCGCCTGCTGGAGCGCAACGGCATGAACGTGCTCACCGCCAAGGACGGGGTGGACGCCATCGCCCTGCTGCAGGAGCAGCGTCCGGACATCATGCTGCTGGACATCGAAATGCCGCGCATGGACGGCTTCGAAGTGGCGACCCTGGTGCGCCACGACGAACGCCTGAAGGACCTGCCGATCATCATGATCACCTCGCGTACCGGCGAGAAGCACCGCGAGCGCGCCATGGCCATCGGCGTCAATGACTACCTGGGCAAGCCCTACCAGGAATCCTTGCTGCTCGAAACCATCCAGCATCTGGTCAAACGGACATGACACAGAAGACTTCCGCACGCATCGCCGTGCTCGCCGACACCTCGCTGCAGCGCCATGTGCTGCAGCAGGCGCTGACCGGCAACGGCTATCAGGTGGTGCTCAACAGCGACCCTGCGCGCCTGGACGAGGAGGCCCTGGAGGCCTGCGAAACGGACCTCTGGCTGGTGGATCTGGCCCAGTCCGAAGACTCGCCCCTGGTGGACAGCCTGCTGGAGCGCGCCACCGCACCGGTGTTGTTCGGCGAGGGACACGCCCCCGAGCGCCACTCCGAGCACTACCCGCGCTGGGAACGGCGCCTGTTCGGCAAGCTGAAGAAGCTGGTGGGCGACCCGGCGGTAGCGGTGGGGCCGAGCCTGGAAACCCTGCTGGCCGAGGCGCAACGGCCTTCGCGCCTGGAACTGCCCAGGGCGCTTGCCGATACCCCGCTGGTGGCCGGCGAGCCCGCGCGCCAGGTCTGGCTGCTGGCCGCTTCCCTCGGCGGGCCGGCGGCGGTCAAGGCGTTCCTCGATGCGCTACCTGGCGGCCTGCCCATCGGCTTCATCTATGCCCAGCACATCGACCCCAGCTTCGAAGGCGCGCTGCCCCAGGCGGTCGGCCGTCACAGCCAGTGGCACGTCAACCAGGTCCGCCCTGGCGATGCGGTGCGCTGTGGTGAAGTGGTGGTGGTGCCCATCAGCCGCGAACTGAACTTCTCCGACGACGGCCGCATGCAGGTGAGCGAACGCCCCTGGCCGGAACCCTACAGCCCGTCCATCGACCAGGCCATGCTCAACCTCGCCCAGCACTTTGGCGCCCAGTGCGGCGTCATCGCCTTCAGCGGCATGGGCAGCGACGGCAGTGCCGCCGCCGCCTACCTGCGCCGCCAGGGCGGGCTGATCTGGACCCAGAGCGCCGAGTCCTGCGCCTGTTCGAGCATGCCCGACAGCCTGCGCGAAGGTGGCTACAGCAGCTTCAGCGGCGACCCGCGCGAGCTGGCCGCCAAGCTGGTCGAACATCTGGCCGCCCAGGTCAGCTAACCCAGGATTTCCCATGAGCCAAGCCGTTACCGACCAGAACAGTGCCGCCAGCCTCACCGGGCTGCTGCTGCCGCTGTCCGACCGTACCCTGCTGGTGCCCAACGTGGCCCTGGCCGAACTCATCCCCTACCGCGCGCCCCAGGCAACGCCGGGGCTGCCCGCCTGGCTGCTGGGCCAGGTGGCCTGGCGTGACCTGCGTTTGCCGCTGCTGTCCTTCGAGGCCGCTGCCGGTGGCGAGGTGAAGGTGGGGCCGGGTGCCCGGGTGGCGGTACTCAACGCCCTCGGTGGTCGCCCCCACGTGAAGTTCATCGCCCTGCTGCTGCAAGGCATTCCCCGCTCGCTGAAGGTGGAGCAGGACCTGCGCCGCGCCAATGCGCCGCTGTCGATCCTGGAGCTGGATTCGGTGCAGCTGGGCACCGACGTGGCGAAGATCCCGGACCTGGTGGCATTGGAGCAGATGCTGGCGGATGCCGGACTGATCTGAGCGCCGCAGGTCGGTCCTCGCGCAGCGAGGCCCGACGTTGTTCCGGTTATCCCGCGTGTTGGGCTTCGCGTAGCTCAGACCAACCTGCGTAAGCTAGAAATCACCCCAGAGCTGCTGCGCCACGCTGAGTGCCACCACCGGCGCCGTTTCGGTGCGCAATACGCGCGGCCCCAGGCGTGCGGCATGGAAACCCGCCGCTTTCGCGCTTTCGACCTCCGTTTCAGAGAGGCCGCCTTCCGGCCCGATCAGGAAGGCCAGGCTGCCCGGTCGGGCATGGCTGGCCAGGGGCTCGGCCACCGGATGCAGGACCAGCTTGAGCTCGGCTTCGACCTGGCGCTGCCAGTCGGCCAGGGCAACCGGCGCATGGATGATCGGTAGCACCGAGCGGCCGCATTGCTCGCAGGCGCTGATGGCGACCTGGCGCCAGTGGGCGAGGCGCTTGTCGGCGCGCTCGTCCTTCAGGCGCACTTCGCAGCGCTCGCTGACGATGGGGCTGATCTCGGCCGCGCCCAGTTCGGTGGCCTTCTGGATCGCCCAGTCCATGCGCTCGCCGCGCGACAGGCCCTGGCCCAGGTGCACCCGCAGGGGGGACTCGGCCATTCCGGCGAAGGCTTCGCGCAGTTCCACCCTGACGCTCTTCTTGCCCACCTCGATCAGTTCGCCGAGGTATTCCTGCCCGGAACCGTCGAACAGCTGCACGGCATCGCCCGCGGCCAGGCGCAGGACGCGGCCGATGTAGTGGGCCTGGGCTTCGGGCAGGTCGTGCTGGCCGAGGGAGAGGCGGGCGTCGATGAAGAAGCGGGAAAGGCGCATGGGCATTCGGGAACAGAGGAGACGGGCGCGCAGTTTAAGGCCTGGCGCGCCGTCCGTGTTACCTGTCAGCCCGGATCGCGATGGTTCGGATGCAGGTCCGCCACCACCGGCACGCTCACCGACTCGCGGGTGGCGATGTCGATGCCTTCGCTGGCCACCTCGGCGAGGAAATCGATCTGTTCCCCGGTGATCACGTAGGGCGGCAGGAAATACACCACGTTACCCAGCGGACGCAGCAGCGCGCCGCGCTCCAGGGCGTGCTGGAAGACTTTCAGACCGCGGCGTTCCTGCCAGGGGAAGGGCGTCTTGCTGGCCTTGTCCTGGACCATTTCGATGGCCAGCACCATGCCGGTCTGGCGTACTTCCGCCACGTGCGGGTGGTCCGCCAGGTGGGCCGTGGCGGTGGCCATGCGCATGGCCAGCTTGCGGTTGGCCTCGATCACCTTGTCCTGCTCGAAGATGTCCAGGGTCGCCAGGGCGGCGGCGCAGGCCAGCGGGTTGCCGGTGTAGGTGTGCGAATGGAGGAAGGCGCGCAGGGTCTGGTAGTCGTCGTAGAAGCCTTGGTAGACGGTCTCGGAGGTGAGCACCGCGGCCATCGGCAGGTAACCGCCAGTCAGGGCCTTGGACAGCACCAGGAAGTCCGGCGCGATGCCGGCCTGCTCGCAGGCGAACATGGTGCCGGTGCGGCCGAAGCCGACGGCGATCTCGTCGTGGATCAGGTGTACGCCGTAGCGGTCGCAGGCTTCGCGCAGCAGCTTGAGGTACACCGGGTGGTACATGCGCATGCCGCCGGCACCCTGGATCAGTGGCTCGACGATCACCGCCGCGACCTCATCATGGTGTTCGGCGAGGGTGCGCTCCATGTGGGCGAACATGGCGCGGGAGTGTTCTTCCCAGCACATGCCGTCCGGGCGCAGGAAGCAGTCCGGGCTCGGCACCTTGAGGGTGTCCAGCAGCAGCGATTTGTAGGTTTCGGTGAACAGCGCGACGTCGCCCACCGACATCGCCGCAACGGTTTCGCCGTGATAGCTGTTGGTCAGGGTGACGAAGCGTTTCTTGCGATCCAGACCCTGGTTGCGCCAGAAGTGGTAGCTCATCTTCAGCGCCACTTCGATGCCGGAAGAACCGTTGTCGGCATAGAAGACCCGGTCCAGGCCCTTGGGGGTGATCCTGACCAGGCGCTCGGACAGCTCCACTACCGGCTGGTGGCTGAAGCCGGCGAGGATCACGTGCTCCAGCTGGTCCACCTGATCCTTGATGCGCTGGTTGATGCGCGGATTGGCGTGGCCGAAGACGTTGACCCACCAGGAGCTGACGGCATCCAGGTAGCGCTTGCCCTCGAAGTCCTCCAGCCAGACGCCTTCGCCACGGCGGATCGGTACCACCGGCAGGCGTTCGTGATCTTTCATCTGGGTGCAGGGATGCCAGAGCACGGCGAGGTCGCGTTGCATCCAGTCGGCATTGAGGCCCATGACTCGTTCTCCTGTTGCGATCGGCGAAGCCTATGCAATGCGGCCGGCCCGGACAAGCAGAACGCCATTGGCTACCGGCAAGGCACTTCTGGTCCGGCCGTCGGGGCTGGCGTATCCTGCGCGCCAATTTCGAACGACGCTGCTTCACAGGGGGATTCTTCATGTCTGCAGCCTGGCGCGCCTTGGCGCTGATCATTGTGGGGGGGCTCAGTGCGACAGCGCTGGCCAAGGACAAGCAGCCGTCGGCCATCGTCATTGGCGGCGGCATAGCGGGCCTCACTTCGGCCTACGAGTTGCAGCAGAAGGGCTGGCAGGTCACCGTGCTGGAGGCCAAGCCGAACATCGGTGGCCGTTCGGGTCTGGCCTCCAGCGAGTGGATCGGCAGCGCCAGGCTGCAGCCAAGCCTGTATCGCTATCTGGATCAGTTCAAAGTGAAGGCCGTGCCCGCCCCCGATTACGTGCGCACTCCCGGCTACCTGGTGAACGGCCGCTACTTCTCCGAGGCCGACCTGCTCAAGGAAGCACCGAGCACCGTGGAAGGCCTGAAGCGCTTCGACAAGAGCCTGGATGACCTGGCCGCCTCGATCGATGACCCGCTCAAGCCGCTGGCCAATTACACCCTGCAGACCCTCGACTCCATCACCGTCGCCCGCTGGCTGGAGAAGCTGAACCTGGCGCCTACCGCCAAGGCCCTGGTGGTGCAGCGCATCCGCTCGCGCTATGACGAGCCGTCGCGCCTGTCGCTGCTCTACCTGGCCCAGCAGGCCCGCGTCTACCGTGGCCTGCCGGATACCGAAATGCGTGCTGCGCGCCTGCCCGGCGGTAGCCAGGGCCTGGCCCAGGCCATGGCCAGGCAGATCAGGACCATCAAGACCAACGCCCGCGTTTCCGCCATCGTGCAGGAGCAGGAAGGCGTCACCGTCAAGGTCGGCGGCACCGGCTACAAGGCCGATTACGTCGTGCTCGCCGTGCCGCTGCCGGCGCTGGGCAAGATCAGCATGACCCCTTCCCTGTCCGCGCTGCAGCTGCGCGCCCTGAAGGACATCAACTACGGCTGGCGCGACCAGATGCTGCTGAAGTTCAAGAAGCCGGTCTGGGGCAAGAGCCGGCTTTCCGGCGAGGTCTACAGCGATCAGGGCCTGGGCATGCTCTGGGTCGAGCCGGCCTTGAAGGGTGGCGCCAACCTGCTGATCAACCTGTCCGGCGACAATGCGCGTCTGATGCAGGCCTTCGGCGACCGGCAGATGGTCGACCAGGTGCTGATCCGCTTCGACAAGCATTTCCCCGGCGCCCGCGAACAGTTCAAGGGCTACGAGCTGCGCCGCTACGGCAAGGACTCTCTGGCCGGCGGTGCCTACCTGGCCTACGGTCCGGGCGAGATCAGCCTCTACTGGCGCATGTGGGAGCAGCCCCTGGGGCGCGTGGTGTTCGCCGGCGAACACACCGATGCGCTCTATCCGGGCACCCTGGAAGGCGCATTGCGCAGCGGCCAGCGCGCCGCCGGCCAGGTCATCGACCTGAAGGCCGGCAAGACCGTCGCTCCGCAGGAAACTGTGGCCGAAGCCGCGCCCAAGGCCTCCTCCACGTCCACCCGGGAAGAGAAGAAGGGCTTCTTCTCCCGCTTCTTCAACTGATCCCGGCCCCGGGCGGCGAGCCACCTCGCCGCCTGTCTCCTCCGACGCGCCGCTCGGTCGCGTCCTACGAACTTTCAGGCATTCCCTTCGACAAAATCCTGCAAAGGTTCAGTGGCCGTAAAGATCGTATTGCTCGATATTTCAAAGCAAAATTTTCCGCTTTAATTCGATAGATTAACCGCTAGGCTAAATCACCCGTATTTACCCGGCCCGTGTTTCCAAGGATTCATTTCATGCAATGGCGTAACTCCCCGTCCCGCTTCGGTCTGGTCAGCATCGTTCTGCATTGGGGGGTGGCCATCGTCTTCGTCGGCCTGTTCGCCCTGGGCCTGTGGATGGTCGGCCTGAACTACTACAGCAGCTGGTACAAGACCGCGCCGGATATCCACAAGGGCGTCGGTATCCTGCTGTTCCTGGTGATGCTGGCGCGACTGGCCTGGCGTTTCGTCAGCCCACCGCCGCCCGCGCTGCCCAACCACGGTCCGATGACTCGCCTGGGTTCGAAGGTCGGCCATCTGGTGCTCTACGTCGGCCTGTTCGCCCTGATGATTTCCGGCTACCTGATTTCCACCGCCGAAGGGCGCGGCATCGCGGTCTTCGGTCTGTTCGAGGTGCCCGCCACCCTGACCGCCATCCCCGACCAGGAGGATGTCGCCGGTGCGATTCACGAATACCTTGCCTGGGGCCTGCTGATTTTCGCTGGCGTCCATGCCCTGGCCGCCCTCAAGCACCACTTTATTGATCGCGACGCGACCCTGACCCGCATGCTCGGTCGCGCCGCCAAGTAACGTCGCAACCTCTCAATAAGGAGATTCATCGATGCTGAAGAAAACCTTCGCTGCCCTGACCCTGGGTGCCGCGCTCTTCGCTGGCCAGGCGATGGCCGCTGACTACGTGATCGACAAGGAAGGCCAGCACGCCTTCGTCAACTTCAAGATCGGCCACCTGGGCTACAGCTACATCTACGGTTCCTTCAAGGACTTCGACGGCACCTTCAGCTTCGACGAGAAGAACCCGGAGGCCAGCAAGATCAAGGTCACCCTGAAGACCGCCAGCGTCGACACCAACCACGCCGAGCGTGACAAGCACATCAAGAGCGGTGACTTCCTGAACGTCAGCAAGAACCCCACCGCCACCTTCGAGTCCACCTCGGTCAAGTCCACCGGCGAGGGTACCGCCGACGTGACCGGCAACCTGACCCTCAACGGCGTGACCAAGCCGGTGGTGATCAATGCCAAGTTCGTTGGCCAGGGCGACGACCCTTGGGGCGGCTACCGTGCCGGCTTCGAAGGCACCACCACCATCAAGCTGAAGGACTTCGACATCCAGAAGGACCTCGGCCCGGCCTCCCAGGAAGCCCAGCTGATCATCTCCTTCGAGGGCGTGCGCTCCTGAGCCTGCCTTCCCGCAGCAGCAGAACGCCGGCCAAGTGCCGGCGTTTTGCATTGCAGGAACGAATTCATTTGAACCCGGGAACCATGTCCCTGGGAGCAATCCGGTAGGGGGCGCGCGGCGCACCCTTGTACGATTCGGGCCAAGCTGAAGCGGCGGCTACCGAAAGTCCAGAATCCACGAACGTGGACGCTTGCTCGCGGCTACGCGCAGCATCGCGATTGAAATTTGCGGAAACGAAAACGCCGGCGCTTGGCCGGCGTTTTCGTGGGCGGGGGGAACTCAGCGATTGCGGGTCAGCAAGGCCGGTTTCTCGCCGCGCGGGCGGCTGCTCTGTTGCAGTTCGTCCAGTTGCTCCGGAGTTGGGAAACGGTCGGCGCGGGACTCTTTCATGATGATCTTCGGTGCCGGCTTGTTGGCACGGGGATCCTGCACGGCCGGTTCGTCGCGACCACGGGACACCAGCTGATCGTCACCACGGCGGGGGCCACGGCCCTTGGCCGCCTTGCCCTGGCGCTGCTGGCCCTGCTTCTGGCCACCCTGGCGTTGGCCCTGGTTGCTGCCACGGCCCTGACCGCCGCCGCTGCGACCCTGACCCTGAGCGCCACCACTACGGCCCTGGCCTTGGCCCTGGCCGCCACGGCGCTGGCCGCGGACCTGGTCCTTGGGCGGATAGGGGCTGACGTAGTCGACACGATTGCCGAAGTTGTCGATCTCGTCGTCGAGGAACTCTTCCGGATCGCGGTCGGCGGCCGGTTGCGGCGGGAACACCGGCTTCGGCTGCCTGGGCTGTTGCTGTTGCTGTTGCTGTTGCTGACGCTGGCCGGCGGCCTGCTGGCCTTGCTCCTGATCCTGGCTTTTGCCCTTGCCACGACGGCGATTACGGCTCTTGCGCGGCTTGCCTTCAGCGCTGCCTTCGGCCTTGGCTTCTTTCCCTTCGGCGGGTGCCTGCGGTGCGGCGGCCTTGGTTTCGCGCTTGGGCTTGTCGGCGCGCGGCTGGCGCTCGGGGCGTGGCGGGCGTGCCTCGGGGCGCTCGGCCTCGACGGTCGCCGGGTCGAAGCCCTGGGTATCGCCGTCCGGGATCTTCTGCTTGGTCAGGCGCTCGATGGCCTTCAGCAGTTTCTCTTCATCCGGAGCGACCAGGGAGATGGCTTCACCGCTGCGCCCGGCACGGCCGGTACGGCCAATGCGGTGCACATAGTCTTCCTCGACGTTGGGTAGCTCGAAGTTGACCACATGGGGCAACTGGTCGATGTCCAGGCCACGGGCGGCGATGTCGGTGGCCACCAGGATGCGCACGTCGTTGGCCTTGAAGTCGGCCAGGGCCTTGGTGCGGGCGTTCTGGCTCTTGTTGCCGTGGATCGCGGCGGCGGCCAGGCCGTGCTTGGTCAGGTACTCGGCGAGGCGGTTGGCGCCGTGCTTGGTACGGGTGAAGACCAGCACCTGCTCCCAGGCGCCGACCGTGATCAGGTGCGCCAGCAGGGCGCGCTTGTGGCTGGCGGGGAGACGGAACACGCGCTGCTCGATGCGCTCCACCGTGGTGTTCGGCGGGGTCACTTCGATGCGTTCGGGATCGTGCAGCAGCTTGTTGGCGAGGTCGACGATGTCTTTCGAGAAGGTTGCCGAGAACAGCAGGTTCTGGCGCTTGGGCGGGAGCTTGGCGAGGACCTTCTTCACATCGTGGATGAAGCCCATGTCGAGCATCCGGTCGGCTTCGTCGAGCACGAGGATTTCCACATGGGAGAGGTCGACGTTGCCCTGGCCGGCCAGGTCGAGCAGGCGGCCGGGGCAGGCCACCAGCAGGTCCACGCCCTTGGACAGGGCCTGCACCTGGGGATTCATGCCGACGCCACCGAAAATGCAGGCGCTGACCAGTTTCAGGTCACGGGCGTAGAGCTTGAAGCTGTCGTGGACCTGGGCCGCCAGTTCGCGGGTCGGTGTCAGGACCAGTACGCGCGCCTGGCGCGGGCCATGACGCTGGGATTTGTCGTGGTGCCCGTTGGGGAACAGCAGTTCCAGGACGGGCAGGGCGAAACCGGCGGTCTTGCCGGTGCCTGTCTGGGCCGCAACCATCAGGTCGCGACCTTGCAACACGGCGGGAATTGCCCGCTGTTGCACGGGAGTGGGCTGGGCGTAGCCGGCGGCTTCGACGGCGCCGACCAATGCCTCGGAGAGACCGAGGGAGGCAAAGGACATGGGAGATCCTGTGTGAGTGCTAAGGGGCTGGCCCGATAGGGTGATCGTGTCTGGCTCGAATCACGGCGATGGCGCGTGATCCCGACCGGTCCTGCTGGCTCTGGGGTGGCTCAGCATCCGGGCGTATGCCTGACGGAGCGCCGAGTATAACAGTTCCGCGAGAATGTACAGCCCTCACGCTGCTCAACGGTTACCGAAGGTTTCCCGCACCCGGTTCACGGTAGCGCGCCACCAGCTCGGCGTAGGCGGGCTCCCGCTTGAAGCGCCTGAGCGCCTCGCCGAAACGCACGGCGAGCCTTTCCAGGTGCGGCGTGCGGCGAAATGCCAGGTACTGGCGGTCACGGCTGACCACTTGCGGGTGCTGGCCGATTTCCGCCGCGAGCCCCATCTGCTGGATCAGGTAACGACCGGCGCGGCGATCATTCACCACCAGGTCGACCCGGTCGCGCACCAGCTTGCCGAGGTTCGCCTCGTGGGTCGGCGCCGGTTCACGGATGAACAGCGGGGAGGTCCGGAAGACCTGGTTGGCGTACCAGTAGCCAGGGGAAACCCCGACCTTCAGCCCCTGCAGGTCGGCCATGCGCCGGAACGGGTAGGGGCGCTGCCGGGCGTAGAACAGGACGAACTGCACGTCGGAAAGCGGCTCGCCGGGAAAGGCCATCCAGGCTTCGCGCTCCGGCGTGCGGAAGATGTCGAGCACCCCGTCGGCCTGTCCGCTTTCCAGCGCCGTCAGGCAGCGTTTCCAGGGCATCAGGTTCCACTGCACGTCGATCCCCAGACGCTTGAGGACGACGCTGCTGGCCTCGTAGTCCAGGCCCCGGAGCTTGCCTTCCTCCTCATAGACATAGGGCGCCCAGGGTTCGCTGACGATACGCAGGGCATCGGCCCAGGCGATTTGGCCAAGGCAGGCGGACAGGACGACAAGGAGGATGCGAAACAGTGGCATGTGGCCAGATTACGTGGCGGCAGGCGCGCTGGAAAGTAAGCCGAAGAGCAAAGATTTCCAGGCTGTGATCGCCGTCGCCAACGACTCCGCTCGGGGAGAGCATTCATCGGCGATTGAAGTCGCACGGGACGCGGAAAAGAAAAAGGCCAGGACAATGCCCGGCCTTTTCGACTTCCACGGCGAACTCAACGCGGCAGGTTGAGGTTCTTCCAGATCGCCAGGCTGGGTTCGGCCTGGTTCAGGGTGTAGAAGTGCAGGCCGGGGGCGCCGCCTTGCAGCAGCTGTTCGCACATCTGGGTGATCACCTGCTCGCCGAACGCCTGAATGCTCTGCGCATCATCGGCGTAGGCCTCCAGTTGCTTGCGGATCCAGCGCGGGATTTCCGCGCCGCAGGCGTCGGAGAAGCGGGCCAGCTTGCTGTAGTTGGTGATCGGCATGATGCCCGGTACCACCGGGATATCCACGCCCAGCTTGCGCACGCGCTCGACGAAGTAGAAGTAGCTGTCGGCGTTGAAGAAGTACTGGGTGATCGCGCTGCTGGCGCCGGCCTTGACCTTGCGCACGAAGTTGGCGAGGTCGGTCTCGTAGCTGCGTGCCTGGGGATGCACTTCCGGGTAGGCGGCGACTTCGATGTGGAAGTGGTCGCCGGTTTCCGCGCGGATGAACTCCACCAGCTCGTTGGCGTAGCGCAGCTCGCCGCTGGCCATGCCCATGCCCGAGGGCAGGTCGCCGCGCAGGGCGACGATGCGCTGGATGCCGGCATCCTTGTAGTAGGCCAGCAGGGCGCGCAGTTCGGCCTTGCTGTCACCGACGCAGGACAGGTGCGGCGCGGTGGGCACCTTCACTTCGCCGTCCAGCTGCAGGACGGTCTGCAGGGTACGGTCGCGGGTGGAGCCGCCGGCACCGTAGGTGCAGGAGAAGAAATCCGGCTGGTAGGCGGCCAGGTTGCGGGCGGTGGCCATCAGTTTTTCGTGCCCGGCTTCGGTCTTGGCGGGGAAGAATTCGAAGCTGTAACGGCGTTCTTGCGACATAGAGATTCCTTCGGAGCTGCAGGCTTCAGGCCGCAGGCTGCAGGACTGGCTTCTGCCTGCCGCCTGTAGCCTGCCGCCTGTGGCTTTAGTAACGGTAGGTATCCGGCTTGAACGGGCCTTCCACGGTCACGCCGATGTACTCGGCCTGCTGTTTGGTCAGCTGGGTGATCACGCCGCCGAAGCCCTTGACCATTTCCAGCGCCACTTCTTCGTCCAGCTTCTTCGGCAGCACTTCCACGGTCAGGCGCTTGGCCTTTTCGTCGGCCGGCAGGTCGGCGAACTTCTGCTCGAAGAGGTGGATCTGCGCCAGCACCTGGTTGGCGAAGGAGCCGTCCATGATGCGGCTCGGGTGGCCGGTGGCGTTGCCCAGGTTCACCAGGCGGCCTTCGGCCAGCAGGATCAGGTAGTCGTCGTTCAGCGGATCGAAGCCGTCCTTGCCGGTGCGGTGGATCTTGTGCACCTGCGGCTTGACCTCTTCCCAGGCCCAGGTCTTGCGCATGAAGGCGGTGTCGATCTCGTTGTCGAAGTGGCCGATGTTGCAGACCACGGCGCGCTTCTTCAGGGCCTTGAGCATGTTGGCGTCGCAGACGTTGACGTTGCCGGTGGTAGTGACGATCAGGTCGATCTTGCCCAGCAGCGCGGCGTCAACGCTGGTTTCGGTGCCGTCGTTGATGCCGTTCTTGTACGGGGAAACGACTTCGAAGCCGTCCATGCAGGCCTGCATGGCGCAGATCGGGTCGACTTCGGAGACCTTCACGATCATGCCTTCCTGGCGCAGGGACTGGGCGGAGCCCTTGCCCACATCGCCGTAGCCGATCACCAGGGCCTGCTTGCCCGACAGCAGGTGGTCGGTGCCGCGCTTGATGGCGTCGTTGAGGCTGTGGCGGCAGCCGTACTTGTTGTCGTTCTTGCTCTTGGTCACCGAGTCGTTGACGTTGATCGCCGGGACTTTCAGGGTGCCGGCCTTGAGCATGTCGAGCAGACGGTGCACGCCAGTGGTGGTTTCTTCGGTGATGCCGTGAATCTTTTCCAGCATCTGCGGGTATTTCTTGTGCAGGATCTCGGTCAGGTCACCGCCGTCGTCCAGCACCATGTTGGCGTCCCAGGGCTGGCCGTCCTTGAGGATGGTCTGCTCGATGCACCATTCGTACTCTTCCTCGGTCTCGCCCTTCCAGGCGAACACCGGGATGCCGGCGGCGGCGATGGCGGCGGCGGCCTGGTCCTGGGTGGAGAAGATGTTGCAGGAGGACCAGCGCACTTCGGCACCCAGCGCGACCAAGGTCTCGATCAGCACGCCGGTCTGGATGGTCATGTGGATGCAGCCGAGGATCTTCGCGCCGCGCAAAGGTTGCTGGGCGGCGTACTTGCGGCGCAGGCCCATCAGGGCGGGCATTTCCGATTCGGCGATGATCAGCTCGCGGCGGCCCCAGGCGGCCAGGGAAATGTCGGCGACCTTGAAGTCGGTGAAACCGGCAGGCGTCATGACAGCGCTCATGTAAGAGTCTCCATTCGTAGTGTGCGAATGGGCGCCGTTGATGCGTTTTGGCAACGCCCCTTCCGAGCCTGACAGGCGGCGCCTGATTCGAATCAGGCCCCACTTGCTGCAGCGCCCCTCGGAAGGGAGGCGGGAACGGCCGGGCAGCGCCGACCGTTTGAAAAACTTGCGGATTATAGCGGCGCCGGCGGGCAAGCCCAAGGCTTTCCGTCGCCCGCGCAGGCATCTATGGGGGCCATTGAAAGCCTTGTCGGGACAAGCCTCGCGGGGCCGGTCATGATGCGTCCCATCCCACAGAAGGAGGACGCTGCATGAATTTCCATACGCGCAAATGGATCAAACCCGAAGACCTCAACCCCAATGGCACGCTGTTCGGCGGCAGTCTGTTGAAGTGGATCGACGAGGAAGCGGCCATTTACGCCATCATCCAGCTCGGCAACCAGCGCGTGGTCACCAAGTTCATCTCCGAGATCAACTTCGTCAGTTCGGCGCGCCAGAGCGACATCATCGAGCTGGGCATCACCGCAACCGAGTTCGGCCGCACCTCGATCACCCTGTGTTGCGAAGTGCGCAACAAGATCACCCGCAAGAGCATCCTGACCATCGACAAGATGGTCTTCGTCAACATCGGCGAGGACGGCCTGCCGGCGCCCCACGGCAAGACGGAGATCACCTACATCAAGGACCGTTTCAAGGACGACGAGTCGTCTGCCTGAATCTGGTGCGCCTGCTGCGTGGGGCTGCCCTGTAATGGGGCGCTTCACGCTTGTCGCCGCCGGCCAGGCGCTCTAGGCCGATGTTGGCCGCCTTCTTGCTGTGCAGCCGCCAGCCCTGACTGAAGTTCCGGGGCAGGCCCGGCAAGGAGGCACCCATGTCCGCCACATCCGCTTTCGATTCGCTGCTCCGTTGCGTGGGGCTGCGTACCCTAAACCAGCAATTTCTCTTTTCCTACGCGCTGATGTTCCTGCTGGCGGTTACCGCCTCGGTGGCGCTCTACCTGAGCATGTCGGTGTCGCCGGAGACCATCAACGTCGCCGGTGCCCAGCGCATGCTCAGCCAGAAGATGACCAAGGAGGCGCTGCTGCTGCGCCAGGGCGCCATTGCCCGCTCTACCCTGGACGCCACCATTGCCCAGTTCGACCAGGCCCATCGCGACCTGCTGAGCGGGAACCCGGCGCGCAACATCAGCGCTATCCAGGTCCCGGCGGTGGCAGAGCAAATGCGCCTGGTGGGCCGGCTCTGGGCGGATTTCCGACCGCAGCTGGAGCGTCCGGACAGTGACCTCGCAGCTCTGGAAGGCGCCTCGCTCGAACTGCTGAAGGAAATGAACAAGGCGGTCGGGCTGATGGCGGCCCATGCGGAAAGCTCGCAGCGCCGGCAGATGTGGCTGGCCTTCGCCTGTGTGATCGGCCTCCTCCTGCTGGTGGTGCTGGGGCGGCAATTCGGCCTGCGGCCGTTGATCCAGCGCCTGACCGGGCTGGAGGCGGCGCTGACCCGCGTGGGGCAGGGTGACTTCACCCAGCCTCTGGAGAACAGGCGCCAGGACAACGAAATCGGCCGGATCGTCGCCGGCTACAACCGCATGCGCGAGCAGGTGCGCGGACTGCTGGGCCAGGTCAAGGAGACCGGCGGCCATACCCGCCAGCACGTGGAAACCGTGGTCGCCGCCGCCCATGCGGCCAATGACGGGGTGCGCCTGCAGCACGAGAACCTCGACCAGGTCGCCACCGCGATGAACGAGATGAGCGCCACCGTGGCCGAGGTGGCCCGCCACGCCGCCCATGCCGCCGAGTCGGCGCGCAATGCCGATAGCTGCGCCAAGTCCGGCCAGCGGGCCGTGCAACGCAGTGCCGAGCTGATCGGCGAGCTATCGGAGCAGATGGCGGCTAGCGCCGGGCAGATGAACCTCCTGCGCAATGAGACCGAAGGCGTGGGCAAGGTGCTGGAAGTCATCACCGGCATCGCCGAGCAGACCAACCTGCTGGCGCTCAATGCCGCCATCGAGGCCGCCCGTGCCGGCGAGGCCGGTCGCGGATTCGCCGTGGTGGCCGATGAGGTGCGCACGCTGGCCAGCCGTACCCAGCAATCCACCGGCGAGATCCAGGCGATGATCCAGCGCCTTCAGGGCGGTGCCCAGCAGGCCGTTGCCGCCTTGCAGGACAGCAACCGGCTGGTGCGGGAAAACCTCGATCACATCGAGCAAGCCAGCGAAGTGCTCGGCAGCATCGTGGTTGCGGTGGACAACATCAGTGCCATGAACACCCAGATCGCCACCGCCGCCGAACAGCAGAGCCAAGTGGCCCAGGACATAGACCAGCGGGTGACGGAAATCTCCAGCCTGGCCGAGCGCAGCCGGGATGACGCCTGCAGCGTGATGCAGGCCAGCGAGCGGATCCGGGGAGAGGTGCTGGAACTCAACGGCCATCTGGACCAGTTCCGCACCTGAGGCCGGTGTGCCCGGTTCGTCGGATTTCCGCGCTGCACGGCATGGGCGGTGCGACAAACTGTCGCCTGGCTTGGCAATTGCCGGGCGGCTGGGAGTACCCTGTCGCCCGCCTCAAGTCCGACCCGTGATCCTGCCGATGAATGCCAATAAGATTTTCATCCTTGCTGCCGTTTGCCTGAGCCTTGCCGCCTGCGGTGGCGTGGACCCCAATTCGCCGCTGGGCAAGCGCCAGGCGATCTTCAAGGAAATGCTGCGCACCAGCGAAGACCTCGGCGGCATGCTGCGTGGCCGCGTCAATTTCGACGAGCAGCGCTTCGCCACCGGCGCCACCAGGCTCGATGAGCTTTCCCGCCAGCCCTGGCAGCACTTCCCACAGGCTCCGGAAGGCGACGCCGACAGCGCCGCCCGCGATGAGGTCTGGCAGCGCCAGGAGCGCTTCAAGGAACTGGTGCGCGAACTCGAAGCCAGTACCGGCCAGCTCGCCAGCGCCGCCCAGGCCGGTCCGTTCACCGCCCAGGGCATCGCGCCGCTGGTGCAGAAGGTGGAAGACAACTGCGAAGCCTGCCACAAGGAGTTCCGCGCCTACTGAAGCGCGGAAAATCCGTCCACCCCGGCCGCTTCAAGCTGTTCGGCCAGCATTCGTACCTCGGGATGCTGGAAGAACTCCGCCAGTTGCCGCGCCTTGCCCGGCCCGATTCCCGCCTGCCGCTGCCATTGCGCTGGCGTCCTGCCCGCCAGCGTTGTCCAGTCCCCTTCCGGTTTCGTGGACGGCGGTAATCCCAGGGCCCTCAGCCATTGCCCGAAAGGCCGACTCCGGGCCTCCTGGAAAACCTGTGCCAGCGAAGCCGCGCGAGTCGTGCCGATGCCCGGCCTGGACTCCAGTGCAGCGACATCCAGATCAAGCCAGTCCAACAGTCCATCCAGCTCCAGGCGCGCCCAGGTTCCGCGCCCCAGCCCGTTCAGGCCTAGGCCCTTGGGACCGCCCAGCCACTCAAGGCGCGAGAGGAACTGCTCGCGGCAGCCGGGCTCCGCACGAAAGCAGCTGAGGGCGTGATAGCGGCCGGGCTCCGGCGCTTCCACCGGCGGGCGCGAGGTGGCACGCAGTACCACGGAATCCAGCTGCGGAATGGTCAGTCCGGCCAGGGCGATGGCGACCTGATCGCCGGGACGGATATCCAGTTCCCTCCAGCGTTTCAGGGAGCCGAGGCCGACGCGCTGGATGCGTCGGCCATCGAGTTCGACCGGTTTCAGCTTGAGCAGGGGCGTGACGCGGCCGGTGCGTCCCACCTTGAACTCTACCGAGCGCACCTCCGCCAGGGCTTTGCCGAACGGGTACTTCCACGCCACGGCCCAGTTCGGTGGTTGCGGCTTCCACTGCCGGGCCGCAGGCCGCGCGCCCTGGCGAATCACGATGCCGTCGCTGGCGAACGGCAGCGGCGAGCGGTACCAGCGTTCGCGCCAGGTGGCGATGTCGTCTGCGCCGGCGACGGGCTGGGTGAGTGCGCTGGCGTCGGCAAAGCCCATGGCCTGCAGGCCGTGCAGGCGCTCTTGCATCTGTGCCGGGCCGTCCGGCCAGTCCCAGACGAAGAGGCCGATGCCGGCGGCATCCTGCTCGGCCAGCGTGCGCCGATTGAGCAGCCCGGCCACTTTGCCGCGTGCACCCTGGCCGCCCCGTTCGGCCTGTACGTGGCCGTCCAGTCGCCAGTAGAGCTCGCCTTGCAGCACGCCGTCGCCGATGCCGGGCCGGTGCGTGGGAATCGCCGGGATGCGCCGGGCCTGGGCGGTCCAGTCCTGGCCGTGGCTGCCGTCGCCGCGGCTGATGGCCTGCACCAGCCGGTCCTGGCGGTAAACCAGGGTGACGGCCACGCCATCTACCTTGGGCTGGACCCAGAGGTCGCGGCGCTGACCCAGCCAGCGGCGCAGGTCGTCGAGGTCCCGCAGCTTGTCCAGGCCGGTCTGGGGGACCGGGTGACGGACCTTGCCGTCACTGGCGGCCAGAGGATCGCGAAGCGGCAATGCGACAGTGGGGAAGCACTGGTTCAGGCGCGCAAGACGGGCGCGGGCCTGGTCGTAGAGTTCGTCGTCCACCATCGAGCGGCCTTCGCGGTGGTAGGCGCGGTCCCAAACGGCGATGCGCTGGTCGAGGGCCGAGAGTTCGGCGCTGGCGCGGGCGGCCGGCCAGTCCGGACAGGCATTTGCCAGCGCGAGGCAGGGCAGGAGGAAGGGCAGGGACATCCAGGTTTTCATGGCGAGCCTCCGTGCTCGTGGGGGAGGCGGCCAGTCTAGGAAGCGGGCGCATCGGCGGGCGCTGAATCCCCTGTGGGTCCAGGCCGCGACAAGTGTGGAGGGATCGCCGAGGAAGGCTTCGTATCTCTGCAGGTTGGGTAGAGGTACGAAACCCTGCCGGGCATCGCCCCCAGAAGCAAGAAGCCCCGCACGTGGCGGGGCTTCCTGCTGAACGGTCGAGGCTTAGAGGCCGGCGGCAATGCGCAGGGCTTCGGCCTTGTCGGTCCTTTCCCAGGTGAATGCGGTGAAGGTGTCGTCACCGTAGGTCATTTCAAAGGGATTGCGGCCGAAGTGGCCGTAGGCCGCGGTCGGCTGGTACATCGGGTGCAGCAGGTCGAGCATGGTGGTGATCGCGTACGGACGCAGGTCGAAGTGCTCGCGGACCAGCTGGACGATCTTCTCGTCGCTGATCTTGCCGGTGCCGAAGGTGTTGATCGAGATGGAGGTCGGCAGGGCCACGCCGATGGCGTAGGACACTTGGATCTCGCAGCGCTCGGCCAGGCCGGCGGCAACGATGTTCTTGGCGACGTAGCGGCCGGCGTAGGCAGCGGAACGGTCAACCTTGGACGGGTCCTTGCCGGAGAAGGCGCCACCACCGTGACGGGCCATGCCGCCGTAGGAGTCGACGATGATCTTGCGGCCGGTCAGGCCGCAGTCGCCCACCGGGCCGCCGATCACGAAGTTGCCGGTCGGGTTGATGTGGAACTGGGTGTCCTTGTGCAGCAGTTCGGCCGGCAGCACGTGCTTGACGATCAGCTCCATCACGCCTTCGCGCAGGTCGGAGTACTTCACGTCCGGGTTGTGCTGGGTGGACAGCACGATGGCGTCGATGCCGACCACCTTGCCGTTCTCGTAGCGGCAGGTGACCTGGCTCTTCGCGTCCGGACGCAGCCACGGCAGCAGGCCGGACTTGCGGGCTTCGGCCTGGCGCTCCACCAGACGGTGGGAGAAGCAGATCGGGGCCGGCATCAGCACGTCGGTTTCGTTGCTGGCGTAGCCGAACATCAGGCCCTGGTCACCGGCGCCCTGGTCTTCCGGCTTGGCGCGGTCGACGCCCTGGTTGATGTCCGGGGACTGCTTGCCAATGATGTTCAGGATGCCGCAGGTGGCGCCGTCGAAGCCGACGTCGGAGCTGTCGTAGCCGATGTCGATGATGACCTTGCGCACCAGCTCTTCCAGGTCGACCCAGGCGGAGGTGGTGACTTCACCGGCGATGATCGCAACGCCGGTCTTGACCAGGGTTTCGCAGGCAACGCGGGCGTGCTTGTCCTGGGCGATGATGGCGTCGAGGACGGCATCGGAAATCTGGTCGGCGATCTTGTCCGGATGGCCTTCGGACACGGATTCGGAGGTAAACAGGGAGTATTCGCTCATCTATCGGTTTTCCTATTCGTTACCGGTGGGTGAGTTCGCTTCGTGAATCCGGTTTGGCGAAGTGCCTTACCTGAATCTGAAAGCCGTTTCGCAAGCCAATGTAGAGGCTCTCGCCGGGCGTGAGCCCCGCGGCATTGGCCCAACGGGCCAGGTCGTCCTGTTCGAAGCCCAACCATAGATCGCCGCAGGCCTCCCTGGCCCAACTCTGGTTGTGGCTGCACAACTCGGTCACCAGCAGCGCGCCGCCTGGCTGCACCCGCTGGGCCAATTGTTTCATCGCATCGGCCGGCGCCGCGAAATGGTGCAGGACCATGTTCAGCACCACGCAGTCGGCGGCGGCCTGCTCGTCATTCAGGGCATCGGTCAGTCGCAATTCGACATTGCCGAGACCCTCTTCGTTACAGCGCATCCGTGCCAGCTCCAGCATCGCCGGGCTGTTGTCCAGCGCCGTGACCCGGCTGAAGCGCCGTGCCAGGTCCGGCAGGAATCCACCGTCGCCGGGGCCGACTTCCAGCGCGGTGGCGCCGGGTTCGAAACCCAGCGCATCAAGCAATGCCAGCACACTGTCGCGGTATTGCGGCAGTCCTGCGATCAGGTCCTGCTGGGCCTGGAATTTTTCCGCCGCACGGGCGAAGAAGTCGCGGCTGATCGCTTCACGCTGGGCGTGCACCTCGGCGATGCGCCCGGCGATCTCGGCCGGCAGTTCCAGTTCGTCCACCTCGGCCAGCAGGGCCGCGTGCAGCATGCCGCCGACCCGCTCGTTCTGCGCCAGGGCGCGGCGGTAGAAGATCGCGTTGCCTTCGCGGCGGGTGGCCACCAGGTTCGCCTGGGCCAGCACCTTGAGGTGGTGACTCATGCCCGACTGGCCGGTGGCGAAGATCTGCGCCAGTTCCAGCACGCCGAAGGAATCGTTGGCCAGCACCCGCAGCACGTTCAGACGCAGCGGGTCGCCGCCAGCCTTGCACAGGGCGGCCAGCTCGTCGCTGTCGTCATGACGGATCTGGGGTACGCGCAGGCTCATAGGGCGCGCAGTTTAGCCCCCGCTTTCCGGTGCTGCAATGCCAATATCAAAAAGTTTTGATATTGGGTGATCGACGGTCAGCCGGGTTTTCGCGCCAGTTCGAGGAAGGCGGCCGGCGCCGGGCTCAGGCTCTGGCCGGGACGCCAGAGGGCGTGGAACTCGCGTTCGATGGTCAGATCGCGCACCTCCAGGCTCGCCAGGCGCCCGCTGGCCAGTTCCTCGCGGACCATGTGCGGCGACAGCCAGGCGATGCCGCGGCCATCCTGAACCAGGCGCTTGAGTGCTTCGGTGCTGCCGATGGACATACGTACGCGCAACTCGATGCCCCGTTCGCGATAGGCCTGCTCGACGCTGGCGCGGGTGGCCGAACCCTGTTCGCGCAGGTAGTGGTCCTGCCCTGCGAGGTCGCGGGCACCGAGTTCTCCGCGCCCGGTCAGCGGGTGCCCGGGGCCGACCACCGGCAGCAGTCGGTCGCGGTCCAGCAGGAGGCTGGCGAAGGCCTGGTTATCGAAGGCGCCTTCGACGAAGCCCAGGCTGATGCGCCCGTCCTCCAGTTGCGCGGCCACCCCGCGGGTGTTGCTGACAGCCAGGTCCAACGTCATGGCGGGATGCAGCTGGTGGAAGCGCTCGATCAGTTCCGGCAGCAGGTAGCTGCCCAGGGTTGCGCTGGCGCCGAGGCGCAGTTCGCCGTCCTCCAGGCTGGCGAAGCCGCGCAGGTCGCGTTCGGCGGCGGCCTCCAGGGCGAAGATGCGCTGGGCGTACTGCAGCAGGCGTTCGCCGCCCTCGGTCAGGCTGACCCCGCGTGGCTGGCGGTTGAACAAGGGCAGGCCGATGCTGGCTTCCAGGTCGCGGATTTCCCGGGTGACGGCCGGCTGGCTGATGAACAGGCGGGCGGCGCCGTTGCTGATGCTGCCGCTCTCGGCGACGGCGAGAAAGACCTTGAGGTGATGCAGATTCATAAACGTAAGGCATGCCAATGATGCTGAATATGTATTTTTCATATAGCACAGCCTTGCCTAGGCTGGCTCCGTTCTTCCCGTCACGGGACCACCCGACCGGAGCCTTCGATATGCCTCGCCCCTTTACCCGCCTTGCCGAACCCCTCGCCTTCGTCCGCCAGTTCACACCCAACTGGTTCGCCGTGACCATGGGCACCGGCGCGCTGGCACTGGTGATCGCGGCGCTGCCCTGGGGCGGGGCGCTGGAGCGGCGCCTGGGCGAAGTCTTCTGGCTGTTCAATGCCGTCCTCTTCGCCGGTTTCGCCCTGCTGTTCATCGCGCGCATCCTGATGTTCCGCGACACCCTGCGGCCGATGCTGCTGCACCCGGTGCAGTCGATGTTCCTCGGCGCCATTCCCATGGGGCTGGCCACCCTGATCAACGGCCTGGTGCTGTTCGGCGTGCCGCACTGGGGCGAAGGCATGCTCGCCCTGGCCCATGGGCTCTGGTGGCTGGACGTGGCGCTGGCGCTGGGCGTGGCCCTGCTGGTGCCCTATCTGATGTTCACCCGCCAGGATCACGCACTGGAAAAGCTCACCGCGGTCTGGCTGCTGCCCATCGTCGCACCCGAGGTGGCAGCGGCCGCGGCCGGCGTGCTGGCGCCGCACCTGGAACCGCAAGCCGCGCGGCTGATGCTGGTGACGGGCTATCTGCTCTGGGGCGTGTCCCTGAGCCTGGCGTTCTCCCTGATCACCCTGGTGCTGCTGCGCCTGGCCCTGCACAAGCTGCCGGGCAGCGAGTTCGCCGCCACCAGCTGGTTGCCGGTCGGCCCGCTGGCCACCGGTTGCCTGGGCCTGCTGAGCCTGGGCAAGGCGATGCCCGCGGCCTTCGCCGGTACGGCCCTGGCCGGTGTGGCGGAGCTGGCCCGCGATGTCGGCCTGATCGGCAGCCTGCTGCTCTGGGGCGCGGCGTTCTGGTGGCTGGTGATGGCGCTGCTGTGCACCCGCAGCCATCTGCGCCAGGACATGCGCTTCAACCTCGGCTGGTGGGGCTTCACCTTCCCGCTGGCGGTCTTCACCCTGGCCACCTTCGAGCTGCAGCAGCGCACCGGCATCGCCGTTTTCGCTCCCGTGGGGGTGGCCCTGGCCCTCGGGCTGGCGCTGATCTGGCTGCAGGTGATGGCCCGCACGCTGGCCGGACTCTGGCATGGTGAACTGTTCCAGGCGCCCTGTCTTGCGGCTGCCGCAAGGCTTTCCCGCACCTGAGCGGTGAAACTGCGACCATCTGTGATTGCCCGCGACCTGCCGGCTGGGCGAAAATAGCGGCCTTTTTTCGATTAGCCGTCTATTCAGACCTGCAGGAGATAAGCGATGCCCAGCCGTCGTGAGCGTGCCAATGCCATTCGTGCCCTGAGCATGGATGCGGTGCAGAAAGCCAACAGCGGCCACCCCGGCGCCCCCATGGGAATGGCCGATATCGCCGAAGTGCTCTGGCGGGATTACCTGCAGCACAACCCGAACAACCCCAAATGGCCCAACCGTGACCGCTTCGTGCTGTCCAACGGCCACGGCTCGATGCTGAACTACTCGCTGCTGCACCTCACCGGCTATGACCTCGGCATCGAAGACCTGAAGAACTTCCGCCAGCTCGGCAGCCGCACCCCGGGCCACCCGGAATATGGCTACACCGCCGGCGTCGAGACCACCACCGGTCCGCTGGGCCAGGGCATCGCCAACGCCGTTGGCTTCGCCATCGCCGAAAAGACCCTGGCCGCCCAGTTCAACCGTGAAGGCCACACCATCGTCGACCACAACACCTACGTGTTCCTCGGCGATGGCTGCATGATGGAAGGCATTTCCCATGAAGTCTGCGCCCTGGCCGGCACCCTGGGCCTGAACAAGCTGATCGCCTTCTACGACGACAACGGCATTTCCATCGACGGCGAAGTCCACGGCTGGTTCACCGACGACACGCCGAAGCGCTTCGAGGCCTATGGCTGGCAGGTGATCCGCAATGTCGACGGCCATGACGCCGAAGAGATCAAGACCGCCATCGAGACCGCGCGCAAGTCCAGCGACCGTCCGACCCTGATCTGCTGCAAGACCGTGATCGGCTTCGGTTCGCCGAACAAGCAGGGCAAGGAAGAGTGCCACGGCGCGCCCCTGGGCAATGACGAGATCGCCCTGACCCGCGCTGCCCTGGGCTGGAACCATGCGCCCTTCGAAGTTCCGGCCGAGATCTACGCCGAGTGGGATGCCAAGGCTGCCGGCGCCGCCCGCGAGGCCGAGTGGAACGAGCGCTTCGCCGCCTACGCCGCCGCCTATCCGGAACTGGCCGCCGAGTTCCAGCGCCGCATCAAGGGCCAGCTGCCGGCCGACTTCTCCGCCAAGGCCGATGCCTACATCGCTGAAGTCGCCGCCAAGGGCGAAACCATCGCCAGCCGCAAGGCCAGCCAGAACGCCCTGAACGCCTTCGGCCCGCTGCTGCCGGAGTTCCTCGGCGGCTCGGCCGACCTGGCCGGCTCCAACCTGACCCTGTGGAAGGGCTGCAAGGGCGTGTCCGCAGAGGATGCTTCCGGCAACTACCTCTACTACGGCGTTCGCGAGTTCGGCATGAGCGCCATCATGAACGGCATCGCCCTGCATGGCGGCTTCATTCCCTACGGCGCCACCTTCCTGGTGTTCATGGAATACGCCTGCAACGCCGTGCGCATGGCCGCCCTGATGAAGCAGCGCGTGCTCTTCGTCTACACCCACGACTCCATCGGCCTGGGTGAAGACGGCCCGACCCACCAGCCGGTCGAGCAGCTGGCCAGCCTGCGCTGCACCCCGAACCTGAACACCTGGCGTCCGGCTGACGCGGTGGAATCCGCCGTGGCCTGGAAATCCGCCATCGAGCGCAACGACGGCCCGAGCGCGCTGATCTTCTCCCGCCAGAACCTGCCCCACCAGCCGCGCGACGCCGCCCAGGTGGCGAACATCGCCCGTGGCGGTTACGTGCTGAAGGACAGCATTGGGGAGCCCGAGCTGATCCTGATCGCCACCGGCTCCGAAGTGGGCCTGGCCGTCCAGGCCTATGACGTGCTGACCGCCGCCGGCCGCAAGGTTCGCGTGGTGTCGATGCCGTCCACCAGCCAGTTCGACCAGCAAGACGCCGCCTACAAGCAGGCCGTGCTGCCGGTTCAGGTTGGCGCGCGCATCGCCATCGAGGCTGCCCATACCGACTTCTGGTACAAGTACGTCGGCCTGGAAGGCCGCGTGATCGGCATGACCAGCTTCGGTGAGTCCGCCCCGGCCGCCGCGCTGTTCGAGCACTTCGGCTTCACCGTCGACAACATCGTCGCCACCGCCGAAGAACTGCTGGACGTCTGACCCGTTCGCAGGGGCGAGCTCTGTTCGCGAAGCCTTGTGCTTCGTAAGCAAGCTCGCTCCTGCAGGGTTTCCTACCTCTCCCGGTCCTGCGAGCGCACCATGCCAAGCAATCGCCCCTTCAAAGTCGCCCTCAACGGCTACGGCCGCATCGGCCGCTGCGTGCTGCGCGCGCTCCATGAGCGCAGTGGCGGGGCGAGCTTCGAGATCGTCGCGCTGAACGACCTGGCCGACCAGGCCAGCATCGAATACCTGACCCGCTTCGACTCCACCCACGGCCGCTTCCCCGGCGAAGTGCGGGTGGACGGCGATTGCCTGCACATCAACGGCGACTGCGTGAAGGTATTGCGTAGTGCCGAACCGGAAGGCATCGACTGGGCCGCCCTGGGCGTGGACCTGGTGCTGGAATGCTCCGGCCAGTACACCCATCGCCAGCAGGCCGCGCGCTTCCTGGCCGCCGGCGCACCCCGCGTGCTCCTGTCCCAGCCCATGTCCAGCGAATCGGATATCGACGCCACCATCGTCTACGGCGTCAACCAGGACAGCCTGAGCGGCGCCGAGAAACTGGTCTCCAACGCGTCCTGCACCACCAACTGTGGTGTGCCCCTGCTGAAACTTCTCAACGAGTCCGTGGGTCTGGAGTACGTCTCCATTACCACCATCCACTCGGCGATGAATGACCAGCCCGTGATTGACGCCTACCACCACGAAGACCTGCGCCGCACCCGCTCTGCCTTCCAGTCGGTGATCCCGGTATCCACTGGCCTGGCCCGTGGCATCGAGCGCCTGCTGCCGGAACTGGCCGGGCGCATCCAGGCCAAGGCCATCCGCGTGCCGACGGTGAACGTGTCCTGTCTGGACATCACCCTGCAGACCGCCCGCGACACTTCGGCCGCCGAGATCAACCGGGTGCTTCGCGAGGCCGCCGAAAGCGGCCCGCTGAAGGGCCTGCTGGCCTACACCGAGCTGCCTCACGCCAGCTGCGATTTCAACCACGATCCCCATTCCGCCATCGTCGACGGCAGCCAGACCCGCGTGTCCGGCCCGCGCCTGGTCAACCTGCTGGCCTGGTTCGACAACGAATGGGGGTTCGCCAACCGTATGCTCGACACCGCAGAGCACTATCTGCGGGTTTCCGCTGCTTCTCGTTAACCACCAGCCCCCGTGAAGGACTGACCCCATGACCGTGTTGAAAATGACCGACCTCGACCTCCAGGGTAAGCGCGTGCTGATCCGTGAGGATCTCAACGTGCCGGTGAAGGACGGCGTCGTGAAGAGCGATGCGCGCATCCTCGCGTCCCTGCCGACCATCAAGCTGGCACTGGAGAAGGGCGCGGCGGTAATGGTCTGCTCCCACCTGGGCCGTCCCACCGAGGGCGAGTTCTCCGCAGAGAACAGCCTCAAGCCCGTGGCCGAGTACCTGTCCAGGGCCCTGGGCCGTGAGGTTCCGCTGGTGGCCGATTACCTGGGCGGCGTCGACGTTGCCCCCGGCCAGGTGGTGCTGTTCGAGAACGTGCGCTTCAACAAGGGCGAGAAGAAGAACGCCGACGAGCTGGCCCAACAGTACGCCGCCCTGTGCGACGTCTTCGTGATGGACGCCTTTGGCACCGCCCACCGCGCCGAGGGCTCCACCCACGGCGTGGCCAAGTTCGCCAAGGTGGCCGCAGCCGGCCCCCTGCTGGCCGCCGAACTGGAAGCCCTGGGCAAGGCCCTGGGCAACCCGGCCCGTCCGATGGCCGCCATCGTTGCCGGCTCCAAGGTTTCCACCAAGCTCGACGTGCTGAACTCGCTGTCGCAGATCTGCGACCAGCTGATCGTCGGCGGCGGCATCGCCAACACCTTCCTCGCCGCTGCCGGCTACAAGGTGGGCAAGTCCCTGTACGAAGCCGACCTGGTGGACACCGCCAAGGCCATCGCCGCCAAGGTCAGCGTGCCGCTGCCGGTGGACGTGGTGGTTGCCAAGGAGTTCGCTGAAAGCGCCGCGGCTACCGTCAAGGCCATCGCGGACGTGGCCGACGACGACATGATCCTGGACATCGGCCCGCAGACCGCCGCCCAGTTCGCCGAGCTGCTGAAGTCCTCCCGCACCATCCTCTGGAACGGTCCGGTGGGTGTGTTCGAGTTCGACCAGTTCGGCAACGGCACCAAGGCCCTGGCCCTGGCCATCGCCGAGAGCCCGGCCTTCTCCATCGCCGGTGGTGGCGACACCCTGGCGGCGATCGACAAGTACGGCGTGGGCGAGCAGATTTCCTACATCTCCACTGGCGGCGGTGCTTTCCTCGAGTTCGTCGAGGGCAAGGTGCTGCCGGCCGTCGAGGTGCTGGAACAGCGCGCCAAGTAAAACGGCCTAAACCATGGCAGGGCCCCGCGGTCCCTTGAACAGGGCCCGCGAAAAGGAGTACCTGCCATGCGTTACGCTGCGATTCTGCTGATTCTCTGGGGTGGACTTGCCGGTTGTACCGGCGGCAGGCCGTCCAGCACTTGCGAAGTGGTGAGCCCGCCTCAGATCGTGCTCCCGAGCAATCAGGACGACCAGCGGGTAGAGGCGCAGGCCAGTGGCGATCCCGCTGAGCGCAACGAAGGACAACAGCATTGCCCGTGATTGGCGCAGTGCGCGGATGGCCGGAGCCGTCCCCAAGGAGACATGGATGAAAGGATGGTTCGCCCTCGCGGGCTTCGCATTGCTGGCCGGTTGTGCCGGTCGGCAGGCGCCCAGCGATGACTGGACGCACTGGATCTGCGACAGCCAGGCCGAAGTGCTCTGGCGCTTTGCCGATGCGAGCAGGGAGAGCGTCGACCTGCGTCTGGGCGGCGGCGATATCGTCCACCGCCTGAAGCGGGAAGCTTCAGCCTCCGGTGCGCTCTACAGCGACGGCAACCTGGCCTTCCACACCAAGGGCGATGAGGGCCTGGTCTACTGGGCCTCGACCGACGACCTGATCGGTCGCGGCTGCAAGGCGCCCTGATTCGATTTTGATTTTCCCCGGCGTCGGCGGATGACCGCTCCTCACCGGAACTTGAACCCGGCCTGCCCCTGCGGCAGGCTTTGCAATTTGACAGCCCACCCAATCGGGAGACTGAAACACCATGGCACTCATCAGCATGCGCCAGATGCTGGATCACGCCGCCGAATTCGGCTACGGCGTACCGGCTTTCAACGTCAACAACCTGGAACAGATGCGCGCCATCATGGAAGCGGCCGACAAGACCGATTCCCCGGTGATCGTGCAGGCCTCCGCCGGTGCCCGCAAATACGCCGGCGCCCCCTTCCTGCGCCACCTGATCCTGGCTGCCATCGAAGAATTCCCGCACATCCCGGTGTGCATGCACCAGGACCACGGCACCAGCCCTGACGTCTGCCAGCGCTCCATCCAGCTGGGCTTCTCCTCGGTGATGATGGACGGCTCCCTGCGCGAAGACGGCAAGACCCCGTCCGACTACGAATACAACGTGCGCGTCACCCAGCAGACCGTTGCCTTCGCCCACGCCTGTGGCGTGTCCGTGGAAGGTGAGCTGGGCTGCCTGGGTTCCCTGGAAACCGGCCAGGCCGGTGAGGAAGACGGCGTTGGCGCCGAAGGCATCCTGGACCACAGCCAGATGCTGACCGATCCGGAAGAAGCCGCCGACTTCGTCAAGAAGACTCAGGTGGACGCCCTGGCCATCGCCATCGGCACCAGCCACGGCGCCTACAAGTTCACCAAGCCGCCGACCGGCGACATCCTCGCCATCGACCGCATCAAGGAAATCCACAAGCGCATCCCCAACACCCACCTGGTGATGCACGGTTCTTCCTCGGTTCCGCAGGACTGGCTGGCGATCATCAACGAGTTCGGCGGCGACATTAAGGAAACCTACGGCGTGCCGGTCGAGGAAATCGTCGAGGGCATCAAGCACGGCGTGCGCAAGGTGAACATCGACACCGACCTGCGCCTGGCTTCCACCGGTGCCATCCGTCGCTTCCTGGCGCAGAACAAGGCCGAGTTCGACCCACGCAAATACTTCGCCAAGACCATCGAAGCCATGCGCGACATCTGCATCGCCCGCTACGAAGCCTTCGGCACTGCCGGCAATGCCTCCAAGATCAAGCCGATCTCCCTGGAAGGCATGTTCCAGCGCTACGCCAAGGGCGAGCTGGCCGCCAAGGTCAACTGATCCCGTAGTGCTTCACGAAGAGCCCCGCATTGCGGGGCTCTTTCGTATCCGGGAACACCGGAAACCCGCAGGGAAAACACAGGTTGGCGTAGGGCGAGACGAGTCAGCGGGCAGCCACGTCGCCGGCTAGTGGTCCGGCAGGTGCTCGCACAACGCTGTGCTCGGGTAGACTGTCGCGCTTTCCATTCCCATCTGCTTTGCCATGATCAGTCTCAAGTACCTCCGCGGCTACCCGGCCCACCTTCAGGAACAGGTGGCGCAGATGATGGCCGCCGGCCGCCTCGGCGAGTACCTGGAACGCAAGTATCCGGGGCGCCACGACGTGCAGAGCGACAAGGCGCTGTACAGCTACGCGATGGCCCTGAAGCAGGAGCATCTGCGCAACGCCCCGGCCCCGGACAAGGTGCTCTACGACAACAAGCTGGATGTGGTGCACAAGGCCCTCGGTCTCAACACGGCCATCTCGCGGGTGCAGGGCGGCAAGCTCAAGGCGAAGAAGGAAATCCGCGTCGCCTCGCTGTTCAAGGAGGCTGCGCCGGAGTTCCTGCGGATGATTCTGGTCCACGAGCTGGCGCACCTGAAGGAACGCGACCACACCAAGGCGTTCTATCAGCTGTGCGAGCACATGCTGCCCGGCTACCACCAGCTGGAATTCGACCTGCGCGTGTACCTCACCTGGCGCGAGCTGCCGGGCTGAGCCCGGTGCCGGCTGCTAGGCTCTGAAATAGCAGTCGACCGAGGCTCGCGGACATGCGCCTGACTTTCCGCACCCTCTGTTTCATCCTCTGGGTGCTGGGCCTGGTCCCCTTCGCCAATGGCCGGGAATTGCTCGCCGTCGGCACCGATTTCCCCGGACTCTTTGTCCTTGACCGCAGCGGTGAGCCACGTGGGCTGGGCGTCGATGCCCTGCGCGTGATCGCCGATGAGCTGGGCCATCAGGTGCGCTTCGAGCTCTACCCCTGGGCACGCGCGCAGAAGCTGGTGGAGGAGGGCCGCGCCGACGTGCTGATCGGCCCCTACCGGACTGCGGCGCGGGAGCGTCGCTTCCAGTTCGCCGAACCCGGTTTCTACCGCGACAGCGTCGTCTTCTATGCCCGCACGGATTCGGCCAGCAGCTGGGACGGCACCCTGGCCAGCCTGATGGGGAAACGCATCGCCATCATCCACGGCTGGATCTACGGCGAACGCTTCGAGGCCATGCGCGGCCAGCTCGACCATCACGTCGCGCCCTCGGTGGAGCATGCGTTCAAGCTGCTGATGGCAGGGCGCGTCGACCTGGCCGCCACCAACGAACGGGACTCGCGGGCGTGCATCGAAGTGCTGGGTATCGCCGACAAGGTGCATCGCCTCACGCCCACCATCGACACCCAGGTGGGCTATTTCGCCCTGCCCAGGGGCGAAGCCCACCGCCAGCTCCGCGATGACATTGGCCGGATGCTGCGGCAAATGCGTGCCGATGGTCGGCTGGCGAAACTCGCAAAGCCTTACGGCGTGCCGCTTCCCTGAGCAGATCGCGCGAATGCCTCCAGTCGCCGTGGGCGTTGGGGCGGAGCATGGCCAGCCTGCTGCGCTGAAGGGCGCACCTATACTCAGGCGTACCGCTCGCTCCCGGGGGTTCCATGCGCCGACTTCCGCTGCTCTGCCTCAGCCTGTGCCTGGCCTGGGCCCACGTGGTCACGGGCGCCGAGCAGTGGCGAGTGGCGGTGGCCGAGATGCCGGGGCTGGCCGAGGCGAACGGCAGTGGCCCCCTGCCGGATCTGCTCCGCGCGTTGGACGCGCAATTGCCGGACATCGACTTCGAGCTGCAGATCACCCCCTTCGCCCGCACCTTCCATCTGCTGCAGAACGGCCAGTGCGAATTCCAGGTGCCCTTTCTTGGCAATCTGCCGCGCCTGCCGGCCGGTTTGCGCTATGGCTCGGGCCGCCTCTGGCAGGTGCGCTTCGGCCTGTTCACCCAGCGTGGCAGTGACCTCAGCGTCGCCCAGTTGCTCGACCCGGCCCATGTGCTCAGTGCCGAGCGACTGGCCGCCAGCGGCATGGACGCCGCTCAGCAGACGCAGCTCAAGCCCCTGTTGGGGCGGAGCTGGCGGCTGGACGAATTGCAGGAACAACTCGCCGCGCCCACCGTACCCCCGGCCTTGCGCGCCCTGGCCTATCCCTATCGGATCGAGACCGATCGCGCCCACGCCCCCTGGCTGGGGTTCCCGGCCCTCTCCGGCAACAACATCGAGGCCAGCCTGCAAAAGCTGCTGCGCGGGCGCATCGACGGCTACGTGTTCTCTGTGAACCAGACCGAGCACGAAATCGACCGCCTGGGCCTGCGTGAACAGTTGCGGGCCGAGGATTTCGGTCTCTATCCGGTGCGCTGGCTGGTGCCGGACAACCTGCGCGGCGCCCATGTGGACCGGCACCTGATGGAGGCGCTGGGCAAGCTCCAGAAGCAGCCGGGATTCGCGAAGTTGCAGGCGCCGCTGAACCGGTCGTCCAGCGACTGGAAACCCTGGCCCTAGACTTTCCAGAACGGTTTGAGGGCTTCCTCCAGCGCCTGCTGGCGGCTCAGGCCGACGTCCTTCAGGGCGTGATCGTCCAGCTCCAGGAGCCGGCGACGGGTGTGCAGGCGCATCCAGAAACGGTTCCAGCGATCACCCAGCCGTGCCGGTGTGAGGGAAACAGTGGCGCGCTGCTCCTGTTCCAGTTCCCGTGCCTGGAGAGTCAGGCGTACGTCGCTCATGCCGTTCATCATCGCGTTCCTCATGCCCTGTGGTGGATCGGGGTGGAACCATGATGTCCGTCGGCGAAATCACAATACAGATTCACGATCTGTATATTTTTTTCATACAGATTGCGTGATTTCCTATCTGAATCGTCCGTTTCAGGACCATCTGTAATGGTTCTGCCGGGGATAAGTTCCGATTCGGGAGACTGTCATGAAGCTCTACATCAAGCTGGCCGAAACCCTGGGAGAACGCATCGAACAGGGCTATTACCGCCCCGGCGACCGATTGCCTTCGGTACGTGCCCTGAGCCTGGAGCACGGCGTGAGCCTGAGTACGGTGCAGCAGGCCTACCGGATCCTCGAAGACAGTGGCCTGGCCGAACCGAGGCCGAAGTCCGGCTACTTCGTGCCGCCGCGCCGTCAGGCTCCGGCGTTGCCGGCGGTCAGCCGCGCCCCGCAGCGACCGGTGGATGTCTCGCAGTGGAATGACGTACTCGACCTGATCAAGCGCAGCGCCAAGGACAACGTGCTGCAACTCGGCCGTGGCATGCCGGACATCACCAGCCCGACCTTGAAGCCGCTGCTGCGCAGCCTCGGCCAGATCAGCCGGCGCCAGGACGGCAGCGGCCTCTACTACGACAGCATCTACGGCACCCAGGCCCTGCGCGAACAGGTGGCGCGCCTGGCGCTGGACTCCGGCTGCCAGATTCCCGCCAGCGATATCGTCATCACCACCGGCTGCCACGAGGCGCTGTCGGTGGCGATCCGCTCCACGTGCGAGCCGGGGGACATAGTCGCGGTGGACTCGCCGAGCTTCCACGGCGCCATGCAGACCTTGAAGGGCTTCGGCATGAAGGCCCTGGAACTGCCCACCGACCCGCTCAACGGCATCAGCCTGGAGGCGCTGGAAATGGCCCTGGAGCAGTGGCCGATCAAGCTGATCCAGCTCACGCCCAACTGCAACAACCCCCTCGGCTACATCATGCCGGAGGCCCGCAAGCGCGCCCTGGTCACCCTGGCCCAGCGCTACGACGTGCCGATCCTCGAGGACGACGTCTACGGCGACCTTGCCTACCACTACCCGCGCCCGCGCACCATCAAATCCTTCGACGCCGACGGCCGCGTGCTGCTCTGCAGTTCCTTCTCCAAGACCGTGGCGCCGGGCATCCGCGTCGGCTGGATCGCCCCCGGCCGCTATCTCGACCGGGTGCTGCACATGAAGTACATCTCCACCGGCGCCACCGCCACCCAGCCGCAGCTGGCGCTGGCCGACTTCATCGGCAAGGGCCACTACGAGCCGCACCTGCGGCGCATGCGCAGCCAGTACCAGCACAGCCGCGACCAGATGATCGACTGGGTGATGCGCTACTTCCCCGAAGGCACCCGCGCCAGCCGCCCCCAGGGCAGCTTCATGCTCTGGGTGGAACTGCCCGAGGACTTCGACACCCTGCTGCTCAACCGCGTCCTGTTGCCCAAAGGCGTGCAGATCGCCGCCGGCAGCATCTTCTCCGCCTCCGGCAAGTACCGGAACTGCCTGCGGATGAACTACTCCTCCAAACCCACCCCGAGCATCGAAGCCGCCGTGCGGATCGTGGGGGAGACGGTGAGGGAGTTGATGGGGGAGTAAAGGATGGGCAGACCGCTTTTTTCTGGTTCTTCGCGGAGTCTGGGGGAAGAGCGAGTTGACAGTCAGGGAAGTGGGTAAATTGGCAGTCGCCAAACGAACCAACCCCCACTCCCTGCTGCCGCCGTGCATCCTATTGATCTTGCTCAATTC
>NZ_JBHZGM010000019.1:0-104513 GCF_043392685.1 Metapseudomonas phytobenefica | reverse complement strand
CGTGTTCATTGGGTTCTTCCTTCGCCCAAGGCGATATCGGTGTCATGCCACCCGGCCAGGAACAGGTGGCGCTCCTTCATGTCACCCATTCCCCATGGGCAGGCTTCGCGCCCAAGCCCATGGCGTCTGCAGCCAGCGCCTTCCTGGTAGGCGTGGGTGCGCTCAGGGTGTTCTATGGGGGCCTGGTTGTTCATGCTGGCAATCCACCAGCGGTGGCCAGCGCCCGGCGCCCGATGTCGGCAGCCATCACCCGGACAATGCCCAGGTGACAGGCAATGTGGTGCTCGAGCATGGCGCCCTTGGATTCGTGCCAGCCCGGCAGCAGGGCCACGGTGTCGCAGGTGACCAGCTGGGCGATGGCCATCCGGAGGTAGCCGGACCAGGTGGTGTCGGCCGGTGCTTCGTTCTCTGCCGGGTTCTCGACGTGGAAGCCCAGGGCGCGGAGGCGGGCGGCTTCGGCATTGAAGGCCGGGTAGTTGAACTCCGGAAGGCCGCTCATCGGACCGGCTAAATAGATGCGTTTCATGCCGCTTTCCTCCGGGCCTCATAGGCGACCCAGGCATCCTTGTCGCCATTTGCGACGTACCAAGACAAATCTCCATCCCCGTCCTGGTCGCGGACGGACCCGCCGTACTGGCAACCGGGGAAGGTGAACTCAGCATGCTGAGTGATGAGCGGCCAGCCGATGCTCCACTTCGTAAAGGTGAGATCTGGGCGGGCGGCCATCACCTTGGCCTTGAAAGCTTCACCCTTGGCATTCGCTTCAGCTATCTCGGCCTCGTGTGCTCCTTTGCAGGCTTTGTCGCAGTAGGCGTGCTGACCGTCGTAGGCGATCTGCATCGGGTTGCCGTCGTCATCTTCGGCATCCTCGTACAGCCTGGTCTCGCAGTGGTTGCAGTAGAGCCACCATCCTGCCTCGTGATACGCCTTGGCCGGGATGAACGTCTGGCCGGCGAACTCATCCGCCCAGGGCGCGCGCCGGCAGAACTCCACCTCGTTGAACTCGAGGTCCAGTTCATTACCTCCTTTCCTCCGAGCGGCGGCGCCGCTGGTGGCGAACACAATGACGTGCTCGCCCTCGCTGCCTTCGCCCACGTGGTAGGCCTTCAGTGTTTTTTCGGACATGGGAAGCCCTCCCTGGCGTGTATCGCCAAGCTGAGTAGGTAGGGGATGGATCAGGACTTGGGTGGAACAGGGATGCAGCGGAAGCACTTGCAGGAGACGACGAGCTGGCCTGTGGAGCGGCAGAAGACGGGGCGGATCACTGCTTCCTCCACGCGAACTCGACGGGCGCCGGCGGCAGCCACAGGTGCCGCATGTTCGCCACGTTCACGATGTCCTTGTCGGCCGGGAACACCTCCAGGGCGTCCCGATCGCCGCGACCGCACTCGCGCTTGACCTTCATCAGTTCGTCCCAGGTGATCTGGTCGACCCAGCTGTCACCGTTGTGCGAGGTGCGGCAGATGCTCAGGCGCTGGACATTGCCCGGCTCGGCGAAGACTTGCACCAGGAAGTGCCGGCTGCGCCAGACCTCGATCAGGCGGGGAGGGTGGTACTCCGGCCAGGCTTCGGGCTGGAGGCGCACCAGGTAGGCCGGAAAGGCGGCATTGGCCTTCTCCAGCGCCCGGCGCTGTTGTCGAGATGGTTGCATGGGATTCCTTCGCCGTAGTGGCGCTATGGCATGGAGTGGGGTAGGTTCTCGATGTCCATGCTGCGGTCTACTTTTGTTACCGCAGGGTCAATCGCCTCGATTAGGCTTCAATATATTAAGAGCGGAGAGGTGTACTGAGGTGCAGAGCGAGATGGAAAGCAGAACAATAGCAAAGGATAGAACTATAGGGGAAGAAGTTCGGATAGTTTGCCTGGTCTGCAAGATACCGCAAAGGCATAAGGTCCTAACCTCTTTGGATGAAATGGTTAATGATGATTGCTTTGGGTCTCATGCTTCTTATCAAATTGCTCAGTGCTTGAACTGCGATTCGCTGTGCTTTCGAAGAGATTACACCGACTCAGAGTCGCATCATCGCGATGATGAAACTGGCGAAGAAATTGAATTTCACGATATAGCGGTGTATCCAAATAGAACCGCAGGAAGATTCAAGGTAAAGAACGATTTCTATCTACCGCTTACTGTTCGATCGGCATACACGGAGCTGGTGGCGGCCATGAATGGCGGTCAGCCGATATTGGCGGGTCTTGGTATTAGGGTTCTCGTCGAAACAGTGTGCAGGGATAAAAATGCAGAGGGTAAGACTCTCTATAACAAGATTGATGACTTGGTGAGGAAAGGTGTTCTCACTCCGGTTGATGCTGAGATACTTCACAAACTTCGATCACTCGGAAATGAAGCAGCACATGAAGCAAAACCAAGTAGCGATGAGCAGTTAAATCTTGCTATGGATGTCGTGGACCACCTTTTACTAGGCGCATACATTCACCCGATGCTGGCAAAGAATGCATTCAAGGGGTAGGGGAGCTTTCTCCATTGCTGTAATTTCATATGGCAAGAATGCCAGTTGCGCCTACACCACCCTGCAATGCCACGACTGCGCATAGGCCACCCCGTCGATGATCTCCGTTCCGGTGATCACCAGGGAATCACCGATGAGGCTGTGCACCTGTACGTCGTAGAGGGGTGGTAACTCTGGCTGGAGTCGACCTTCGGCCTGAACCGAGGCGGCGAGGGACGGCCGGTCCATTGGGGTGTTCTTGGCCAATCCGATCCTTACGTCACCCCGGATAGGGGTGGCGTTGACGTCTTGGCGCCCCTTCATGGCGCGGCCCTTGTGGCGCTTTCGGAGTATCTCGAAGTGCATGGCGAATACTGGATAAATAAACAGTATTCTGCGCGTACACCTGGCCACCGTCCAGAGCTCTCCGACCGGTACTGGCGATTCGTCATTAGGTCGGGTAGCTTCCCGCGACCGACATGGAGTCGGCTCAAGGAGAGATAGATGGCAAGTGAACGTGAAATTGCATTGGAGCAGGCGTTTGTGGCTCTGCTGACCGAGGCTCGTGATCAGGGTGTTGACCTGAACGGGCTTCTGCCGAAAGTCGAAGCTGGCTTACTCGGCAACGCTACTTACCGCTGGGTTGGTGCTGAGCACGTATCCGCATCAATCGACGCCGCACACGAAATCGTCGGTCGTATCGCGCGGTAAGCATCACTACCCATGCCGGCCGCGCATCGGGCAAGGATGGCGGCCGGGCTAGGTGGGTCAGTAGTCCGTGGTCAGAGAGCCATCCGGCAGAACTCGCATCACGTCCACTTCCAGGCCTGGATCCCTGGTATCAGCAGCCCAGAGCTGGGCGTCCTGCAGGGTGATGGCGTACACATCCACGCGCTGGAATAGCGTCCCCGGGTTGAGCACAACCGCGAAGCGGGCGCATGGCGGAGGGGAGTTGCGAATCTGTCGCTTCATGCTTCAGTCCTGCTCGAATCGTACTGATAATCCTGCCAACCCACTTTCGGCGCCCCAGTCTTCCTGTTGATCAGGGGCTTTCCTGAGCCATCAGTGAGAACGACCTTGCAGCGGATCTGCAGGTGCCGGCACGTCAGAGTGCGGCGCGCCAGGGCAATGAACTCTTCGGCGTACTGGGGGGCGTCGAACAGCGGCCCCAGCTGCTTCACCTTGGTACCTGCCATGATCTCGTCGGCGCGCTTCTCGCAGAGCTCCAACCATTCGCTCAAGGGAATGGCGACCTCGCCTTGGGGAGTGCGGCGGGTGGTCTTCACGTTCTTGCGGGCATCGGCCAGAGCCTGATCCCGCGTCATGCCGAATACGGCGAAGGTGCTCATAGACTGCCCTCCAGGCGGTTCGCCACCCTGTTGATTTCGTCCTCTAGGTCTTCGCTCACGCTGTAGTCATCCATCAGAGCGCGCAGCTTGTTGATGGCGTCCTCCACCGCGTTGTTCAGCTTCTCCAGGGCGCGCTCAAGCTCCTCCTCGTGCTCTTCGGCATCGCGGAGCTGCTGGCGCACCTCATCCAGCTCGACCTCTCGGGAGCCCAGGCCGGCAACGATTCGGCGTGCAAGCTCCTCGGCGGCTTCAGGGTGAATTGCTGCATACCCCTCCAACTCATCGTCAGAGCAGGCCTTAACGGGTAGGCTCATGGCTTTCTCCAGGTCGAGCGATGCCGTGCCGCTGGTGCGGCTGGCGGGTGGGATGGGGGGTGGCCGTTATGTCACGGCCATGTGTCACAACGTAGTGATTTCGCGCAGCGACTCATCGTCGAGCCGGTGGGCGCCGTGGATCAGGCGCTGAATCACGTCCTGTGGCTCGCCGATCTCCAGGCGCTGCATGATCTCGATTAGCTTGGCGTCGGTGGACTTGAACAGGTCCACCTTGATGGTGCGGGAGAGGAGGCGGGCGAGGCGCTGTTCCTCGGTCTGCTTGTCGCGTTCGCGCTGCTCGCGCTTTCGTTCGGTGGCGGATTTGGCCATCAGGCTGCCTCCTTTTGTTTCCAGGCGCCCACGGCCTCAAAGATCGCGGCGGCCTGTGCTTCTGACAAAACGACCGCGGCGGGCATGGCGATCCAGCCGATGCCAATGAAGTGGGCGGGATTGCATCCAGCCTTCAGTTCCTCGGTGTAATGCTCGATCACGGCGTCGAGACGCTTCGCCAGCATCACGCCTTCCGGCTCGACCTCGACACTCTTCATGTAGCGCTGGCCGAACTGGTCGCAGCACAGGGCAGCGAGGTAGACCGGCCAGTGATGCGCCACCTCGCACACAGCCTCCACCAGCAGGCGGTACACCCTGGGCTGTTTCAGGCTGATGCGCTTGCCGTTCTGCCAGTTGACCAGTACCTGCACTTCGCTGGCTTCGGCGTCGACCACGGCGACATGGTTCTGCCGCAGCAGAGCGCCAAGGTAGGCCTGAGCGCGCGCCTGGTGGTTATGCGGTTTGCGGCGGCTCATAGCGCCTCCGTCATCTGCCGCAGTTTGATCCGCTCTTGTGCCTCCAGAGCCTTTCCCGCTGCCTTGCGGTCGATGTAGCTGCCCTCGTGCATCGGGCGGATGACTCGGTTGCGGCGCTTCAGCTGGGTTTCTGGATCAATGGTGCTGCGACGGCACGGCAGGGGCTTGGGGTCGGTGAAGCCTTCGATCACCTGGATGGGGACGCCCGCGCAAAGGCGGGCGAGCTGTTCACTGGTCATGGCTCGGCCCTGGCTCATCCACGACTTCGAAGTCGCCGTCGAAGACGTATTCATGTTCTTGGTTGGCTCCGGCCTCAGCTTTCTCATCAAGCATGACGGCGCGCTGAATCTCCACCGACACCGGCAGATACTTGAACAGCCGACGGATCACGGTCTTCTTGGCCATCTCCTCCCAGTGGGTGACCCAGGGGCCGGAGCGACCGGCCTTGCTCTGCTCCTGCACCGCCTTGACCTGGGCGGCGCTCATCACCTCGAACTGTCGACCGCCGTCCTTCAGGCGCGCCACGGCATAGACGTGGGTGATCTCGCCACCATCGCCGTGCTCGGCAGGCTTGTGGACCAGCGACTCGTCCAGGCCGAATTCGTATTCGAAGAAGTCTTCAGCGCGCACCACGCGAGCCGAAATGCTGATGATCTGCCCGGAGCGACGCGCCAGGTCGATCATGCCCTTGTAGCCGATTATCAGTTGGGCCTGCTTACCGTAAGGCAGGATGTAGGCGTGCCCGAGGCTGTTGCCCGGCTCTAATCCGAGCTGGGCGCACTGGATGACGGCACCGAGAAAACTGTTCTGTTCGCAGTTGACCAGCGCCGGGGTCTTGCGAATCTCGGTGGTGACGATGCGCGCCATGCGCTCCGGGGTCATGTGCTTGGGTAGGGCGGCGGCGAATTGCGACTTCATCTTCGGACTGGCCAACAGAGCAGCCAGCGATCCAGCCTTGGTTTGCGGGCGCTGCGCCTTGTCCAGATCTTTCTGGCTGAACGGGGCGACGTTATCGGTACTCATATGCGCTCCTTCGCCCAATAGGGCAGGGAAAGGGTTTCAATGGCAGGCCACTCGTTGCTGCGCAGGCAGTCGGCGTAGGTGGCTAGGTCCTTGATGTAGGTCTGGCGCCCGGCATCCTTGGTTTCGCCGTCCATGGTGAACAGGCGCACCGGGTACTTGCCGCACTCGATGCTGGTGCTTACCACCAGGAACACGAAGCCGGCGGGCTGCTCGCCGAACTCGGCGGCGTAGCCGTCGCTGTAGTAGGCGTCCTGGACGTGGTAGCGGTATTCGTGGAAGTAGCGGATGAAGCGCGCCATGTCGGCGGTGGTCTTCAGGTCCATCAGCCAGCCCAGCTTCGGGATGGCCTTGTCCGGCCGGCAGCGGCAGAGCACGCTTTCGCGACGGTCGTTCCAGTAGATGCTCGCCTCGACGTCGCCCTCGGTTTCTATCAGCCAGCGCGCGTGCGGGTGCGCCATCACGCTTTCGCGGATCAGCTGCAGCTGCTTGCCCTGGTCTGCGGTGAGCACAACCTGGTCCTCGGTGATGGTCGCCTCAAAGGCCTCCCAGGCTTCCTTTCCGGCCTTGGTGTTGCGTGGTGCGTTGGCGGGGCCGATGGCGTATTGCGCGGTGAAGCGCGCAGGCTCCAGCAGAAAGGCGTGGGTGGCGTCGCCGAAGTCGAGCGCCTTGGACTTGTCTGGGTCTTCCGGCGCCGCCTTATTCCACTGGAACAGCGCCGGGGCCTTGGCGATTAAGTCGAGCTGGCTTTTGGAAATGCCTTCTCCGCCGTGGTACGCCTCATTGCTGAGGTCGCGGTAATAGCCGGGGGTCATCAATGAGCCCTCCATGCGGCAGCCAACTGCGCCTGCAAATCCTCGACTTGGCGAGTCAGCTGGTGAATTCGCGCATTCTGTATCTCCGCCCCCATCGCTTCGCACAGCGGCTTGATCATGTCTGACCAACTGTTCAGGCTGATTAGGTGCCGCACGCCGTAGTTGTCGCTGACCAGCACATGGCAGCTGCCATTGATGCCGTTCTGAGGCTCGAACTTGCCGGCGATCAGGTTGGTGATGCAGCCCTGCACACGGAAGGCAATGTTCGACTCAGTGTCGTCCGCTACGTAGGGCAGATATCCGCTGTATAGGTCGGCCATGACTTCGTTGATGGCCTCGCCGGCACGCTTCTTCAGTTGCTCCAGGGCGCTTACAAGCAGTTGCTCACGCTGCTCTTCGATGGTCACCACTTGGGTTTCGGTAGACATGGAAGCTCCATCCGCCCGAAGGCAGAGATTGAAAGGGAAGGGGAATGCCGCTTACGGCGGCAAGTCGGCCGATCACACCCGCGACGGAGCGCTGCTGTACAAGCCAGTGGAGGGTGCTGGATGCTCAGGCTGCCGGGGTTAACGCCATCCCACTCGCCGGCTGATGGATCAGTGGCTATCCCCGAGGGCCCGCCACTGTCGGGACGTAGAAGGATTCGGCGGTGATCCGATCCGCCAGCGACAGCGCGCCGACGAACACGGTGAACAGGAGGATGGCGGCGGCCAGGCCGCGCATGAACTTCTGGCGCTTGGCTCTTTGGTAGCGGGTCATGGCTTTCCTCTCAGGATCGCAATGTCCTCTTCGGACAATCCCGCTTCACGGGCGCGCTGAAGTGCTTCGTGGCGACGCTGATCGGCCTGCCTTGCTTGCTCCAGTTTGTAGTCTTCATTCCGGTCTTCGGTGGTCGGTTCGTGGATTTGCACTGGAGCGCACCAGCGGCCATTGTGGAAAATGGCCTCAGCCTTGATCACATCGGCATCCGAGCCTTGCACGTTGCGCTTCCTGCCCATGCGGCGCGCCGTGGTTTCCGAGGCGCAGATGTAGATCGGGATGTTTCGCCCTTTGCCTTCGGTCAAATCGGTATTGACCAAGACCATCCATACGGTTCGGGTGTCGTGCTCGTTCATGCCTTCACCTCGCACACCCAGCGCCCGCCCGACCTGAACGGCGCGCGAGTGAAAGGGACTTCCTCGACCAACAAAAAGCCCTGCATGAACAGGGCTTCGGCGATTCCTTTCAGGCTTCCGGCGAAGATGATCATGCTGCCTCCTGCTGTCGTTTTTCCTGATCCAGCCGCGCATAGCGAGCGGCGTTCACGACCAGTTCGCTTAGCCTGACGTGTTGCTCGTAGGGCAGCATTGAGGCCATGCCGATGGCGATGCCGAAGTTGACTCCGGCCTGGTAGCTGTCTGGATCACCTCGGCGAACCACCCACAAGGCTTTCAAGATGCGGTCGGTGCTCATGCTGCCTCCCAGTCGTAATCGCGGCTGTCGTCGTAGTCGTCGTCGCGTTCGTCTTCCAGTTGATCCCAGAGCTTTTGCTCGATCTCTTCGGCGTACTGCTCGGCCACGGCCGCACAACCATTGCGGCCCAGGTCCTGCGGGTTCTCGCCGTCCTCGTCGTAGACCAGTCCGGAGACGACCTCGAATTCCATTTCCTGGTAGCCGTAGTAGTCCAGGTCGCTGTCCCAGGTGCGGGGGTTCGGCGGCACGACGAGGCAACGGGTGATCTCGACCTGTAGCTCGTACTGGTCGATGCAAACGGTTCTGTTCATGGGGTAATCCTCGCGGCTGCGTGGATGGGGAATAGGTGCCGGCGTACCGGCAAAAAGGCCCGCAGTGCTGACGGGCAAGAGGGTGGAGCGGGATTGGTGCCGGTTGCTGCCCGGCGTCACCTTTCCCATGTATGGGCATGGCCTGAGTGACAGCTTCCCGTTTCCGGGGCAGGGCGCTGAGGTGTGAGGTGCAGGCGGAGAGCGCTACCTCTCATGCTTCTGGGCTGTCTGCGCGAGACCCGCGAATCGCCTGCGAAATCAGTTGAGCGCCAAAGCTGGCCATCCGTGGCCTGGCTACTCGTTGGGTGTGATGCTGGGGAGCATCGGGGTGCGGACTGGCCGGTGCTTCTATCCGGTCGTTCGTGGCGGCATGATGTCTTTACACTACGGCTCTCACCCGAAGCGCCACCGGGCAATCAGCCCGCACTCCGATACGCCCCAAGGGGTTTCTCGGGCCAAGCTGCGCATCACCCCTGCCTGGCATCGGGGCTTCATAACCCGCATTGCGCTACGGGGCCGTCTTTCCGGCGGTCAGGCACCCCATTCGAAGACCACGCATTCACCCGTGGTCAAATTCTCAAAGCCGAAGTGCCGGCCATCCTTGAAGTAGTACTCAGGGCCGGAGGGTGGGAAGGCTTTCTGCTGACTCGCGCCCACCGAAAGCGCCGCAAACTCATCCTTGGTGACGCGCTTGAATCGCGGGCGCTGCTGACTGCTCATCCCCTCATCCTCCTTTGCCCCGGATAGGGGCGAGCTGTTACTGAACCAGTTCGCGCAACGCGCCGGAGCTTCCCTCGAAATCGACATTCGGCAGGATGCTTTGGGGCTTGAAGATCACGCGGTAGTGGTAAACGCTGGCGCTGGTCGAATCCAACTGCTCGGCGAAGTAGGTGACGTTGTCGGAAAGCCCGAGGAAGTGCTTCTTGTACTGCTGTGGGCCGGTCATGCAGGTGACTTCTAACTGGCTGTCCATGCCATCCGCGCGGATGGAGCAGCGCCCCTCCAGCGACAGCATGTATTCGCCCGTGATGCCGTTGTAGAACACGACGCGGCGGTTGATCTCGAACATGTCGGCGGCTTTGGACAGATTGCGCGAGGCGATCTGGGCGTCACCTTCGCACCCGGCCAGCAGCGCCAGAGCAGCCATTCCAATTATCAGTTTCTTCATGGGACTCTCCCGGTTGTCATCCCAGAGCCGCCTCGCAAGAAGCGGCTCCAGTGATGCTGTCCGTGTTGCTCCGCGCTCGCCTACTGGGCTTCTCCACACGCGGTCTTGCTCTGGCTGTTCGTCCGGGGTTACCAGGCCACCTCCGGATGGGCCCAACACTCACAGCGTTCCGCTGTACCAGGTGAGGCGCCGCGTTCTGAGCGGCCCTGGCAGGGAGCGTTAGCTGTGCAGCCCTTGGCTCGCCATTTCCAGATGCGATGGCGCGGCTTCGAGCTGGCCGGTTCCAGAGCCGGCATGGGGCGGAAATTTCTTGCTCGCGCTGTGCCCGTTTCCGGGGATTCCGCCGCGAGGTTCCCAGCGATGTGAAAAGAACGTGCGCTCGGTGGCGACTTGGTCTTGCTGCCGACGCGTTTGCGTTCGGCTTGGGATTAAAACTACAACGCAAAATTGTAGATTGCAAGCGGGAGTTGTAGCTTTTCTCCAATTTAAAGTTGTAGTCCATCAGGCTTGTCTGGGCGGTATTTCAGAAAGTACTGTATGGACATACAGCAAAAGGAGGGCGCATGGCTCAGCAGAAGAAGGTGGCAAAGCAGGATCGCGGCGGAATGACCGAGGTGGACCGCGTGCGACTGAGGGTGTCGGCGATGATCAACTCGCCCAAGGCGCAGAGCCTGCGCCAGGTGACACTCTGGCGCCTGGACAGCGATTCCGAATCAGCGTGGCGGCAGGTGATGGAGGAGCTGGCCGAAACCGACGGCTTGTCGATGACCGAGAACGAGGACGGGACGATGCTGCTGCAATGGGAGGCGATGGCGGAGGAGGGGCCGGAGGTGCAGATGGAGGACTGGGCGCCCATCGAGGACATGCAGGTGCAGAACCTGGTCGAGGCGCCGTTCTAGCCGCTCAGAAACGACAAAGCCCGGCGCAGGGCCGGGCTTCATCGGTGGGGTTCCCCACTTCCTTGCGGGTTTTCCTCGGGGACAGGCTATTGCGGCGCGAGAGCTGGCGCTATCGGACGGTGCTGGTGCTGCGGTAGGAAAGGGCAGAAACAAAAAGCCCCGCTCGATGGCGGGGCTTCTGCGATTACTCGCCTTTGGGCTTTACAGGCTTAGCTGCTCGAGCTGGTCTTCTCGCAGGTCTTGCGGGAGCAGGGTCTGGACGCGCTGCTCCAGAATCTCCAGCATTTGATTCCGCTTTGCCAGTTCGGTCTCCATCAGGTCCGACATCGCTTGGCAATTCGACCGCAGATCCAGTTCGTAGAGGTTCACCGTTGTCTCCAGGTTGCGTATCAGCATCCGAGTGGCTTGTGAGGTTGTCAGGTCCATTTTGAGGCGGCTCCTGAGTAGGCGGAGGAAGAGGATAGGTGTCAGTGAGGCATGAAATCAAGGGCGTCTGACGGGAGGCCAACTGCTCGTGGCGCTGGAGCAGCATTAGCATGAGTAGTTCTTCACTGGGCGTCGGCGCCCTGACGGAAGTGAACAGCTCAGATGCCTCTTCTCGATCAATGACGAATCCATGGGAAGGGTACCCACTAATCAGTCGATTCAGAGCTCCAGGATGGATATTTCCCTTCGATAAGCGCTGCCCGTAATGATAAGCGATCGAGTTAGACCTCGCCGACTCGCCCAGACTCAAGGGGTTAATCTGAGCATAGACGGGCGCAAGGAGCCCGCAGACTATTTTGGTGGCGTTTTCCAGGGCGTCCCGCGTTGATATCTGCGTCCTTGATCCGACCCTGAGATCAAGGAAATGCTGTCGCATAAGGCGAATGGACTCGTTCTGGAGCGCCCCAAGGGTATCGGTAATATCTAGACCGGAACGTCGTCCACTGAATTCCCCCTCTTTGGGTATCTGGACGTCGAGCGGTCCAAGCTCGGCAAGATCCGCCATCACAAGGTGGTCTGCACCCAAGCACAGCAGAGTTCCAGCACTCTTGCAGTCAGAAAACACCATCACGGTGAGTTGCTTATAATTCCGCTTAAATGCCTTTGCGATTTTATAGGCTGCGTCGGCGTGTCCTCCGTATGTATCTAGGAAGAGAATTGCATTCTCACGCTTGCGCTGCTTGTGTTGGACCGTCAAGAGCATGCCTGACTCAAACTGACGCTCCAGCGGGCCTGCAAACATATATATGTCTGCGTTGTTTGATTTTCCGATCAAGTCGACTGTTTTGGGGATGGACGGTTTCGACTCCGCGCTTTTCGATGCGGCCTTACCTGCTCCAGGGCTCGCGACTTTGTTGGGTTTTGGTGCTTTTGCCATAGAAGTCCTTCTCTCGTGTTTGTGTTATTTTCGTTTGTAATGCTTCAGCTACTTGTCTCAGCCCTCACTGCCCCACAATCTCCCGATACCGCCGCTGGTACTCGTTGCCAGCTACTTGCTCAGGCCGTGCTTGATCGAGATGAACAGGATCACGGCGCCGGCCAGGGCGAAATTTAGACTGGCCCCTTCAAGTTTTTGGATCCAGACCGGTTGAAAGGCGCAGATCACGAATGCCAGGCCCGTGGGTGCGCTGGCGAGCGAAAACCCCCGAACGATGGCGCGCTCCAGCTCAATGTCGCGCCCCGATACTTTGTCGGCTGCCAAACACAAAAAGAAGGCGATGAAGAACATCCCCGAGGAGGCGTTGCCGACATTCGCCAGGAGGTACTCGACCAATCACAGCCCCTTCTTGGAGATTTTCGAGATGGCCATGCCCAAGGCCCCGCCCACCGTACCGGCGATCAGGATCGCCAGGTTGGAGTCCATGTAAGGCAGCAGCGCCTGGGTCAGCGATCCGCAGATTCCGCCAACGATCGAGGCGGAGCCCAGCGTGATCGCGAGGTCTCGGGTATCTATGGTCTGAATCTCATGCATGACTGTTTGAATGGAAACCATCGGGACTCTCCTGCTCGTCCCGGATAGCGTACCTCAAGGGCGCGCAGGGTCATTGCCCGGTGATTGCCTTGTAGCGCCGCTGGTACTCCTCGTAGCTCAGGCCGGTTTCGCGGTTGAGCTGGTCGAGTTGCTGCTGCTTCCACTGGTCGCGGGAGAGCGGGGCGGACTGCTGGGATGTTGGCCCTGGTTTCGCCGGCGGCTGAATAGTCCGCTCGTAGGGTGAGACCGGGGCAGTACCGCCTCTGGTGAACTTACTCACCGTACCATCCGGGCCGAGTTGGATGCCCACGCTCTGAATCTCGGTGCCAATACCCATGAACCCCGTGTTCACGTAGGACCACCCGAGTGTCCGATTGCCATCGGAATCGATTGTTTCCGAGATGGGCCTGCCGAAGATCGCAATCAGGTCTTCGCGATCGGATTGCCCAGGGACCACCTGGTGCATCTGTGCTTCTGTGATCTTCTTGCCTGCGATGGCGCAGCCCGTGAGCAGGGTGGCCGCAAGAATTAGGGGAATGGCGCGCATGGCGACCTCCTTGTCAGTTGGTGGCTCAGCCCTTGCGGGCATTCCAGATCAGCAGCACCTTGGCGTGGACGATCACGTCTTCGATCTTGGCCGTCTGGTTGGGGTATCTGTCGTTGTCGGAAATCAGGTTGAAGTGCTCGGCGTCAAGCAGCTGCACGCGCTTGATGAACAGGTGCTTGTGCCAGGTCAGCACGTAGATGCCTTCGCCGATGAACTCGTTCACGCCCCGGTCGACCATCACCGGATCCTTGTCGTTGATCGTCGGCGTCATGCTGTCGCCCCAGCCGGTGATCATCGCCAGGTGCTCGGGTGCGGAGTAGTTCACGCCGTGGGCGCGCAGGTGTGCCTCGTTCACCACCAGGTTGCGCACGGTCTCCACATAGTCGCCAGGCAGCTGGCCGGCACCCATGGCGGCACGGATGTCGAACTCGGGAATCAGCAACTCGCCCTTGCGGGCCTGGTTGCGCGAGAAGTCAGCGGGGATGACGTTGCTGGGCTTCTCCTGGGGCTCTTGCGTCACCGCCAGCAGACGCTCACGGTCTTCCTGGGAGAGGGATTTCCCCGCCTTTGAGGCGAGCATCTGACGCACGAGCTCGGCAGCGCTTGATTCAGCAGGATCCGTTTCAAGGTCAGGCATCTGGCTGTCGCCAACAAGCTCTGCAACCGTTGAGCCGAGAGCGCCGGCGATCTGGTTGAGCCGCTTCGGACGGGGGATGTTCTTGTCCGACTCCCACGCCTGAACGGACTGCGGGGTAACGCCCAGCAGCCTCCCTAGTTCGGACTGATTAAGCCCCTTCCTTTCGCGCGCCGCAGCAATGCGGGAACCGATCGTCTCCATGCGCGCAACGATACAACCAGCGGTTGTAACAAGCATTGCAATTCTCGCTTGTAATTTTGCCTCCCTGATTGTAACTTTGAGTTGTAATCAATCAGTTGAGGCGCCCCATGAAAGAGAACGCCGCCACGCGTGCAGCCGTAGCAGCAGGAGGCCAGTCAGCCCTGGCGCGGGTGCTCGGCTGCACGCCACAAGCTGTGCAGCGCATGTGCGCGACTGGCCGCGTCCCCGCAGAGCGAGTCCTCCAGATTGAGGCCGCGACTGAGGGCAAGGTCACTCGCCATGAACTGCGACCCGATCTGTACCCAGTTGATTCGGCCGCCTAACCGCCAGCGCTATCGCTGCGCGGTCGAACCCGGCCGCGCTGGATTCATCGAGCTGATGGCGAATGACCTCGGCACGGGATTCAAAGGCTGCCGGTAGTCGCAGCTGAGAGGAAAGCGGCAGGACCTGGATCAGGGCTGCCACGTAGCAACGAAGGGCGAGTACTTCGCCACGTAATTCGGAAAGGTCGGTCGGCATGGGGGGCTCCCTGTCGGTTGATCAGTTGTAGACAGGGTAGGGCCGGGAGGGCCATGTCGAAATGTCCAGTCCAAGACGCAACCACACGAACACCCGCGATGCCGTCCTGATCGCACACGCCAATGACATGATCGCCCGCACCAGCCTGAGCCAGCGCGACTTCGCCACGGCCCTGAGCAAGGCGATCCATTCCCTGATCCCCGACCTGCAGGAAGACCGCAAGGTCCCGGACTTCGAGTCCATGGACCGCGTGGACGGCGATGCCTACCTGAAGATGGCGGACACCTGGCTAAAGCGCGTGCAGCGCTGGCTGGATGAATCCGTCGACATTCCGGCCTGGCTGGAAGAGCCGTGGGTTACCGCGCTGCTCCCCGAATGGCGCGAGCGTTGCCTGATCGAACTGGCCGGCCGCTACGGCCTGCTGGCGGTGCGCCCGGTGGGTATCGAGGGGATGGACGCCATGCAGGTGTTCAGCGCCCTGATGCACCGCGTCGGCGACGTGGCGGGCCTCGGCTCCAAGGTCTTCGACGACCTGGTGATCACCGAGAAGGACGGCGAGTGGCTGCCCGAGCTGGCCGCCTCTCTCGACGCGATGGCGGCCAAGTGCACCACCCTGAGCCGCACCGTCCGCCTCGAGCTCTCCCGCGAAAAGCAGGGCGCCTGACATGCAGTTCACCGTCACCATCAATCAGGTCAAGGCCCTGGAATGGGGCCTGAACGCACAGCAGGCATTGCTGTTCGCGTTCGTCTACGAGTGCCCGAGTTGGGCCAAGCCAGTCGAGACCAAGGATGGTGACTTCTACGCCCTGAGCAAGGCCAAGGTGATGGAGGAGTTGCCGTTGCTCACCGACAAGCCGGACACCATCTACCGGCTGCTGAAGACCCTGGCCGGTGCCGGCGTGATCGAATTGTCGAGCACCAACAGCATCACCCTGGTGCGCCTGACCAAGAAGGGAAGGGCGTGGAATCGCAAGCTGGATGGGTCGGAAAAATATCCGACCAATAAGACCGCAGAGGGTCGGAAAAAAATCCGATCTACCTCGGAAAAAAATCCGACCCAGGTCGGAAAAAAATCCGAGGGTGGTCGGAAAAATTTCCGAGATGGGTCGGAAAAATTTCCGACAAATCAGGAAACCAGTAATCAGGGTACCAGTCAGGACACCAGTCAGGATTGCAGCCCACGTCCGGCAGAGCCGGCCAAGGGCAGCGAGCTGGCGCTGATCGTCGACAATTCCGGCAACGAACCCCGCTGCGAGATCCCCGCCGACATGCCGGGGCCGAAAGACCCCACCTGCAAGACCTACAAGACCTGGGCGAACTACGCCATGGCCTACCGCATCCGCTACTCGGCTTGGCCGGTGTGGAACGCCAAGGTTGCCGGCCAGATCACTCAGCTGGTCGACCGCCTTGGCGCCGACGAGGCCCCGAAGGTCGCCGCGTTTTACCTCCGGATCAACGACTCCAAGCTGATCAACGCCAGCCACAGCCTGGGCAACCTCCTGCAGGGCGCCGAGAGCTACCGGACGCAGTGGTTCACTGGTCGCCAGATGAACTCCCGCACGGCCCGCCAGATCGAGGACACCCAAGCCAACCTCAACGCCGCCCAAGAGGCCGCCCAGATCCTGAAGAACGGGGGAATCCAGAATGCTTTCCTCAGATGAGATCGACCAGCTCGCCATGGCGCTCTGCGCAACTGCGGAAACTCTGGGCCAGACCCTGAGCGCCAACGCAGCGGCGGTGATGGCCGCCGATCTCGCCGAATACAGCCAGGACATGATTGCCGGGGCCCTGAAGGCGTGCCGCCGCGAGTGCAAGGGCAGGTTCACCCTGGGCGAGATCCTTGACCGCATCCACGCCGAGGACGGCCGCCCGGGGCGCGACGAGGCCTGGTCCATCGCCCTGCAGGCTGGCGACGAGCGCGACACCGTGGTGCTGACCGGGGAAATCCTGGCCGCCCTGCAGGTTGCTCGCCCGCTGCTGGATGCCCGCGACAAGGTTGGCGCCCGCATGGCCTTCCTGAATGCCTATGACCGCCTGGTGGCCGACGCGCGCCGCGATGCCAAGCCTGCGAAGTGGGAAGTCTCCATCGGCTTCGACCCGCAGCTGCGCGCCCGCGCCATCGAGCAGGCCCGCGACCTGAAGCGCCTGCCGGCTCCTGAGGCGGATCGCCTGCTACTTGAGCACACTCAGGAGAGCCCGACCGGCAACGGCCAGGCCATCGCCGGCCTGCTTACCGGAGCCGTGGGCGCGCCGGATCCGGAAGTCCGGCAGAAGCTGCGCGCGATCAAGGACGAACTTAAGGAGCGTCGCCGCCGCAAGGAAATTCAGCGCCGCTGGGATCGCCGCCGTGAGCTGCGCGCCCGCCGCCAACACCAGGCCGCCGTGGTCGCTCAGGTGGCCGAACTTCAACGGAAGGAGGAGGCAGCCCATGAGTAAGCCTAACGGCGGAAAGCTCAGCGAAGAAGGACTAGAGCTCGTGAGCACCTGCGACATCTGCCACAAGAACCGTGGCCATGGTAGCCACAAGCGCTGCAGCCGGATCCGCCAGGAGCGCTATCGCAAGGAGGCTCGGCCATGAAGTCCTGCTGGTTGGTCATTCTTCCCTGGAAGTCCTTCTACATGGTTGGCGAGGCCTGCACCAAGGCTGAGGCCGAAGAGTTTGCGCGCGGCATCTGGTTTAACGCGGAGGTGGAGTGATGACGCCATCCAAGCAAGAAATCCTCATGCAGGGCCAGACCGGTATCGCCAGGAAGGTCTATGAGTGCGTGCCCATCGCCGAGCCGTGGACCTCGTTCCAGGTGATGACCGCCTTGCGCAACCTGACCGGCAGCACGCCGGATTCCCGCATCGTTTCCGGCTGCCTCACCACGCTGGTGGACTCCGGACTGATCAAGAAGACCGGCCGCGATCAGTTCCAGCGCATCGCCGTTGAAGCCAAGCCGAAAACCCAGGAGTCGAAGATGGCAGAGCCCGCGCAGAAGATCGAAGTCACCCCGGAGCCGAAGCGCGCCGTCTCGCCGCTGGAGATGCTGGGCGAACTGGCGACCGAGATTGTCGGCATGGCCGGCCACCTGAAACGCCTTGCTGCCCGAGTGGAAGACGTGGCCCTGGCGGTCGAGCAGGAACGCGAATCCAGCGCCAAGTCGATGGAGCAGTACCGCCAGCTCAAGGCGCTGCTGAAGAATCTGCAGGGGGAGGGTGAGTGATGCTCTCTGCCTACTTCCTCATCGTCCTCTATGTGAACAGCGACAGTGCAGTCATGACTTCCGTGCCGATGGAAACCGAGGCGCAATGCCAACAGGCCGCCGCGAAGGTCAAGGCGGACATCGAAGGCACGCTGACCCTGGTCAAGACCTCCTGCGTGAGGGCTCAGCAATGACCATCCACCAGCGCGTCACCGTCTGCCAACTCCAGCGCGACGGCTTCCGCGTCAACTACGAAGGCGAAAAGGTCTGCCTGGTGCGCGGCAACGACTACCGCCTGGTCTGGCCGGATGGCTCCATGCACCGGGCCGAGGGGGCGAAACGATGAGCCAGCAACTCAACCCCGGCGACCTCGCCCTGATCATCGGCGCCAAGGGCAGCTTCGAGCTGCTCGGCCAGTCCGCCCAGGTGCATGACATCATCTGCGCCATCGGCCCGGTCGCCTTTCGCGGCCGCACCTTCACCAGCTGCAGCGCCGAGCCGGCGGCCTTCATCGAGCTGCGCGACGGCTCCCTCTGGCTCTGGTCCCTGCGCTACCTGATGCCGCTCCGTGGCGAGGCCGCCGAGCGCTCCTGGCGGAAGCGGGAGGTGACCGTATGAGCCTGCTCTTGGCATTCGTGATCGCTTGGGGCGTGGCGGGCGTCATCGCCTTCCTTGGCGCCCTTGCTGAGCACATCGAGTTTGATCAGCAGGAACTGCGGCCGTGCGACTGGCCATTCCTGCTGCTGGTCTGCATCGCTTTCGGAATGTCGATCCTGCCGCTTGCTTGCCTGAAGAAGGGGAGTGGTCGCCATGGCTGACAAGGACCAGATCATCAACTCCATGTGCCTGACCTGGCGGCATGACTTCGGCCTGGACAAGCGCCACGACGCCTTCGGCTACTCCGGCATGACCCCGGATGAGCGCGAGGCGCTGCGCCGGCGCATGGCCCAGCTGTTCGAACATCACGTCGCCGGGCTGATCGCGGAGAACGAGCGGCTGCGCGAGCTGCCCCAGGATTGGCTGGCTGCCGACCTGGTCAAGCAACTGGTCGACAACGCCCAGGCCTTCGCCGAGGGCGCCGACGATGGCGAAGACAACGAGTTCCTGGTCGTGCTGCTGGCCAGCGCGGAGCGTCTGAAACGGCAGGAGGCCAAGCTCGACGAGCTCAATGAACGCCTAAAGGCAGCCGAGGAACGTTTGGCGCTGGTGGATCTCATCCATGGCCGGAACGCCGAGGAGCGCTGGGCGAACCTGAATGCTCTGTGCGGCGAGCGGTTGGCGGCGCTCCAGCGTGTGCGCGACCGACTCCAGACGGCCGGCGCCACCTTGCCGTCGCCGGATGCCATGGGCACGCCAGAAAGCGGACTGATCCAGGGGCTGTGCATTGCCCTGGCCTTAGTGGAAGAGGAGCTGCCGAAGCCAACTGTCTCGCCGCTGTACGCGCGCCTGCGTGAACAGTTGAACAAGGGAGGGCAGGGCGATGAAATCTGACCGCATCGCCGTCAACGGCGCCACCCGGCTCTCCGAGGCCGTCACCAAGCTCACCGCCATGTTCCGCGAGCACAAGTACGTGGTGGTCTCCCTGCGCCCGGGCAAGGATCGCACCCTGGACCAGAACGCTCTGTGGTTCGCCCTGTACCAGCGGATTGCCGAGATGACCCAGGTCGGTGATGTCGAGGACGCCCGCAGCTACTGCAAGCTGCACATCGGGGTGCGGATCCTGCTGCGCGACAGCCCCGACTTCCGCGACACCTGGAATCGCTTGTTCCTGCACTGGACCTACGAAGACAAGCTGGCCCTGATGGGGGCGCACCCCGTTGCCGGACCTGAAGGCCTCCCTGTCACCCGCCTGTTCAATCGGAAGCAGGGCATCGAGTTCACCAACCGCATCGTCGACGAGTTCTCTGCCAAGGGCGTGGTGTTCGCTGACCTGCTGAGCGAGGAGGCGGCATGACTCTCGCCGTCCGCCAACCCCGCCCGAAGAAGTGCCAGAACGCCGCCTGCGGGAACAAGTTCGTCCCGCAGCGCCTGGGCCAGCGAGTCTGCAGCCCGGCTTGCGCCCTGGCCACCAAGGATGTCCACGCCGAGCGCGCCCGCAAGGCCATCGCCCAGCGCGAACGCCGGGAGCTCAAGGCGCGCAAGGAGAAGCTGAAGAGCCGCCGCGACTACCTGCGTGAAGCCCAGCAGGCGGTGAACGCCTACATCCGCCTGCGCGACAAGGATCAGCCTTGCATCAGCTGCCAGCGCCACCATGACGGCCAATACCATGCGGGGCACTATCGGCCGGCCGGGTCTAATCCGGCCCTGCGCTTCGAGGAATGCAACATCTGGAAGCAGTGCCAGCCCTGCAATACCCACCTTTCGGGGAACCTGACGCATTACCGGATCAACCTGATCCAGAAGATTGGGCTGGAGAGGGTGGAGTGGCTGGAGGGGCCGCACGATCCGAAGCGATTCACCATCGACGAATTGAAAGCGATCAAGGCCAAGTACAGGGCCCTGGTGCGGGAGCTGAAGAAGGGGGAGGTTGCATGAGCGTGATCAAGCGTTTCGGGATCAACACTGCCGGCCGCGACTTTGCGGTGGGCGATATCCATGGGCACTTCACTCGCCTGCAAGCTGCTCTGGATGCCGCCGGATTCGATCCGGTCGTGGATCGGCTGTTCTCGGTCGGCGACCTGGTGGACCGAGGCCCGGAAAGTGAGCAGGTGCTGGAGTGGCTGGCCAAGTCCTGGTTCTTCGCCATCCGTGGCAACCATGAGGACATGGTTATCACCGCCAATGCCGACCTGCACTTCGTGAATGGCGGCGCCTGGTTCTATGGCCTCTCGCATTTCGAGCGCGCCGACATCGTTGCTCAGCTCGGCCAGCTGCCCCTGCTTATCGAGGTTGAAGTTCCGAATGGACTGATTGGCCTGGTTCATGCCGACGTGCCGTGCGCGGATTGGGCGGACCTGAAGTCGGCGTTCGATGGCGGCGGGATGGAAGCCGAGCATGTGGCTGCCATGTGCCAATGGTCACGCAGGCGTGTCACGAACAGCGATTCATCTGGGGTCAGCGGCATCAGTGCCGTGGTGGTTGGGCATACCCCTGTTCGGCGCCCGGCCGTGCTCGGCAACGTCATCCATATCGACACCGGCGGCTGGCTGCCGGAGGAGCGGGGTGGCTACTTCACCCTGCTGAACCTGCACACCCTGGAAGCCATCCCGCCGATGCCGGCGAAGCTGGAATGGGAGGTCGCATGAACTGGAAATGCCTGTTCTTCGGTTGCGTCTGGGGCGGCGCGTACACCTGGCACAGCCTGGGTGAGCGCTTGCAGACCTGCACCTGCCGTCGTTGTGGGGCAACGCGGACGGAGGCAGCGGTTTGACGTTGGCTGAGTACGTCGCCTGGAACATGGCGATCTTGAGGGAATACGGGTTGATCAAGGGGGAAAGGGAATGATCTACACCAGCGCACTCGCGGCAATCGTCTCGGCACTTTCGGCCGAGGCTATCGATAACACCAGCAAGCAGGCCTGGCAGAAGCTCTACCGGCCGGGCTATCAGGACGGACTGGATCTGGCCACGCTGTTCCGTTCGGCGCAGAAGGACGCCATCAGCCGCACCGACGCGGACTGCTGGGTATTCGCCCGGCTGCACAGCCAGCTCAAGCCCCGCCACTGGGCGGCATTGGTTGCCCGCTACAGCACCCACAAGGGTCGGAAGGTGGAGGCCATCGGCAAGCTGGCCCCGCTGATTGCCTCCCATGCGCCGCAGCTGTTCGTGGCCAAAGCGGTCACTGCCTGGGCCATCCCGCCGCTCAAGGGTGCGGAAGGCAAGCGCTCCACCGACATGATCATCCTGCCCGCCCACTTCTACGACATGACGTCCTGGGATGACCAGGGGCTCAACCGCTCCACCTACTGGCGGTGGCGCAGTGGGATCGAGGGCTGCCTCGATGAGATGGTGAAGGAGGCGGTAGCGTGTTCTGAGGAAATATTGCGCATTGAGGGTGTGTTGCTTGATGTGGCTGCTTGACATTGGTGCAACCGTGCAACAGAATTTCCTCATTCTGCGGAAATTGCGCAACTGAACATCAAGAAGCCCTGGCCGAAACGCCGGGGCTTTTTGTTTCTGGCGCTCTGCCAATCCCCGCCAAGCCTATGCCCATCGGGCACGCTCAAATCGCGCGGGCCTTGTTCATGCCGCTGACCTGTCACCCCTCCCCGGCGGGAAGGCGGCACCCTATTCAACCGAGCGGCCTGACGGCCAGGAACCGGAGCCATGAAGATGGATCAGGACCCCAGCCTGTGGGCGGCATTTATTGCGTGGATGGCCTCGCACCATCCGCAGCTGTACGCCTTCGGCCTGTCTGTTGCGATTGCGGTGGTGCGGGTGATCTACGGGCGTGGCGGCTGGCGCCAGATGGCCCTGGAAGGCGCCCTCTGCGGTCTGGCCACGCTGACCCTGGTGCCGCTGCTGGCCTACTTCGGCCTGCCCGACTCGATGGCCACCTTTGCCGGTGGCGCGGTCGGCTTCATGGGTGTGGAAAAACTGCGCGATTACGCCGACCGGCTGATCGGCCGCAAAGTGGATCAGGTCTGACGCGAGGGATTCGTCATGGTGGTGCATGCGCTGCTGCTGGCTCTGTTCCTGCTGGGCTTCATGTTCTGGCGGTTGTCCTTCACGACCGATGACGCGATCGTCGCCTACCTCCGCTGGGGCACGGGGTTCTTCTGCTTCGTGGTCGGCATCGTCGGCAGCCTGATCTACTGGTATTTGACATGAAAGCGACTGACGCCGAGATCGACATTCTGGCCAGGACCTGCTGGGCAGAAGCCCGTGGCGAGGGGATGGGCGGCATGATCGCCGTCGCCCATGTGATCCTGAACCGGGTCAAGAATCCCGGCTGGTGGGGCCGCAGCATCATCGGCGTGTGCCAGAAGCCCTGGCAGTTCAGCTGCTGGAACGCCAATGACCCGAATGCCGTGTACCTGCGCGGCGGCAAGCCGATCCCGAGCGGCGAGTACATGCGTGCCCGGGAAGCGGCGGTCGCGGCCGTGGAAGGCCATGAGCCCGATCCCACTGCCGGCGCCACCCATTACTACGCCAAGAGCATGAAGACCCCGCCGCCATGGGTGAAGGGCGCCAAGCCCACCGTCACCATCGGCAATCACCGGTTCTTCAAGGATGTGCCGTGACCCGCATCCTCGCCATCGCCTGCGGTGTCCTGCTGCTCGCTGTGCTCGGTCTGTGGTGGCTGGCAGATAGCCGGGGAGAGCGCCTGGACGACACCCAAGCCAAGGTCGCCCAGCTCCAGGCCCAGGCCGACCAGTTCGACCGCGCTATCCAGGCCCGTGACGGGGTAGACCGCCAATACCAAGAGGCCCTGACCCATGTCCAGGCTGAGCACGACCGCCTTGCTGATGGCATTCGCACTGGCAAGTACCGCGTGTACGTCAACGCCAAGTGCCCAGTGTCGAATCCCGTCCCCTCCGGCCGCCCTGATGCAGGCCGAGCCGAGCTTGATCCCGCTGATGGACAGCGTGTTGCAGATCTCCGCGCCGGCATCCAGCGACTCGAAGCCAAGGTGAAGGGGTTGCAGAGCTACATTCGTGAGGTGTGCCATGCCAATCGGTGAATTGACCGTCACGTTCCAGACCAAGGTGGCCTGGTGGGTGATTCCGTTTGTCCATTGCGCGGGCTTCTTGAACTGGGCGCTGCGCCTTGACCTGGATGAAGACAAGGTCATTGCCTTCGCCATGCGTGGCGTGAGGTGTGAGATGATCGACCATGACTGACCTCAAGGTGGTACCGCTGCGCCAAGGCGACTATCAGGACCCCGTCTGCGCACTGAAGGAACTTATTCGCCTGATCGAGACGGGCGAAGTGACCGCCATTGAAGTAGGCACCGTGATCCTGCGCTGCAAGGATGGCGAGATCGAAACCTTCGCCCTCGGCCAGAAGGCTGAGCCGCTGTCGGTGGTCGGCCTGCTCGAGATGGGCAAGTCGGTGATCATCGAGGCGGCGCTGTACCCCGAGCCGCAATGACACGCCTGGATGGCTGGGAGGATTACTGATGACGCTTCACCTGGTTCAGCGTAAAGGCCAATTCGGCGACTGCCTGGTGCTTGCTGATGAGCATGGCGTGGCCGTTCCCGGCCTGCAGATGCTGGAGCTCAAGGAAGAAACCGACAGTCTCAATACCGTCAGCATGCGCTTTGTCATGTTGCCCGGCGGAATCGTCATGGGTGAGCCGAGCATTGGCCATATGAAGCGCGTCGATCAGTTGGTCGAACAGGCCAAGGCCGAGATCAACGAGATGGCCGCCAAGGCCAAGGCGAAGATCCTGGGTGACCAAATCAGCATCGGCCTTCCTGGTGTGCTGGACGCGCGTGAGGCGAGCCAGATCGCCGGCGCGCTTGCACGCCGTGCGGGTCCACGGTACGCCTGATGGCTTGCTCAGGCTGCGCCAAGCGCCGAGCCTGGTTGAAGAAATGGTCGAGGATTGCATATGAGCGAGCGCGTGGAGTCATTGCTGGTACTCAGCACTTCGAGAGCGATCACGATGGAAGCCAAGGACAGGATGGTCGAAGCCATCACTCCCTTGGCTCAAGCGATGGGGTGCGAGCCCCTAGTGCTGACTGATGGGCTGGAGGTCGGCGTTCATGCTGACCTGCGCCCGCTCCTGGAATCCATAGTGGTAGAGCAGCAGAAGACCAATAGCCTGCTGGCTGCACTGGTTGAGGCGCTGGCCGAGGAAGGGCAGGACCCCGACGCCCAGCCTGCGCGCTACCTGGATGGGTCGAAGGTGCGGTGATGATTCAGGGTTCTGACCAGAAGTGGCGTGAGGGTAAGACCACTGCCGAGCGTGGTTATGGCAGCAGGTGGCAGAAGGCTAGAGCAACGTTCCTCCAGCGCCATCCGTTGTGCTGCTACTGCCAGAGCCAAGGACGAGTGACTGCGGCGACAGTCGTAGACCACAAGGTTCCGCACCGAGGCGATCAGGCACTGTTCTGGGATAGATGTAATTGGCAGTCGCTATGCGCCAAGTGCCATGGCTCGATCAAGCAACAGCTGGAGAAATCCGGCGCGTTACCTGGTTGCGACGTGACGGGTGCGCCTGTAGATCCCAACCACCACTGGTTACAATAACGACGAAGCCCTGCTGGACTGGCATCCGGCAGGGCTTCTACCACCCATGATCGTAGGAGGATCAGGATGGATAGCGAGAAGTCTACCTTCATATGTGAAGGCTGTGGAGCGGCATACGAGCCGCGCCGCAATCTGGATGGCTCTGTGGGCAAGACAAAGCACAGGCTCTGCTCAGTCAAATGCGCCCGCAGCGTGTATGCCAAGAAGGCTTATGCCAAGCGAGGCCATCAGCCTGTTCGCATCGAGCGAGAGTGCGCGCACTGCAACTGTGCTTTCATCGCCACTCAGTCGATCATCAAGCATTGCTCTGCCAAGTGCCGCGATGCCGCTAAGCGGAAGAGAGTGAAGCAGTACCCGGCCATGCAGGAATCGCGCAGAGCACGAGATGCCAAGCGAAGGGCGCTCAAGCGAGCATCCGCCGTAGAGCGAATCGAACCGCTGAAGGTGTTCGAACGCGACGGGTGGGTATGCCACCTGTGCGGCGTAAAGACTCTGAAGAGCAAGCGCGGCACGCTTCATCCGAGGGCGCCTGAGCTTGAACACATCGTCGCTCTGGCGGATGGCGGCACGCACACCTGGGGCAACGTCGCATGCGCCTGTAGCGCCTGCAACAGGGCCAAGGGCGCCAAGTCGTTCGGCCAACTCGGCCTGGGGTTCGCGGCCTAGCGCCAGGGGGGTGGTCAGGTTTGGCCAATACATTCGCCATCTGACCGCGCCCGAAAGTCTTTCTTCATTAACCGCAACAATTTTGGTGTCCCCATGGCAGAGCGCGGAAAGAAATCGGTCGCGTCTCTGGCCGTTGCTGCGCCTGTCGGCATAGATCGCCGTCAAGCGCCGCCCGCTTCATTGACTGCTGCGCAAAAGGCGGAGTGGGTCGCAGTGGTTAACGCTCGACCGGCAGATTGGTTTGGCGATGAGCACGCTGGGATGCTGTCGCAATACTGCCGCCACAAGGTTCAGGCTGACCTGATTGCTCAGCAGCTTGAGCAGTTCGACCCGGCGTGGCTGGTTGATGACGAAGGACTGAAGCGATTCGACAAGCTCGGCGCGATGCTGGAGCGGGAAACGCGGGCGATGAATGCTTTACTCCGCTCGATGCGCCTGACTCAGCAGAGCCTCTATAACGCGAAAAGCGGCAACACAGCCAGCGAGAAATCGAAAGGTAAGAAACCTTGGCAGGTCGAAAGCGACTAACCCGCGGCGAGCGAAACATTCAGTGGATCGAGCATCACTGCTGTATCCCTGAAGGTCGTCTGGTTGGAAAGCCGGTCAAGCTGACCAAGCACCAGAAGAAGTGGATCAAGCGCATCTACGACTCGCCGACGCGGATGTTCATCCTGTCGATGGCGAGGAAGAATGCCAAGACGGCCCTGTCGGCATTCCTGCTTCTCCTGCACCTGTGCGGCCCGGAAGCCCGCCCCAACTCCCAGCTGTACAGTGCGGCACAGTCCCGCGACCAGGCAGCAATCCTGTTCGAACTGGCGGCCAAGGTGGTTCGGATGAGCCCCGACCTGTCGCAGTACGTTAACGTCCGAGATACCGCCAAGGAATTGCTCTGTGGTGAGCTGGGCACCTTCTACAAGGCGCTCAGCGCGGACGCGGCAACCAAGTTTGGCCTGAGCCCGGCCTTGGTGATTCACGACGAACTGGGCCAGGTGGTCGGCCCACGGTCGCAGTTGTATGAGGCCCTGGAAACCGCCTCAGCCGCCCAGGAAAGCCCGCTCTCGATCATCATCAGCACGCAGGCGCCGACCGATGCGGACCTGCTCAGCTTGTTGATTGACGACGCGTTGTCCGGCGCCGACCCGCGCAACAAAGTCGAGATTTGCACCGCGCCGCTGGACCTGGACCCGTTCAGCGAGGAAGCCATCAGGGCGGCGAACCCGCACTTCGATGACTTCATGAACAAGGAAGAGGTATTCCGCCAGGCGGCGGATGCCAAGCGCCTTCCGAGTCGGGAGCCGGCCTACCGCAACCTGATCTTGAATCAGCGGGTCGAGGCGAGAACGCCGTTTGTGAGTCGGTCGGTCTGGCAAGAAAACGGCGAGAAGCCAGATTCCCTCGATGGGAAACGGGTATACGGCGGCCTCGACCTCTCCAGCGTGAACGATCTGACCGGCCTTGTCCTGGTGGGCGAGGATGGCGATGTTGAGCCGACGTTCTGGCTTCCTGGGGATGGCCTGGCAGAGAAAGCGCGAAATGACCGGGTTCCCTACGACATATGGGCGCGGGATGGCTTCCTCGAAACCACGCCGGGCCGGTCCATCGAATACGAATTTGTCGCCGAGTACCTGCGCACGGTTTTCGACCGCTGCGACGTGCAGTGCATCAACTTCGACCGTTACAACATGCGCTTTCTGAAGCCTTGGCTGGAGCGGGTCGGATTTACCGAAGAAGAGATCGGGCGGTTCAAGGAGTTCGGCCAGGGCTTCGTCAGCATGTCTCCGGCGCTCCGTGAGCTGGAGTCACGCTTGCTGGCGAAGAAACTGCGCCACGGCAATCACCCGGTGCTGACCATGTGCGCGGCGAACGCGATCACCGTCAGCGACCCGGCGGGAAACCGGAAATTCACCAAGGCCAAGGCTACTGGTCGCATTGACGGCATGGTGGCGCTGGCGATGGCAGTAAGCGGCGCAGCGGCCAACGAAGTTGAGCCAGAGCGCACCTATCAGATGTTCGTACTGGGCTGATCGCCCGACACCAAGGAGCCCGCCTAGAGCGGGTTTTCTCGTTTCTGGAGAGCCCGCAATGAATCGAGCCTACAGCGTCCTGACGGTCAAGGCGCTCGACGATGGCCAGCGCGTGATCACTGGCGTGGCCACCACTCCGAACCCTGATCGGGTCGGCGACATCATCGAGCCGCTGGGCGTCGAGTACAAAAACCCGCTCCCGCTGCTCTGGCAGCACGATCACGACAAGCCAGTCGGCACCGTCACTTTCGACAAGCCCACTGCGAAGGGCATCACCTTCACCGCCCAACTGGCCGACGTGCAAGAGGAAGGCAAGCTCAAGGAACGCATCGACGAAGCCTGGCAATCGCTGAAGGCTGGCCTGGTCCGTGGCGTCTCCATCGGCTTCCGGCCCATCGAGTATTCCTGGATGGATGACGGCGGTATCCGCTTCCTCCAGTCCGAAGTCTTCGAGCTTTCCCTGGTCACCATCCCGTGCAACGTGGACGCGACCATCAGCAGCATCAAGTCCTTCGACCGAAAACAGCTGGCCGCGTTGGGCCGCAAGGCTGTCCCGGTCGTTCGCGTTACCCCTGCCGGCGCTTCGGCAACCCGTACCAAGTCCATCAAGTCTCCGAAGCCCGAGGAGGGCAACGACATGAAAACCATCGCTGAGCAGATCGCCGAATTCGAGGCGACCCGAGTGACCAAGGCTGCCGACATGGAAGCCATCATGACCAAGGCTGCCGAAGAGGGCGTGACCCTGGATGCCGAGCAATCCGAGGCCTTCGACACTCTCGAAGCCGAAATCGCCGCCATCGACAAGCACATCGGCCGACTGAAGCAGATGCAAAAGGCCCAGGCCGCCTCCGCCAAATCGGTCGTGGAAGAGAAGGATCAGCGCATCAAGACCCTCGACATGAAGGATGGTCTGCAGGTCCGCGCCAAGAACACCCAGAAGCTGGAGCCTGGCATCGCCTTCGCCCGTGCCGCCAAGTGCCTGGCCCTCGGTCACCTGGAGCACCGTGATGCCATCGGCATCGCGAAGGCCCTGTACGACGGCCAAGACGCGATCATCAGCGCCACCCAGCGCCTGGTGACCAAGGCCGCTGTCGCCGCCGCCACCACCTCCGACTCCACCTGGGCTGGCCCGCTGGTCGGTGACGAGACCAGCGCTTTCGCGGACTTCGTGTCCTACCTGCGTCCGCAGACCATCCTCGGCCGCTTCGGCAGCAACGGCATCCCCAGCCTGCGCAATGTCCCGTTCCGCACTCCGCTGATCGGCCAGACCTCTGGCGGTGACGGCTACTGGGTCGGCGAAGGTCAGGCCAAGCCGCTGACCAAGTTCGACTTCAACCGCACCACCCTGGAGCCGCTGAAGGTCGCCAACATCGCCGTGGCCACCATGGAGGTCATCCGTGACTCCAGCCCGGCTGCCGATGGCATCATCCGCGACCAGCTGGCCGCCGCCCTGCGCGAGCGCCTGGACATCGACTTCATCGATCCGGCCAAGGCGGCCGTCGCTGGCGTGTCGCCGGCCTCGATCCTCAACGGCGTGTCCGGCATCCCGTCCAGCGGCACCGACGCCGACGCCGTGCGTACCGATCTGAAAGCGCTGTTCAGCGCCTTCATCGCCGACAACAACGCGCCGACTTCCGGCGTGTTCATCATGACCGCCACTCAGGCGCTGGCGCTGGGCCTGATGCAGAACGCCCTGGGCCAGCCGGAATTCCCGACCGTGACCATGAACGGCGGCACCCTGATGGGGCTGCCGGTGATCGTGTCGGAATACGTGCCGACCGCCTCGGCCGGCTCGCTGGTGGCCCTGGTGAATGCCAGCGACATCTACCTGGGCGACGAAGGCGGCATCGACCTGTCGATGTCCACCGAGGCCTCCCTGCAGATGGACAACGCCCCGGACAACCCCACCACTGCCAGCACCGTCCTGGTTTCGCTGTGGCAGCGCAACCTGGTCGGCTTCCGTGCCGAGCGCACCATCAACTGGGCGCGCCGCCGCACTTCGGCCGTGGCCTACCTGACCGGCGTCAACTGGGGCGCGTAAGTGAGCACGGGGCGCTTCGGCGCCCCTGACTCCCTGGAGGGTCTATGTCCGTTCAAGTGATCGACGTGAAAACCGGCAAGGTCAAAACCATGTCGGAGCGGTACGCCCAGATTCTGGTGAAGATGAAGCGCGCCACCTGGCCGGATCAGGGCGAGCAGCAACAGCCTATCGACCAGATTCCGCAGAAGCCCGACGGCGAGCCGGTACCGGTTGAAGTCAAGGCCTCGAAAGCGGCCAAGGCGCTGGCGGAATCTGCCGGTGTTGACCTGAGCAAAGTGACTGGCACCGGTAACGATGGCGCTATCACCAAGCCCGATGTCGAAGCCTTCATCACTGCCCAAAAGCAACCCCGGGAGTAACCAATGGGACTGCTCAAGCGCCTGCTTGGCTTTCGAACTGCCAGCGAAGAGAAATCGCTGTCGCAGGTGCCGGCCTACCGCGGCTGGTGGCCGATCGTTCGCGAGTCGTTTTCGGGCGCCTGGCAGCGCAATCAGGAAGAGCGCCTGGATTCGCTGTTGCAGTACCCGACGCTCTACGCCTGCGTGTCCCGTATCGCCACGGACATCGGCAAGCTGCCGTTTGCCCTGAAGGCGAAAGATTCCAAGGGCATCTGGGCCGAGGTGGAGAATCCCGCCTATTCCCCGGTGCTGCGCAAGCCGAACCACTACCAGACCGCCCAGCAGTTCCGCGAATACTGGGCGCTGTCGAAGTTGAGCCAGGGCAACACCTACGCCCTGAAGGAGCGCGACAGCCGCAATGTTGTGGTCGGCCTGTACATCCTCGACCCCTGCCGGGTAATGCCGCTGGTGTCCGATTCCGGCGAGGTGTTCTACCAGCTCTACACCGACAACCTGAACCTGCTGCCGGATCTGGACGGCCAGTTGATCGTGCCGGCGTCGGAGATCATCCACGACCGCTGCATCTGCCCGTTTCACCCGCTGATCGGTCTTCCGCCGATCGCCGCCGCCCACTGGCCTGCGCTGAAGAACATGCGCATCCTCAAGTCGTCGGCGGAGTTCTTCGCCAACAATGCTCAGCCGTCCGGCATCCTGTCTGCGCCCGGGGCGATCAGCGACGGCACGGCAGACCGCCTCAAGACCTACTGGAACGAGAACTTCACCGGATCCAACGCCGGCAAGGTCGCCGTGGTCGGCGATGGCCTGCAGTTTGTTTCCCTGGCTTCGAAGTCCGTGGATTCGCAGATGGTCGAGCAGCTGCGCTACTCCGACGAGCAGATTTGCCAGCCGTTCGGCATCCCGCCGTTCAAGGTGGGGCTCGGCACCATCCCGTCTGGGCTCGGCGTGGATGCGATCAACCAGCTGTACTACGACGACGCCCTGCAGTCGCACATCCAGGCCATGGAAACCCTGATCACCGAGGGCCTGAATGCAACGCCCTACAAGGTGGACATGGACGAGAGCGTGCTGATGCGGATGGATGCTGGCAAGAAAGCCGAGTACCACCGCACCCTCATCGACGGCAGCATCGAAACCATCAACGACGCGCGGCTGGAGTTCAACCTGCCTCCGCTCGCCGGTGGCGATACCGTCTACATGCAGCAGCAAGACTTCCCGCTCGACCAGGTGCGCAACAACGTGTTGCCGAGCCAGGCGCCTGCGCCTGAGCCGGTACGAGAGCCTGAGCCGGACACCGAAGAAATAGCCGCCTCCGAGCAAGCCCAGAAGGCCATGACCGAGCTGTTTTTCCTAAAGGCTATCCAAGCCGCACGCACTGAGGCCATTCAATGATCGACCCAGTAGAGTTCGGCAAGGCGATGGGCGCCATCGTCCGCGAAGCCACCGCTCCCTTGCTCGCGCGCATCGAGCAGTTGGAAAAGGCCTTGGGGGCCCAGGTCATCCCGTCCGCCGCTGAGGTCGCCGCCGGGATTGACCTGGCCGCTCTGGCCAAGGCTGCCGCCGACATGGTGCCGGCTCCCCAGGATGCCGACATGGACGCGCTCAAGGAGCACCTGGCCGAACTGGTGAAGGCCATGCCGGCGCCGGCGGATGGGCAAAGCGTGACCGTGGAAGATGTGGCTCCGCTGATCCGTGAGGAAGTGGCCAAGGCCGTAGCCGATGTTCCGCCGGCGAAGGACGGCCAGTCCGTGACCGCTGAAGATGTGCGCCCGCTGCTGGCTGAGCTGGTGGAGTCTGCCGTCAAGGCGCTGCCCCAGCCTGAGCCGGGCAAAGATGCCGATATGGACGCTTTGCGCGCCCACCTGGGGGAGCTGGTGAAAGGTATCCAGCTTCCGGCCGTGCCGACCGTCGATGAGGTGGCCGCCACCTTCGAGCGCCGCTTCTCCGACCTCACCTTGTCCTGGGAGCGCCAGGCGCGCGATACCTTCGACAAGGCAGCTGACCGCATGCCAGTTCCGAAAGACGGCCGCGATGCGCTTCCAGTGGAGTCGTTCGACCTGGTGCTGGGCGAGGATGGCCGCACCCTCACCGTGAAGCTGCAGGCAGGAGATACCCTGGTCGAGAAGTCGGTGAAGGTTCCGGCGATCATCGACCGCGGCGTGTTCAGCGCCGAGAAGTCCTATGAGCAGGGCGACGGCACCACCTACGGCGGCTGCTACTGGATCGCCCAGAAGGATGCGCCGGAAGGCGTGCCCGGGGCCTCGGCAGATTGGAGGCTAGCCGTTAAGCGCGGCCGCGACGGGAAAGACCTGCGCGACAACGCTTCCCGGCATGATCCGAGCAAGGGAGTCAGCATCAAATGATGTACGTCACCCTGGAGCGCGCCAAAGCGCACCTGAATATGGATCATGACGCCGATGATGCGCTGATCACCGCATACATTCAGGCTGCGTCCGGCGCCGTAAAGAACTACCTGAAGTCGGCGTCTCCCTATGAGGTTGAGCGCGACAGCAACGATGATCCGATCCTCGACAGCAATGGCGACCCGGAATACGTCCGCGACAGCAATGGCGACAAGGTGATCGCGGCAGTCGTGCAATCCGCCGTCCTGCTGATGGTCGGCCACCTGTACAAGGATCGCGACGAGAATCCTGACGAAGCGTTCACTCAGGGCTATCTGCCCAAGCCGGCCACGGCGCTGCTGTATCCCCTTCGTGATCCCGCGCTGGCATAGGAGCCATCATGGCCGACTTTTTCAGGAAGATTTTCGGCGGACCCAAGCGCCTGGAAACCGACATGGGCGACACTTCCCATGCTGACCGCGTGATCGCTCATCCGCCGTTTGACCTGCTCACCGATGGCGGCGACGGCCCCTCGCGCAGGTTGCGCGTCGACCCTGGCCAGACTGGCTTCTTCGCTGGACGCATGTTCCGCGCCTTCGTCGATGGCGTAATCCCGGTCGCCGGACCTGCCGTGCAATTCCGCTTCACCTCGCCGGTGGATTTCATTCTCTGGTCGCAAAACCTCGACCTGACCCAGGGCGCGCTGCAACTGGAGGTGTTCATCGGCGCCACGCCGTCGGGCACCTGGTCGGCTGTTCCAGTGATCGGCGTGAACCGCATGAATGAGCGGCCGACGCCGTTCTACGCGCCGCAAGTGACCATTGAGACCGGTGGCAACTTCTCCGGTGGCACTCGCGTGGACACGCTCAAGGTGCGCACTTCGTCCGCCAACAACACGGCGAACAACGTCGGCGGCGGTTTCACCGAGCGCGGGCTGCCGGCGGGCACCTACTTCGGCCGCCTGTCCACCCTGACCGGCGGTCTGACGGTGAACGACGCCGCGCAGTATGTGTATTCGCTGATCTGGGAAGAGCGCGTATGAGCCTGCCCGCCGGTCGCCTTCGCCATCGCATCGACATCCAGCAGCGCGCCGATATGCAAGATCCCGTGACCGGTGAGATGGTGCCTGGCTGGGCCAACGTCTGGATGGCGGTTCCGGCCTCCATCGAGCCGTTGAGTGCCCGCGAGTTCATCGCCGCCCAGGCGGTGCAATCGCAGGTCGTCGCTCGGATCACCTTGCGCTATCGCGAGGGCCTGGACGCCTCCATGCGCATCGTCCACAAGGGCGCGATCTACAACATCGCCGGACTGCTGCCGGACAAATCGAGCGGCCTGGAATACCTCACCATCCCGGTGAGTGCTGGCGTCAATCAAGGCTGATGGACTGGTCCGGCAAAACCGTCGCGGTGATCGCCTCGGGGCCTTCGCTCACGCCTGATGACTGCCGGGCGGTGGAGTTGGCGGGGCTTCCCACCATCGCCGTCAATTCCAGTTGGAAGCTGGCCCGTTTCGCCGAGATCTTGTATGCGGGCGATGCTTGCTGGTGGGAAGCCTACGGCGCCGAGATCGATATTCCGGCCGAGCGCTGGACGCACAACCCGAATGTGGCGCAGCAGTACGGCATCCACGCCAATGGCAAAGGCCAGTCGGTGCTGAACAGCGGCTATCGCGCCATCGAGTTGGCGATCAGCTTCGGGGCCTCGCGGGTAATTCTGCTGGGGTTCGACTGCTCCGTGCGTCAGGGCACCCACTGGCACGGCGCTCACGCCAAGACCAAGAACCCGGACGCCCGGCGTTGCGTCGAGTGGCTGAACCAGTTCGGCCGGCTGGCGCGACATGGCGCCGAGGTCATCAACTGCTCACGGCAGACGGAACTGACCTGCTTCCCGCGCATGAGCCTGGAGGATGCTCTTTGTTCATTCGTGGAATGATGGGATTGGGCGACAACATCTACGCCCGTGCTTTCGTGAAGCGCTATCCAGGCGCCTATCTGGAAACCTGCTGGCCACAGTTGTACCGCGACCTCGACGTGAAGTGCGTAAGGCCGGATACCCAGCTGCGTACCCAGGCCAAGAACATCCAACGGGCCCACGCCTGGCATGCGCCGGCCGGAGGCCCGCAACTGCGCATCGCCTACGGCCGCGACCCGATCATCCAGGGCCTGCGCAAGGCGTTTCGCTGCGAGCCCGCCGCGTTCGATCTGCCGGACTTCGGCCCGTCGCCGGTCGAGGGCCGCTATGTGCTGGTCCGCCCGGCCACGGTTCGCACGGAATGGCGCGCCGACACGCGCAACCCGCTCCCTGAGTACATCGCCCAGGCCGCCGCCGAGATGCGTCGCCGCGGCTACAAGGTCGTGTCGGTGGCCGACCTGGAGCACGGCAAGGAATGGGCGCTCGACCCGCTGCCGCCGGCCGACGTTCGGTTCCACCAGGGTGAGCTTCCCGTCGAGCAACTGCTGGCCCTGCTGCAACACGCCGATGCGGTGATCGGCGGCATCGGCTGGATCGTCCCGGCTGCCATCGCCGCCCAGGTGCCGGCCTGGATCATCTGTGGCGGGCAGGGCGGCTTCAACTCGCCCGAACACATCACCGATGCCTGCATGGACCTGTCCCGCATCAGCTTCGCGGTACCGGACAACTTCTGCCGCTGCACCCTGAAGCAGCACACCTGTGACAAAAGGATCGCCGATCATGACGCACGCTTTGCCGCATGGGCTGACCGACTGCCTGCTCTGGTCTGAGGAGCTTGGCATGGGCTATCACCCGCGACCGCCGATGGACTACAGCGGGGCGTACTTCGAGAAGTACCAGCAGCTGGACGCGACCCCGATGGGGGCGGCGCTGACCCTCGCCCGGATGGAGCTGGTCGGTAAGCACTTCCGCGGGCTGATCGTCGATATCGGCATCGGTGGCGGGCGTTTCGTCACCGAGTCCGGCTGTCAGGGTTTCGATGTGAACCCCGAGGCGGTGGACTGGCTGAAACAGCAACGCCGCTACCTCGACCCATATCAGCAATCCGTGCCGGCCATTACCTGTTGGGATTCGCTGGAACACATCGCCGAGCCGGAGAAACTGATCGCCCGGGCGCGGCAGTGGGTCTTCGTCTCCATGCCGATCTACAAGGACCAGGACGATTGCTTGGCCAGCAAGCACTACAAACCGGGCGAGCACCTGTGGTACTGGTCCCTCGACGGCTTCATCGCCTGGATGGCCCGCCAAGGTTTCGAGGTGATGGAGATCAACCACGCCGAATCCGACCTGGGTCGGGAAGGCATCACCTCGTTCGCGTTCCGCCGCCATGACTGATGCCGTCGAGTTCTCCATCACCGGACTGGACAGCCTGCTGGGGAAACTGGAGTCGATCAGCTACGACGTGAAGCGCAAGGGTGGCCGGTCGGCGCTGCGCAAGGCGGCCCAGGTCGTCGCGCAGAGCGCCAAACAGGGCGCCCTGCGGGTGGATGATGCCGCTACCGGCCGGAGCATCGCCGACAACATCGCATTGCGTTGGAATGGGCGCCTGTTCAAGCGTACCGGCGACCTGGGCTTTCGCATCGGCGTACTTCATGGCGCCGTGCTGCCGAAGGCAGGAGAAGCTGCGGATACCACCCAGAACGCCCCGACGCCGCACTGGCGCCTGTTGGAGTTCGGTACCGAGAAAGCAAGGGCCCAGCCCTTCATGCGCTCGGCCCTGGCGGATCACATCAGCGAGGTCACCAACACCTTCGTCACCGAATACGAGAAGGCCATCGACCGCGCCATCAAGCGCGCCCAGAAGAAAGCCGCCAAGGGGGTCTGATGTTCGCACCACTATTTCAGGTCTGCGCCGCCGATGCGGCGGTTCAGGTCGCGCTGGGCAATAACCCGGTGCGCCTGTACCCGTTCGGTGAAGCCCCGCAGAACGTCGCCCGACCCTACGCGGCCTGGCAGGGCATCGGCGGCTCGCCGGAGAACTTCCTCAACCAGCGCCCGGATATCGACCGCTTCGCCCTGCAGGTGGACGTGTACGCCGATACCGCCACGGCGGCGCGCAATGCCGCGAAGGCCCTGCGCGATGCCATTGAGCCCCATGCGCACATCACCCGATGGGGTGGTGAGTCACGCGACCCTGTCACGACCCATTACCGCGTCAGTTTCGACGTGGACTGGTGGACATCCCGTTAACCGATAACCCCCACCCAACCCGCCGTGTGCGGGTTTTTTGTGCCTCAAGAAATCCGCACAGGAGATCGAAATGTCGATACTTACCCAAGGAACCCAGGTATACGCGCTGGTTCCGCAATTGGATTCGAGCGGTGTGCCAACCGGCGATTTCGAGGTCATGGAGATCGAATGCGCCACCGCGTTCAACCCTGGCGGCAACCCAGCCGACCAGATCGAAGTGACCTGCCTCAGCGACACTGTGCGGAAGTACCTGCGCGGCCTGCGCACGCCAGGTCAGGCGACCCTAACGCTGAATGCTGACCCGAACAACGACTCGCACTACCGCCTGTGGCAGCTTTCCGAGTCTGACGAAAAGATCGACCAGGACCTCGCTTTTGTAGTGGGCTGGTCGGATGGTAAGGACATCGTCCCGACCGCCATTGAGGACAGCAGCGGAGAGTGGGATTTTGATCTGCCCACGAGCCGCACATGGTTCGTCTTCCGCGGATACGTCTCAGACTTTCCCTTCGACTTCGCCGGCAACACTGTCGTTTCCACCCAGGCAACCATTCAACGCTCGGGCGGTTCGGCCTGGATTCGGAAGGTATAAGCCATGCAGCTGAGCATTGATTCCCTCAAGGAGATGGGCGCCTTCACCGGCGCCCCGGTAGAACGCGAGATCACCTGGAAGCAGGGCGACCGGGAACTCACGGCTACCGTGTACGTTCGGCCGTTGTCCTACAAGGCGGCCGTCTCCGACCTGCAGGCCCTGAGCGGCAAGGTCGACGGGGTGGCCGGGCGGATCGCCGCGAGCATCTGCGACGAGCACGGTAAGCCCGTGTTCACCCCGGGCGATATCACCGGCGAGGCCGACCCCGAGCGTGGCGCCCTGGACGGCAACCTGACCATGGCCCTGCTCGCCGTCATCGCCGAAGTGAACAGCCTGGGAAAGACCGAGCCCTCAGCGAGCTAGACGAGTTCTGGCATGAGCTGGTGCTGTGCGGAATCGGTGGCAACACCATCGCCGAAGCACAGCAGCGGCTGAGCTACCCGGAGTTCCTGAGCTGGCAGAAGTACCGGGCCAAGCGCGGCAGTTTGCACCTCGGCATGCGGGTGGAGCGGGGTTCTGCCCTGCTCGCCACCCTCTACGCCAACGCGCACAGCAAGCGCGGCGGGTTCAAACTGGACGACTTCATGCCGCATGCGGATGAGCCTGTTTTGACGCTGGAGCGGGCTATGGAGACATGGCACTAGTCATCGACCGGGAGGTCGAGCATCACGCCAAAGTGTTTCTTTTCGCCATAACCGCCGATGAGCTTCGCCTTGGTCTCGAAGCAGGAAATGCCCGCGATGCCGTGCCGCTTCATCTGGCTGACGTAGTTCTCGGCATCGTCGCGCGACAGATAGCCGACCTTCTGATCTCCGATGTATACGGCGCAGGCATTGGGGTCATGGGGGTTATCCGGCTCTGTCACCACGTAGGCGAGGAGTCCGTCGCCGTCATCGCCGCGGCCTTCAGTCTTCGCGATCCTGCGTAAGGCTCCCTGATAGTGGGACTCGCCGACGATATGGAAATCGAAGTTGCCAGGGCCGCGCAGACGGCCATCGAGTTCCGGAAGTCGGGATGAAGAGCTAGCGGCGTTGAATTTTGGTTTTGGCGCTGGTTGGCGGCGTTGCTGTGCCGCCTTGCGCTGTTCTGCTGCCTCTCGATAGGAGGTCGCGAAAAATCTAGTGACTGATCTAATGGCCAGGATCGCGGGAGCAATGCGGGATCGCAGCTTTTCGAGACTGCCGCCGCCCTCGGTCAGCCAGAAGAAAAGGCCGATCAGCGAGCCGATGATGATGGTGCAGAAGGTGAGGAAAGCGATCGCGCTCATGGCCGGTCCTTGGCTGGCTGGTTACTTCTTCCGCTTTTTTAGTGCGCTGGAGACGAACTGGTTCAACTGCAGAAGGGCGGCCTCGATCTCTTTCTCGGACAGGCTGTGGATCTCGCCGCTCTTGTCCTCCAGGTCGATCCGAGGGGTTTCCTCGCGAAGGAAGCTATCTTCCAGGCGGGCAATGATCTCTGCAGTCGCTGATCGCTTGTTGGCTTTGGCGGCACTCATCACCCGTTCGCGAAGCTCTTCGGGTATGCGGAGGTTGAATTGCGGGTCTGTCCGACTCATTGGGCTCTCAAGCACGCGTCCTTGAAGGGTGCGCAGAATCTGCGTACCCATTGCTTGGAAAGAATGCATCACGGTGATATTGACATCAATGCATCACGGTTCTACATTTGCGCTACCTACCACGGTGATGCATAGGTGAGGCGATGAATAAACGCAGAATTTCCCCGTTCGCTTTCCGTATCAGTCCTGAAGTAAAGGCGAAGGCCAAGGCAGAAGCCGACCGCAACCGCCGGAGCTTGAACACTGAGTTGGAGCTGTTGGTCGAGGAGGCATTGGAATGCCGGCAACAGAAGGAGCAGGCGGCGGCCTGAAAAGACAAAGCCCCGAGTGCGCGAACACTCAGGGCTTCGAGGGTGTGAAAACTTTGGAAGGAGTTCACGAGATGAATAGTACCGCAAAAGCGGCAGATCGCAATGTCCACGCTCGGACAGCCCAAGTCATCCCGTTTCGGTTCGAGGCGAGGGAGGTTCGCACGATCCTGATTGGTGACCAACCCTGGTTCGTTGCTGCCGACATTTCCGCTGCCCTGGAATACCGCACTGCTGGCGACCTGGCGCGGAACCTGGATGACGATGAAAAGGGTATTCACCGGATGAGCACTCCTGGCGGCGCCCAGGAAATGCTGGTCATCAATGAGTCTGGCCTGTACTCGGCGATCCTTCGTAGCCGCAAGGCCGAAGCCAAGCGCTTCAAGAAATGGGTGACCGCCGAAGTGCTGCCAGCGATCCGCAAGCACGGCCGCTACGAGGATTCGGACGACCGCATGGGCACGCTCGTTGGCCAAACCATCGGAACCGATGGCTTCCACATGCTGGGCGCCCTGATCAAAGGCAAGGTGTCCTCGCTGCCAGTTCCGGTACAGCGTCGAGCTACGGCGAAGATATGGTCGCAGACGCATGCTGCTTTCGGTGTTCGTTCTGCTGCTGATATCCCTGCCAATCAGATCGACGCGGCCCGCAATTTCATTGCCGCCTACGCTCTGGAAGGGGAGTGGCTGCCTAAGGAAGAGAAGAAGGCTGGCGGCGATTGCGCCGATTTCACCATCGACTGGTACAGCGCCCAGGACGTCAGCCACCTGCTTCACCATCTGGACTGGGTGATGTTGCGCTGGAACCAGGGTATCGCCGAGGGCGTTAAGGCGCTGAACCCAGAACTCTACAGTTCCACCTTCGAGCACATTCGCGAGGTGAGGCACACGGCGCAGCGCCTGGAGGGTCGCGTCTCCGGCCTGGTCGACTACTTCAAACAGCGCAATGGCGGCCTTCGCCCGGCAGAGTGCCGGACTCGGGGGATTGCCGCCTGAGCTAGCCCAACCCATCTTCCATGCACTACATTCCTCCCTTTCTATGATTGGGAGGGATACCGATGCGTGCATTATGGGCAGCCTTGTCGATTCTTGTAGTTTCGACCGGCGCCAATGCTGATGATCTTTGCAACAAAACAGCCCAGGTCGCCAGGGAAGTCATGAAGGCTCGCCAGAGTGGCGTCCCAATTGATGTGATGTTGGGGGCAGCTGAAAAGCAAAAGAATGGGTTTGATTTACTGACTAGGCAGCTGGTGATAAACGCCTATGAAGTAGAGCGCAGGTATTCACCTCCGTCTCAGGATCGAGAGGTTGTGGAGTTTGGAAACCAGGCCTACCTGATCTGTGCGAAGGCGCAATAGCGCTGCTAGTTGAATGAAACCCGCCTAGGCGGGTTTTTTGTTGCCCGGAGTAAAGTATGGCAAACACCCTCGGCACTTTGACGCTGGACTTGGTCGCCAAGATAGGCGGATTTACTGGCCCGCTGGACAAGGCCGCGCGCGAGTCACAGAAGCGCATGGCCGACATCAAGAAGTCGGCCGAGGTCGCCGGTAAGGCCATCGCCGGGATTGCCGTGGCGACTGCTGCCGGGCTGGCTGCGCTCACGGTCAATACGGTTCGCACGGCCAACGAGATCACCCGGCTGTCGCAGGTCGCGAACGCCTCCACGGAAGAGTTTCAGCGGTACGCCGCGGGCGCCCAAGCGGTTGGCATCGAGCAGGACAAACTCGCCGACATTTTCAAGGACGTCAACGACAAGGTCGGCGACTTCCTGCAGACCGGCGGCGGAGCGCTGGCAGACTTCTTCGAGAACGTCGCGCCTAAAGTAGGCGTCACCGCCGACCAGTTCCGTAAGCTGTCCGGGCCCGAGGCATTGGGGCTCTACGTCTCCAGCCTGGAGAAGGCCGGCGCCAGCCAGGCGGATATGACCTTCTACTTGGAGGCCATTGCCAGTGACGCCACGGCGCTTCTTCCGCTGCTGAAGAACAATGCCGAGGGCTTTCGCCTGCTCGGCGAGTCGGCGGCCCAGGCCGGCGCCATCCTCGATAACGACACCATCCGTGCGGCGACTGAATTGCAGGCCGTGTCGATCCTGACCGATCAGGCCTTGACCGGTCTGCGCAACCAGATCGCGGCGGGGATGTTGCCCGTGCTGGCCGATCTTTCCGGGGAGCTGTTTGTCGTCGCAGAAGGCACTGACATCGCCAAGGAGGCGGGGCAGACCTTCGGCGGCATTCTAAAAGGCCTGGCCGCAACGGCGTTTGGCGCCTATGCGGCGTTTCAGGCGGTCGGGAAAAGTATCGCTGCGCTGGCTGCCGGTTTCGGTGCGGCCGGCGTCGAGGCCAGCGATCTGCTGTTGGGGCCACTCGCCGCGCCAGTCATCGGCGCCAAGGTGGCGAAGAACTTCGACGCCTTCAAAAACGCCTTGGCAGTTGGCTTTGAGGATGTCGGGCAAAGCGTCGAAGGCTATGCCAAGGTCCTCGACGGAATCTGGAGCGCTGGCTCGGGCGAGGGCGCCGAGACCGAATACGCCAAGCGCATCAAGCTGATCGCCGACCTGTTGGAGCAATCCAGGGCGCGCGGGCAGTCCGCCGGTATCGTCATTGACCAGAACACCGAGAAGACCCAGAAGGCCACGGATGCCATTCAGTCCCAGGTCGAAGCCCTGCAATTGCAGGCGGCCACCCTGGGCCTGACAACCAAGGAAGAAACGCTGTTCAAGCTGGCGCTGGACGGCGCCACCCAATCGCAGCTGGACCAAGCTGCCGCTGCGCTGGATGCGGTGGATGCCTTCGAGAAGCAGAAGAAGGCGCAGGAGGACTACAAGGGCGTTGTCAGCGAGCTGCGCACCGAAGAGGAGCAACTCACCGATCAGTTGAAGGAGCGCCTTCGGATCATCGAGGCGATGCCCGATATCCCGGAAGGCGAACGGCGGAAGCAGACTGAGCGAGCCATCGACGCGGCTTTTACGAATGCGCCGGATTTCGGCGGCATCGATGCAGCGATCGGTGGTCCTGCCGGCGAATTGATGAAGATCGACGATGCGCAAGGAGAGCTCGAGGATTGGTACGCCACGCAACTGGAGATGCTCGCTCAGCACCGCGAGGATCGTGCTGACCTCAGTGCTGAGTGGGACGCCAAGGAACTGGACATCAAGCGCCAGCACGAAGAAGCCTTGGCGAACATCGAGAAGAACCGGCAACTCGTCCAACTGTCTGCAGCAGAAAGCACCTTCGGCAGCCTCGCCGAGATGGCCAGGGTGTATGCCGGCGAATCGTCCGGCATCTACAAGGCGCTATTCGCCGTGGAGAAGGGCATCGCCATCGCCCGCGCGGCCATCGCCATTCAGGAAGGTATCGCCCTGGCGGCGGCCAACCCGTTCCCGCTCAACCTGGCCGCCATGGCCTCGGTGGCGGCGGCGACCGCCAGCCTGGTCGGCAACATCGCGTCGATTGGCATCGAAGGTCAGGCCCACGACGGCATCATGTCCATCCCCGAGGATGGCACCTGGAACCTGAAGAAGGGCGAACGGGTCACCACGGCGGAAACCAGCGCCAAGCTCGACGCCACCCTCGACCGCGTGCAGGCCGGCATGGCCGGTGGGCGCACCGGCGGGGGGAATACCTACAACATCAGCTTGCCCGGGGTGACCAATGCGCGCGAAGCCCGAGAAGCGGCCGCCGCCGTGCGGCGTGGTATTGCCCTAGGCGTTGCGGGATCTGGGAGATATACCTGATGGGCGAGTTCATCGAAGAGAACCTTGACCCCTGCATTCGGCTGGGCGCAGAGGCGGAAGACAGCTATTTCGTCGAGGCGCCCATCACGGCGGACGGCTCGCGCTACCCGTGGCTGCGAAACGGCAAGCCCTACCGGGTGTTCAACATCGACTACGTGAAGGATCAGGACGAGCTGGCTCTGGAGTTGCAGAGCCTGTTCCACCGGACCTACGGCGGATACGCGGGGTTCAGGGTCAAGTGCTGGATCGACTTCACCACCGCGCTGGATGGCGTGTCGGCGTACAGCGCCACCGACTGCGTACTGGAGAAGGTCAGTGCTGGGGTCTACCAGCTGCTGAAGGAGTACGGTCGCGACAAGCCTGGACTGGCCAGCATTGGCCGTCCGAAACGGATCATCTACAAGCCGGTGGCGGGCCAGGTGGCCATCGCCCTGCGCGGCAGCGTGATCACCGGCTGGACAGTGGACACCACCACCGGTCGCGTCACCCTGCCGGCGAACAAGACCGACACCATCGCCGGCATCACCAAGGCCGCTCAGGCGGTGGTCGATGTCGGCACCAACAGCTTCCTGGTAGGGGAGTCTGTGGCGTTCAAGGATGTGTTGGGGATGACGCAGATCAATGGCCTTCGCGGGGCAATCGTTGCGAAGCCGGACAGCACGCACATCCAGGTCGATATCAACACCACGGCCTTCAGCACCTACGCCAGCGGCGGAACCGTGCAGACCCACCCGCTGGATACCGGCCTGGACATCATCACGGGGGGTTGTGAATTCGACACTCCCGTCGCGTTCGATTCCTCGTTCAGCACCCAGGCCCTTGGGCGTGGCGTGTTTGATGTGTCCGGCCTGCGCCTGGTCGAGATTCTGAACCCCCTTGACTGACTGATTCCCTGTTGATCAAGCCCGCCACGTGCGGGCTTTCTTGTTTCTGGAGCCCCATGAAAGCACATGTCGCTGACTGGCGAACTCGGGTTCACTGCGTTCGCCTGGTCGCCCTCAATGGCACCGTTCTGCGCTTTGCCGCCCATCCGACCAATCTGTCGATGAGCAACAGCGAGGTCTATCTCACGGGAACGGGCTACGAGTTCAGCGGGCTTTCCACCACGGCCGGATTCTCCGCAACCTCGCAGGACTTCACCGGCTTCGTCAGCTCGGCGATCGGCATGCTCTCCCGGGAGCAGGTGGCGTCCGGCGTCTGGGACAACGCCAAGGCCTACGTCTTCGCCACCTCCTGGTTCGCACCGATCGAGGACGAAGAGCCGTGCGCGGCCTTCATCTTCGGCAAGGCCGATCTGGTCGATGAGCGCTACAAGATCGAGTTCATGGGGCTGGTCGATGCGCTATCCCAGTCGGTCGGGTACAGCTACTCACCGACCTGCCAGAACGTGTTCCTCGACCGCTTCCTCGGTGAGCCGACGAAGCTGCCCTGGAGCCGCAGCAGTTGCACCGGCCCGCGCTCCGCGCCGGACGGTCCGGATTACGACACGCTGCTGGTGACGGGCACGGTCACCTCGGTCACCGACCAGTACTACATCGCCGACAGCGCCCGCACCGAGGTCGACGACTACTTCGGCGCCGGTGCCATCCGCTTCATTACTGGCGCCAATGCCGGGCTTAAGCCGCTGGAAATCAAGGCCTACAGCCAGTCTGGCGGCGTCATCTTCACCCAGGAGGCCTGGTTCTACCTGCCGCAGGTCGGTGATCAGTACGAAATGCTCCCGGGTTGCAGGAAGCGCCTGACTGAGGACTGTGTTGGCAAGTGGAGCAACGCGCTGAATCTGCGCGGCCATCCGCATATTCCGGCCCCGACCCAGTACAACGAGATCGGGAGGCAGTCATGAGCCCGGAAGAGATCATCGCCGCGGCGCGCAGCATGCTGAAGACCCCATTCAGGCACCAGGCGCGTGTGCCCGGTCGCGGCCTGGATTGCGCCGGCCTGCTGGTCTGCACCTGCCAGGCTGTGGGCCTGCCGGTCGAGGACGTGCAGGGCTATGGCCGCGATCCCTGGAACGGCCAGCTCGAGCAGGCCATTCGCCGGCAGCCATTTCTCCGCGAGATCCCGAAGTCCGATCTGCGCCCCAGCGACGTGCTGCTGATGCGGTTCAGTCAGGCGCCGCAGCACGTCGCCATCGTCACGGACCTCGGAATCATCCACGCCTACGAACACAGCGGGGCGGTCGTCGAGCACCGCCTTGCCGACGTTTGGCGGGCGCGCATCACCCACGCATTTCGGTTTGAGGGAATCCAATGAGCGCAGGAGCAGTTGCCGGCGGCGTTGTTGGTGGGGTGATTGGTTTCTTCGTCGGCGGCCCAGCCGGCGCTGCTATCGGGTTCGGCATCGGCATGTCCGCCGGCGGCATGCTGGATCCTGTCAAAGGCCCAAGCCAGCCCGGCCCGCAGATCAACGACAAGAACTTCCAGACCGCCAAGTACGGCGACATGCTGCCGCGCTTCTACGGCACCATCGCCGTGCATGGCAACGTCACCTGGATCGAAAACGGCAAACTCAAGGTCACCATCCGCAAGAAGAAGGGCGGCGGCAAGGGTGGTAGCGCCAAGGCTGCACCGGTGGCCTACTACTCGGCGACCTTTATCCTCTCGCTGGGCCTCGGCCCGATTGCCGGGGTGCGCCGTATCTGGTGCTCCGACAAGCTCATCTACAACGCCGGCAGCGATGACCTGGAAACCATCATCGCCAGCAACCAGAACGCCACCGGCTTCCGGCTCTACCGCGGCACCGACGACCAGTTGCCCGATCCGCGCTACGAGGCGGATGTCGGCGTCGGCAATGCCTCGGCCTACCGCGGCGAGGCCTACATCGCCTTCTACGATTTCCAGCTGGCGGACTACGGCAACACCCTGCAGGGCGCGCAGTTCAAGGTCGAGGTCATCCAGTTCGAGACCGATGTGGCGCCGTCGACGGTGATGGAGATGGACGGTCCGGTCGGGCAGGGCTGGCAATGTGTCGCTTATCCCAATGATCTGGGTTCGGGCGTGTTCGCCTACCTGAGCACTTTCTATGACTGCTACCGCGTCGGTTCCGACGGAGTCCCCCAGCGGATCGAGACGTTCCCCGCCGCCCGCTCGAACGGTGCGGCCCGCGTGGTGGGTGCGGCGCAGTACGCCTTCGGCATCGGCGGCGCTATCGTCACCGACCGCGTGACCTACCCGGACGTCAATCCGGCGCCGAACTGGGGCCTCTGGGAACTGCACATCGACGGCTCCTGGGCGCTCTACTTCAAGCGTGGCGCCGGCCTCAAGGTGCTCTCGGTGGGCCCCTACCTGGACCTGGCGGACGCCTCGATCATCGCCGTGGCCCAGTTTGGCGGGGTGCTCTACACCCTGGACAGCAGCTTCGTGTTGTCGCTGCGTGATCGCACCTCGCTGGCGGTGCTGGATGCCTTCCCGCTGGATGTGTTCGGCCTGGTCAAGGGCGTGTACCTGACGGTGGACGAACACTTCATCTGGTACGGGCAGAACTGCACTGTGCTCTCGACCGTCCCCGGCACCATTCGCTGCTTCGAGCGAACCACTGGAGCACTGGTCCGGGAGTACACCGGCCTCAACTGGCCCGGCCTGGACAGCGAAGCCGGCGCGCCAGGGGTGATCAATGGCCAGTTCTCGCTGCTGAAAAGCGGCTCAACGTTCATGGTGAACCTGTTTGGCCGGCGCGATCCGCAGTCCACCTTCCTTGCTGACGTCATCGAGAGCGAAGTGGCGTTGTCCAGCCTACTGACGCCCGCCGACATCGACACCACCCTGCTCACCGACATCGTCCGGGGTTACCGCGTCTCCGGTGGCAGCATCCGCAGCGCGCTGGAGCCGCTGCAGGGCGCCTCCCCCTTCGACGTGATTCAGTCCGGCTACCAGCTGAAATGCGTGCCGCGCGGCCAGACCTCGGTGATGACCATCCCCTGGCAGGACCTGGGCGCCTCCGAGGGCGACACCCCGGGCGACCTGCTGCAGGAATCTCGCGAGATGGATTCCCAGCTACCGGCGCGCACCAGCATCAAATATCTCGATGCAGCCCGTGAATATGCCATCGCCGAGCAGTCGGTTTCCCGCGACAACACCCCGGCGATCAACCGTGTCGACCGTGAGCTGCCCATTGTGCTCACCGCTGATGAGGCGGCCGGGGTGGCGGATGTTTTGCATAACCTCGCCTGGTTGGAGCGCAGTGAATATGCCTTCAGCCTGCCGCCTATCTACCTGGCGCTGGAGCCGGCGGATGTCGTCACCATCGTGGCGCCGTGGGCGACCTTCGAGCTACGCCTCACCGAAATCAACTACGCGCCGAATGGCCGTTTGGAATGCAAGGCCAAGCCCAACCGTGCCGCGCTCTACACCAGCAACGCCAAAGGTGGTGAAGGGGTACCGCCGAACGGAAACATCCCGCTGCCCGGCATGACTATTCTGCTGGCGCTGGATATCCCGGTGGTCGACGAGACCCTGCAGAACGCTCCGGGGATGGCTCTGGTGGCTACTGGCCCTACCGATGGCTGGCCGGGTGCCGTGGCGTTCCGCTCGATCGACAACGGCCAGACCTGGCAAGAGTTACAGGGTTTTGACGGCAAGGCGACCTTCGGCCCGGCGCGCGGCACCCTGCCGGTTAGTACCTGCACGCTTATCGAGCAGCGCTCCCTGGCGGTGGACCTGCTCTCCGGGACGCTCGAGAGCATCACCCGCGACCAGATGCTGGCCGGGCAAAACTATGCAGCCTACGGGGTCGATGGTCGCTGGGAGATCGTGCGCTTCCAGAATGCCACGCTGCAGGCCGACGGTTCCTACCTGCTCAGCCACTTCGTGCGCGGTGACCGCGGCACCGAATGGGCCACGGGCCTGCACCAAGCCGGCGACTGGTTCGTGTTGCTGGATGATCCGGATAACGTGTTCGTCGACATGGCGGTCGGCTCGATCGGCGTGCCGGCCACTTACCGGGGCGTCACCTCGGGCGCGAGCATCGACAGCGCCTCGGATGTGCCTTTCACCTATCAGGGCGTGAACCTGGAGTGCTTGAGTCCGGTATACGCCAGGGGCAGCCGCGACGGGTCAGGGAACTTCAGCGGCGCCTTCACCCGGCGCAGCCGGCTTAGTAGCAGCTGGTGGACCAATGGCGTCGAGGCGCCGCTGGGTGAGACCACCCAGGCCTACGAGGTCGATGTTATGTCCGGTTCGACCGTGAAGCGGACCATCACCAGCAGTACGCCCAGCTTCAGCTACTCGGCCGCAAACCAAGTCACCGACTTCGGCTCGGCCCAGTCATCGATCACCTTCCGTATTTACCAGCTATCCAGCGTCGTCGGACGTGGATACCCACTGGAGGTCACCCTCTAATGCCGCAAACGTCAAAACTTCAGCTCGAACTGTTCCAGAACAGCGCGGCCAACCAGACCCTCGGCAACACGTCTTTTGCCCAGTTGAACCAGCTGGTGCAGGCCGCGGTCGTGGGCCGGACCAACACCCCTCCAGGCTCGCCTGCCGATGAAGCGCTCTACATCATCACCGCCACGGCCGCCGGCGACTGGGCTGGCAAGGAAAACCAGCTTGCCTACTGGCTGACTGGCACGGGGGCGTGGCAGTACATAGTGCCGCGCGAGGGAATGCTGGTGCATGTCAATAATGAGGACGTCTACTACAAGTACACCGGTTCTGCCTGGGCGGTGTTCTCGGGTGGCGGCATGAGCAATCCCATGACCACCAGCGGCGACATCATCATTGGAGGAGCGTCGGGGACCCCGCAGCGCTTGGGGCCGGGTACCGACACGTACGTACTCACCATGGTGAGCGGCGTGCCAGCATGGCAGGCGCCCTCCGGCAGTGGTGGTACGGCCGGCGACATGCTCTCGCCACTGCTCAGTTCAGAGGTGTCCATCACTGGCGCGGTCACGCTGACTTCCACCGCGTTCGGCAAGATGCACGTCTGCTCCGGCACGACCGCTGACTACACGGTGGGGCTGCCCGCAGTGTCGGGCAACGCCGGCAAGTTCATCGGCTTCCGCATGGCGCCGGGGCTTACGAAGGTGGTCACTCTCGATCCCAGCGGTAGCGAACTGATCAACGGCACGCCCAACTATGCACTGATGGCCAACGAAACCGCTGTGATCTACTGCGACGGTTCTGCTTGGTTTGTACTATGCCAGGCAGGCAAACCATTCAGTGGCGCGCGAGTGTCGATCTCGGCGAACAAGTCGATACCGAGCAGCACTCTGACCAGGGTGACCTTTGATGTCGAGGACTATGACGACGGCGGCTACGTTGATCTGGCGTCCAGTACCACAAATATCACCATCCCGATCACGGGGCTGTACCGCGTGAGTTTCTTCTCTACCTTCGCTAGTAACGCCACGGGTAGGCGTGTGGCGCGGGTACAAAACAGCGCCGGCACCGTGATCTATGCGCGGTGCGACATGCCGGCTGTGCCTGGCGGCGGAGTAACTACCCCGAATGGCGGGACTGACGTGAAGCTGACAGCGGGCACTGAGATCAATCTGATGGTGTTTCAGGATTCAGGTGGCGCGCTGGACCTGACCAGCAATTCCTTCGAGCGTACGGTTTTCGCTATCCAACGATTGAAATAACGGGATGATTATGACCGCCAATATTGAAGTCTCATCACTGTTTGATTTGGCTGCGATCTCAATTGCAGCCGGCCAGCCCGATCCCGAGCAGCGATGGTACGAAAACGGGTGTCTGTTCGTTCAAGGCGTCACGCAAGAGGCCCTGGACGCTGCGCTCGCCACATATGATCCGGTACAGGGTGAAAGAGTTCGCCTAGCGTTGTTAATCGCCGCCAGGCGCTACATGGCAGAAATCGCTGGCGTTACGGTCGGCAGCATTAGTATAGACACTGATGACCGCAGCAAGTTGTTGATTAATGGAGCAGCAATAGAGGCAATGTTAGACACAAATTATGTCTTAAGATGGAAGGCTGAAGGAGGATTCGTCGATCTGAATGCTGCGCAAGTAATAACTGTTGCTCGCACCGTGCGCGCCCATGTGCAGGCCTGCTTCGACCGCGAGGCCGAACTGCTGGCAGCACTCGATGCTGGAACCTTTACGGACAGCATGCTCGACGAGGGCTGGCCCAATGGATAGGTTCCCGCTCCCGTTACAGGTCGAACTGCAGCATGACCGCAAGAAATGGCGCCTCCTGGCGCCGTTTTCGTATCTGGACCCTGTCTATGGCCTGCTGGTGGTGCCGGACGGGTTTGAGACCGACTTCGCCTCGGTCCCGCGCCTGCCCCTGGCATTCCTGCTGCTGGGCGCGTATGGCCACGCGGCGGCCGTACTGCACGACCACCTGTACCACTCTGGCCCGCTGACGCGGTCGGCGGCTGACGAAGTCTTCCTCAATGCCTTGCGCTCCAGCGGCCATTCCCGTTGGCGCTCCTGGTTGATGTGGGCCGGCGTGCGCCTGTTCGGCGCGGCGCGGTACCGGCCGTGAGCCACTATCAGCCCCGCTCCGGCGGGGTTTCTCATTTCAGGAGGCGCCCATGGTTCGACTAACTGCCTGCCAGTTGGTCGGCCCAAATAGTTGATGCGGGATGAGTAGGTGAATGGAAACGGCGGGGTTGGCACAGCGAGGGGCTGCACCGGCTGAAGGGGATGGTGTAATGGCCCAGAACGGGCGAGGGGGTCGATTGGCAAATACCACTTTTTGTACCAATCGATGGGGAAAGGAGGGGATTTAGGGGAATGTCGCGGGTGGCAAATGGCTGATTTTCCTACCCTGTAGACCCCTTGCGACCCCTGTTGGCATCATAAGGAAATGTCGCGACAGCGTGCGCAAAACCTCCTCTGGAGGCCGCATTGCATCGTTTGCGAAAGCACAGAAAACGCTGTAGTTTGGGTGCCCGGATTTGACCGATTCCATTGCAGAATCATGGGCTTACGTGGCTTGGGTCCGCTGCATGGGGTGCAAGTGCGCAACGAGGCAGGATGGCCGCGAACGCTTAGGGCAAATTTAGGGCAAAACCAAGGCCGCTATACGCCGGTTTACGCCAAGACCCAGGGCAAGAAATCCTTATTCAATGCGGCCTATAGCGGCGTGGAGATATATAGCCAAGGGTTCGAATCCCTCCCTCACCGCCACTTTCCGTATAGATAAGCCCCTGATTTCTAACGAGATCAGGGGCTTTTTCTTTGCCTGCGAAAAAGCGGGTGTCGAAAAAGTGTCGAAGGCGTCTCAGCTACCCCCTTCCTGCTTCGGCTCGTCCTGGACAAGAATGGCCCATCGCCATGGAAGACAGAGCCGTCCAGGATGCGCACGAACTACGTTCCCATCGACTACGAAAACGTTCAGGTCCAGTCCTTGGAACTGCTGCAGCAACCTCACTTCAAGATTCGGGTCTTCCTCGGTCCCCGAACAACACCAAACTCCCCACTGAGCTTGCCGTGGCCATCCAGCGCTTCGGTGACAGGGCGGATTACATCCAGCTGGATACGCCCGGCCAGAACGCCCTCGACTTTCACGTTGCCTACTACCTGGGCCGGCTGGCCGTCGAAGAACCGGATGCGTTCTTCCACATCATTTCCCGCGACAAGGGCTTCGATCCGCTGAGCAAGCACTTCAAAGGGAAAGCCATCTTCGCTGCCCGCTCTGAGACCATCGAAAGCATGCCTTGCTTCTCGCCACCCAGGATCGTTGCCCCGGCCCCTCCCAAGCTGGAGCCCGTGAAGACGGCCCCTCCGAAAGCAACGAAGGCAGTCAAAGAGTCAGACGTTAACTTGGTGATCGCTGATCTGGTCGGCCGAAAAGGGGTAGAACCCGCCTGTAGGTGGGGCAACCGGGAAATATTTCCCTTTAGAGCATCTGGCTTTATGCCACTTCTTCTTTACCGATCCCTACGGTTACTTCTGGCCGATGAAGGAGATGGCCAATTGGCTTGGCATCCCCTTCGGGTCGGTGTCCGGGTGCGCTTCTACTTGATCAGGACTTATTGAGAAAGCTTGATTCGCGATTCTTCCCTGATCTGGCTTAACGACTGCCTGGGGGTAATGGCTTCCCTATCGATGCGCACTTCGATGAGGGCAGGGCGATTGGCGGCTGCGCAGCGTTCGAAGGCCTGTGCAAAGCTTTCAGTGCTGTCCACAGTTTCCCCATGCAGGCCATAAGCTCTCGCCAACGTTGCGAAATCCGGGTTGTGGAGGTCCGTACCGCTGACCCGGCCGGGATAGTTGCGCTCCTGGTGCATGCGGATAGTCCCGTACATCCCGTTATTGACCACGATGAAGATCACATTGGCGCCATAGTTGGCTGCCGTTGCGATCTCCTGGCCGTTCATGAGGAAGCAGCCATCGCCGGCGAAGGCAATCACTGTTCGCTCCGGATGCGTAAGCTTGGCGGCCACTGCTGCGGGTACGCCATACCCCATGGAGCCGTTGGTCGGGCCTAGTTGAGTGCGGAACTGCCGATACTGGTAGAAGCGCTGTACCCACACGGCGTAGTTGCCCGCACCATTGGTGAGGATGGCGTCTGCTGGCAGGCGATTACGCAGCCAGGCGATGATCTCGGCCATTTGCACGGCGCCAGGGGATGGGACGGGGACAAGGTTTTGCTGGTAATTGCGGTTCAATTCAGAGCGCCAGTCCGGGCAACGTTTTCCGTCCGTTTCAGGCAGTTCTGCAGCCAGGGCGGCAAAGCTGGCCATGCCGCTGTTGATACCCAGAGTGGGTTGATAGACCCGCCCCAGTTCCTCGATTCCGGGATGGACGTGCACCAACGCTTGGCGCGGATTCGGGATGTCCACGATGGTGTAACCGCTGGTGGAAACCTCGCCAAGTCTTGCCCCCACCACCAGCAGCAGGTCGGCGTCTTTCACGGCCTGAACCAGCTTTGGAGCTGCGGCAAAGCCAAGGTCGCCGACGTAATTGGGGTGGGTATTGTCGATCAGGTCCTGGCAGCGAAAGGATGCAGCCACTGGCAGGTCATGGTGCTCGGCAAAGCGACGAATGTCTGCAACCGCCCGCGAATTCCAACCGCCGCCGCCGAGAATCATCAGCGGACGTTCAGAACGCTGCAGCAGCTGGCGAAGTTCCCGCATGTCCGAGTCGTTGGCATGGGGTTCGATGGCTCTGGCGGGGCCTGCATCGGTCACTTCAACCACGTCGGTGAGCATGTCCTCGGGCAGGGACACCACCACAGGTCCGGGACGGCCATTCATGGCGCGGTGGAAAGCCTGGCTGACGAGTTCTGGAATGCGGCGCGCATCCTCGATTTGCACCACCCACTTGGCCAGGGGGGCGAACATGGCGCGGAAATCGACTTCCTGGAAGGCTTCGCGGTCCCGCTGGTCACGGGCTACCTGGCCGATAAAGAGGATCATCGGCGACGAATCCTGAAAGGCCGTGTGCACGCCCACCGAGGCGTTGGTGGCGCCCGGCCCACGCGTGACGAAGCAGATGCCAGGTTTGCCGGTCAACTTGCCGTAGGCTTCGGCCATGTAGGCTGCGCCGCCTTCCTGGCGGCAGACGACCAGGTCAATCTGCTCCCGCGCGTCATAGAGCGCATCGAGCACTGCCAGGTAGCTCTCTCCAGGAACACAGAAAGCCCGTTCAACGCCGTTGATGCGTAGGGCGTCAACCAGGATCTGGCCTCCGCTGCGACTCTTGAGTAGCTGGTTCATCGATCGATCCTCGGGCAGGGATAAATGCAATTATTCGTACGTTCGCAGCGGGCTTTACGCTCGTCTGGCGGCAAGCGAAGGTCCTCGCTTGCCGCCAGGTGGGGAGTGCCTGCTGTCAGACGAGTGGCGGCAGGTTGAGTGCGGCAGAGCACTCGAGAATGGAACGGCGCTGCGTTTCGGCATACAGCTCCAGCTCATTGAGAATCGAGCTACCCAGGGCAGCATGGAAATCCGCCTGGTTAGAGCTGATCTCATAGTTCACCTGGGCGTTATCGCCAAGGTTGGACTGGAAGATCCCGGCGGCGCTGACTGGCAGGAAGTCTTCGTACACCAGCGGTTCGTAATGCACATGCCCAGCCTGGATCAGGTCACTGAGCGTGCGCGGACGTACTTCGTCGCTGCGAGCTGCGAGTCCCTTTTCGGTGGCGAAGTAGCGGAAATACGCCAGGCCCAGGGTACGCATGGTTTCATGGTCGTCAGGGAACTCCTGGAATTGCCTTTCCAGCAGTTCGTAGTAGCGCTCAGCATTCTGTTCGCTGGGGAACTCTCCCAGCTCGGCACGAGTGGCATTGAGCAGCTTGTCGTAAAGCTCGCGCCCTTTGGGTGTCAGGGCGGCACCGCGTTGTTCGATCTCACCGAAGCGCGCAGTGTGGCTCCCATCGGTACCGTTCTGGCCGACGAAGGCAACTTTCTCCTGCAGGGCCTTGAAGCTGGTCTGTCGCAGCAGAATCGGGCAGTTGCGGCGAGGAGGGCCTTCCACAATGGCTTTCGGGGTGATGCCACGTTTGGGCATGCCCGCCTGGATCTGGTCGATATCCAGTGTGCGCGGAGTCAGGTGGTTGATATGTGGCCCCTTGAAGGCGACCACATCAGCGATGAGGCGATGCTGATCGTGCAACTGGTCATATTCAGCCGCGGTGACGGTTGCCTGGGTGTGCCAACGGAAGGTTTCCAGGGCTTCCTCCACGAACTCGCGGGCCTCCGCTTCGTTAAGGCCGCCTTCCGACTCGAATTTGCTGATCAGCTCCTTCACCCGAGGCGTGAAGATGTCGCGATTGGTCAGAATGCCGGCGGCGAGTTCACGCAGTTCGGGGTTATCAATCAGTTCGAGGCGAAGCAGGGACGTGAACACCCGGAATGGGCTGATCTGCAGGGCGTCCTCATGCACGGCACGGAAGGCCGTGGAGTGGACCGGTACACCGGCCGGGCTGAGATCGTAGTAGCCAACTGGCTGCATGCCCATGACTGCGAACAGGCGGCGAATGGTGGACAGCTCTTCCGCCGTGCCGACCCGGATTGCACCATGCCGCTCCATCGACAGACGACCGAGTTCGCCGGTCCAGCGCAGTTGCTGTTCGACCTCGGGGGATTCTTCCATCACCTTGCGATTGGTTTCCGCGACCAGGTCCAGTAGTTCGCCGTAGAGCGGAACTTCGGCCTTGTACATGTCGGACATGGCGCGCGAGAACTGCGCACGGATTTCGGATGGGTCGATGAACCCCTGGTTGTTCATGATCTACAAGTCTCCTGGACGCTTTTTATGGGACTGCTAACCGAGCGAAAGCGTCGGTGGCATGGTCTGGATTCTGCTCAGCTTGAGCACCCCCTACAAACGACATCTCCTCAGTACTTCATTCTTCCAGGGAATGATTTGCTCCTGTGGTTTTGAAATGGGGCCAGGTCCTGACGCTTGTTCATGAACACCGGGCTTCGATCTGCTGCCACTCACCCGAGCTTTCGCGCACGCAAAAAAAGGCCCCTGGCAAGTTTTCCGGAGGCCCAGAGCAAGGCTATGAACTGGTTGGCTTCAGGAGGTAGCCAGGTGTCGTTTCAGCGCCTGGAGAGGGTGACTCAGATTCACCTCGCTGAGGCGACTGGCCTGGCTACGACATGAGTAACCATTGGCGAGCAGGCGATTGTCTTTGCCCTGCGTATCGATGATCCGACGCCAGGAGAGGTCGTAGATTTTCTCGGACATCGCCCGGTTGATCGTCTCGTGGCCATAGGTGCCGGACATGCCGCAGCACCCCACGGGCACCATCCTGAGATTCAGGCCAAGCCGCCTGAAAACCTCTGGCCACAGCGCCGTTGCTGCTGGCGCGTTGGTTTTCTCGGTGCAATGACCCAACAGGTAGTAATCGTCCGAGGAAGTGGTGGCGACGTCGGACTGCTCCAGTACCTGCATCAGCCATTCCTGAGGCAGTAAAACCTCCGGCGCTTCGTCGCCGAGAAGTTTACGGTACTCCTGGCGATATACCAGGGTCATGGCCGGGTCCAGGCCAACAAGCTTCACGCCATTGGCGCCCAATTCATTGAGCATGGCTGCGTTCTTGCGAGCCGCTTTGTCGAAAGCTCCGAGGAAACCGAGCACGTGCAGTGGCTTTCCGTTCGGCCTGTAGGGTGCAAGCAGGACCTTGAAGCCCAGGCGTGAAAAGACCTCGATCAGATCGGCCAATACCTCGGTTTCGAAATAGCGGGTGAACGCATCCTGCACCAGGACAACACTGCGGGCGCGCTCGTGTTCCGATAGATTCCGGAGCCTTTCCGGGCTTGCAGTTTCAACCTTCCAGCGCCTCAGCACAGGTTCCAGGTCAATGCGGCTGAGCAGGGGGCTGTCGACCATTCCGGCATGGTTCTTCAGGAACCATTTCATCACCGCCAGCCCCATCAGGCTGTTGTACACCGAGGGAATCTTCGCGAAGTACGGGATGCTGAACTCCAGCGAACCGATCAGGTAGTCCTTGAGCGGGCGCAGATAGCGGCTGTGATAAAGCTCCAGGAAGCGCGAACGGAACTCGGGAACATTGACCTTGATGGGGCACTGGCCGGCGCAGGACTTGCACGCCAGGCAGCCGGACATGGCTTCGAATACATCGTGGGAAAAGTCCTGTCCGCCCCGGCGTTTGTCCAGAGTGTTCCTGACCTTGGCCAGCAGTCCGTGGAGGGGAGAGGCGCTGCGAATGTCGTTGGCCGCCTGCAGCACGTCGACGCCAGACTGCCCCTGCAGGCGAAGCCATTCCCGGATCAGCGATGCTCGTCCCTTGGGCGACTGGGTGCGATCGCGGGTCGCCTTCCACGAGGGGCACATCGCATCGGCCGGGTCGTAGTTGTAGCAGGCACCGTTACCGTTGCAGTGAACCGCAGACTCGTAGCTGTTCCAGATTCGCTCGTCGATCTGACGATCCAGATCCCCACGTATCGTGACTTCGTCGATCTTCAGCAGCTTATCGGGCGAGTTCAGCGGGGTGGCGATCTTGCCGGGGTTTAGTTGATTGAAGGGGTCGAAGGCGGACTTTATCGCCTGCAGTGCTGGGTAAAGCTCACCAAAGAACTTCGGCGCATACTCTGATCGAACCCCTTTGCCATGCTCGCCCCAGAGGAGGCCGCCGTACTTGTGGGTCAGTTGGGCGACAGCGTCGGTGATGGGGCGCACCAGGGCCGTCTGGGCCGGGTCCTTCATGTCGAGGGCGGGGCGCACATGCAGCACACCGGCATCCACATGGCCAAACATGCCGTACTGCAGGTTGAAACCGTCCAGCAGGGCACGGAATTCAGCGATGAAATCCGCGAGGGACTCAGGCGGGACGGCTGTGTCTTCCACGAACGGCTGCGGTCGAACCTCGCCTTGCACGTTACCCAGCAATCCCACGGCGCGTTTGCGCATGGCATAGACCCGCGATACCGCCGCAGCGCCACGGGCGACGGTGTGCCCAATCCTTCTGACGCTGGAGTCTTGCTTCAGATGCCTGATGAAGGACTCGACCCTGGCGTCCAGGGCCTCCAGGTCATCGCCACTGAATTCGACCAAGTTGATGCCCAGAGTGGGAGTAACCGGGTCGGCCGGGAAGTAGTCGGCAACGTCGTGCCAGACAATGTCCTGCATGGCCAGGCCCAGCACTTTTGAATCCACGGTTTCGATGGAAAGCGGTGCCATCGCCATCAGCGCCTGGGCATCACGCAAGGCCTCCATGAAGCTGGCATAGGAAACGTTGACCAGCACCGCGTGCTGCGGGATGGGCAGCACGTTGAGCTTCGCTTCGACAATGAAGCCGAGAGAACCTTCCGAACCGCAGAGGATGTTGTTGAGATTGACCTGGCCGTCCGCGTCTCGGATATGCGCAAGGTCATATCCGGTCAGGCAGCGGTTGAGTTTCGGAAAGCTGCTTTCGATCAGTTCGGCGTGCTTGCGCTGAACATCCAGAACGGCCCGATAAATCTCGCCGACCCGACTCTGGCGAGCCATGTGCTCATTCAATTCCGTTTCTGCAACCGGACCTGTCTGCAGCCGCTCGCCACCGAGCAGGATGCTGCTCAGGGCGAGGACGTGGTCGCGGGTCTTGCCATAGGTGCAGCTGCCTTGGCCACTGGCATCGGTGTTGATCATGCCGCCGATGGTGGCGCGGTTGGAGGTGGACAGTTCCGGCGCGAAGAACAGACCGTGGGGCTTCAGGGCAGCATTGAGCTGGTCCTTCACCACGCCGGCCTGTACCCGCACCCAGCGTTCCTCGACGTTGATTTCGAGGATGCCGTTCATGTGTCGCGAGAGATCGACCACCAGACCGTTTGTCAGGGACTGGCCATTGGTGCCGGTGCCCCCTCCGCGAGGCGTAAGGACGATTTCTCTGTACCTCGGTTCGGCGGCCAGAGTGGCGATGCGCTGAACGTCTTCCGCGTGACGCGGAAACAGCGCCGCTTGTGGCAGGCGCTGGTAGATCGAGTTGTCGGTCGCCAGCACGGTTCGGTTGCCATGGTCGGGAGAAATTTCTCCCTGGAAACCACAGCCTTTCAGCGACTCCAGGAAGGAGCGGTAGAGCCTTGTGAGCTCTACCGGTGTTGCGATTCGGGCGATCATGACTTCAGCGGATACCTGCCAGGCACTCTTCGAAAATGTCCAGGCCCCTTTCGAACAATTCAGGTTCGATGGTCAGGGGGGCTAGCAGTCGCACCACATGGCGGTGCTTGCCGCTTGGCATCAGCAGCAGACCTTTGTTGCGTGCCGCTTCAAGGAGCTCGGCCAGTTGCCGGGTCCCTGGCTTGCCCTCCGGCGTGACCAGTTCGATACCGCGCATGGCACCGGTACCGGTCAGGCGTCCCAGGCAGGGGGAAATTGCGCGTTGGAGCCAGCTCTGGTAACGGCGAAGGATGGCCTGCTCTTGGGCTTCGCCCCAGTTAGCGAGATTGGCGTCAGTCATCTGCTTCAGACTGGCGAGGGCGGCTGTGCAGGCCAGCGGATTACCGGAGTACGTGCCGCCCAGGCCTCCTTTCGGCAGGGCGTTCATCAGCGTCTCGCGTCCCACTACAGCCCCCAGGGGCAGGCCCCCGGCGATGCTTTTGCCGAGCAGCAAAAGGTCCGGCTCGATGCCCAGGCGGGAGAACGCGAAGCGCTGTCCAGTGCGGCCGAAGCCCGACTGGATTTCGTCGACGATCAGGAAGATGCCGTTGGCGTCGCAGAACTTGCGCAGGCCCTGGACAAAGTCCGGGTCCATGGCCAGGAAGCCGCCTTCGCCTTGTACCGGTTCGAAGATGAAACAGGCGACTTCGCTGATGTCGACTTCGACGCTGAACAGGCGCTCGATGGCCTTGAAGGCGTCTTCGGCAGTAACCCCGGTGTCCGGGCTGGGGTAGGGGACGTGATAGACCGGACCGGGCAGAGAGCCCACGCGCTCCTTGTAAGGGGCGACCTTGCCGTTGAGGTTGAGGGTCGCCAAGGTGCGGCCGTGGAAACCGCCGTCGAAGGCAATCACCGTCGTACGTCCGGTTGCGGCACGCACTATTTTCAACGCGTTTTCCGCGGCTTCTGCACCACTGTTGGTAAGCATGCCTGCCAGCGGATAGCTGACCGGAATGAACTCCGCCAGGGCCTTCATCAGATCGCGGTAGCCCCGGTGAGGGACGGCGTTGAAGGCAGAGTGGGTCAGACGCTGGGCCTGCTCGGTGATGGCGGCGACTACCCCGGGATTGCAGTGTCCAAGGTTCAGTACGCCGATGCCGCCGACGAAATCGATGTAGGCGTTACCTTCGGTGTCCCAGACCTGGGCATTCTGCCCATGGGACAGGGTGAGGGGGTGGACGATGGAAATCGAAGCGCTGATATGCGACTGGTTCATACACGACCTGCCATGAGAGTGGCGGTGCATGCGCGCAGGTCGAGAGTCGCGTTGCGGGTGCGTTCAGCCTGGGAAGCAGAGTTTTCTGCTTCTCCAGTTACAAGCATGACAAGGGCATGAAATGACATGGAGCGTTCCTCTTTTAATCGGGATTTCCCTTTATCAAAGCGAGGAACGCTGAAGTGTCACAAGCGAAAAAAAATAAGGCCTTCATTCCATAAATTCAGGACCTCAGCAATTTCATCAGTTCTTCCCGTTTACCTTTTCGAGGACCCAGTCGACGAAGCTCCTCACCTTGGGTATGTCTCCAGCCTGTTCGGCAAAGGCGATGAAATGGGACCCCTGGCTTGGTTTGTCGTGCTTCCACGGGATTACCAGCTTGGATTCCTCAAGTTCGTCCTGCACGAGGAAGCGAGGTACCAGCGCGACCCCGCACCCTGACTGGGCCGCGCGGATGCACATGTAGAACGTATCGAAGCGCGGACCGTGATAGCTGTGCTCGGTACTGATTCCCTGCTCCTCGAACCACTCGTGCCAGGCCTCCGGTCTCGAAGTGCATTGGAGCAGCACGAGATTGGCCAGGTCGCCCGCACTGGTGAAAGGCTCCTCCGGGAGAATGTCTGGAACACACACCGGGACCACATCTTCCCCGAACAGCTCGATGCAGGTTGCGCCGGGCCAGGAGCCCTGGCCGTAGAAGAAGGCCACGTCCGCCTTTGCCTGCACCAGGTCGAACGGCTCCAGCTCATTCTTGATGTCGAGATGGATGTTGGGGTGGCGTTTTGAAAAGCCTTTCAGGTTCGGGATCAGCCAGCGGGCACCAAAGGTCGGCTGAGTCGCAACCCTGAGCACTTCGGTTTCACCGCCGTAGGAAAGGATGTACCGGCTGGATATGTCCACCTGGGTGAGGATCTTTTGCACCTCCGTAAGGTAGAGCTCCCCCGCCGGAGCCAGCTGCAGTCGGCGTCTCACTCGATGGAAGAGTGGGTGCCGCAGCATTTCTTCGAGCTGCGCTACCTGCTTGCTCACTGCGCTCTGCGTCAAATGCAACTCCTGCGCAGCTCGGGTGAAGCTCAGGTGCCTGGCCGCGGATTCGAAGCATTGCAGGGCAGTCATCGTGGGGAGCAATAGTTTGGACATGAAAGTCTCGTCTGGAAAAGTTGTGAACTTGATTCCGTGGGGGAATGACGTGGTGCGTAATCGTCGTTTGTTGAGCCCATGTTCGCGGATTAATACTGACCCCCGTCAATGATTTCAACCACTTACCAGACGCAGGAGAAAAACATGGTTGACGAGCTGCTCAAGAGCCTTGGTGTCAGCGCCAGTGCATACCAGGGGGGCAACCATGCCGTATACACCCCCATCGACGGTAGCCAGATCGGTCAAGTGACGCTGGAAGGTCCGGAAGCTGTTCGCGGCAAGATCGATGTTGCCCACAAAGCCTTCCTGGCCTGGCGCGATGTGCCGGCGCCGCGTCGTGGTGAGTTGGTCCGCCTGTTCGGCGAAGTGCTGCGCAAGAACAAGGCCACGCTGGGCGAGCTGGTCTCCATCGAAGCCGGCAAGATCACTCAGGAAGGCCTGGGTGAAGTGCAGGAAATGATCGACATTTGCGACTTCGCCGTCGGCCTGTCGCGCCAGCTCTACGGCCTGACCATCGCTTCTGAGCGCCCTGGTCACCACATGCGTGAAACCTGGCACCCGCTGGGCGTGGTCGGTGTTATCAGCGCCTTCAACTTCCCCGTCGCGGTGTGGGCCTGGAACACCAGCCTGGCGCTGGTCTGCGGCAACTCGGTGATCTGGAAACCGTCCGAGAAAACCCCGCTCACCGCCCTTGCTTGTCAGGCGCTGTTCGAAGAGGCGCTGAAGCAGTTCGGCGAGGCTCCGGAAGGACTGAGCCAACTGATTGTTGGTGGGCGCGACGCCGGCGAAGTACTGGTGGACGATCCGCGCGTACCGCTGATCAGCGCCACCGGCAGCACCCGCATGGGCCGCGAGGTAGGTCCCCGCGTGGCTGCCCGCTTCGGCCGAAGCATCCTGGAGCTGGGCGGCAACAACGCCATGATCCTCACCCCCAGCGCCGACCTCGATCTGGCCGTGCGCGGCATCCTGTTTGCCGCCGTCGGTACTGCCGGTCAGCGCTGCACCACCCTGCGCCGTCTGATCGTGCACCGCTCCATCAAGGATGAAGTGATGGCACGTGTGCAAGCGGCTTACGGCAAGGTGCGTATCGGCGATCCGCGCAAAGACAATCTGGTCGGCCCGCTGATGGACAAGCATGCGTTCCAGTCCATGCAGGATGCCCTGGTGAGGGCGCGCGACGAGGGTGGCGTCGTGTTCGGCGGTGAGCGTCGGCTGCAGGAGCAGTACCCGAACGCCTACTACGTCGCGCCGGCCATCGTTGAGATGCCGGGCCAGACCTCGGTTGTGCGCCACGAGACCTTCGCGCCGATCCTCTACGTCATCGCGTACGACGATTTCGAAGAAGCGCTGAAGCTGAACAACGAAGTTCCCCAGGGTCTGTCGTCTTGCATCTTCACCACTGACGTGCGTGAAGCCGAGCGCTTCCAGAGTGCATCGGGCAGCGACTGCGGCATCGCCAACGTGAACATCGGCACCAGCGGTGCCGAGATCGGCGGTGCGTTTGGTGGCGAGAAGGAAACCGGTGGCGGCCGCGAGTCCGGCTCCGACGCCTGGAAGGCTTACATGCGCCGCCAGACCAACACCGTCAACTACTCCCGTGAACTGCCCCTGGCACAGGGCATCGTGTTCGATTGATCAGAAACTGCCGGCGGCCAGGCCGCCGGCAGTCCTCATGAGGAGCGTCATTCTCCTCAGCGTGCTGACCAATGCTTCGAGTGGCCCCAGTTCAATAACAACAGACGGCACCCGGCCTGATCTTGGGTACATGTCATCTTCGTTCAAGCAACGGCAGAGACTTTTTCCAGCATCTGGCGTATCTGCCTGCGTGAAATGTTCGCGTTTGCCTGTTAAACGATATGTCGGAGAAGTATTCCTTGAGGGAATGATGTGGTGCGTAAACGTCGTTTGTTGAGCACAAGCCAGAGGATCAATACTGATCCTGGACAATGAACCGCATCACCGGCTGCGGGAGAGAAACGTGATTGGCAGGTTGCCTGGAGCCCTTGGAACCAGTGAGTGCCAGGCACGCAACCATCTTTGTCTGGCTCGGGAGATGTTCGACGCACCACGCTTCCCCATGCATTCCGCGTCGGTCTGACATGGGGCTTTTTATTTGTTTCTGCTTATCCAGTCACGGCTGCGAGCAGAAGTCGCACGCCAGAAGCTCAATCAATAAAGAAGTTTGAAGAGGAAGGCTCCATGAGCGGTTTTCAGCAAAAGTGTCTCTGGGAGAAGGTAACGTCCACGCAAGTTCAAGCCGGTGCGTTGGCGGGCCATATCAAAGTTGATGTGTGCGTCATCGGTGGCGGGATAACCGGTCTTTCAGCTGCGCTGCACCTTCTCGAGGATGGAAAGAAGGTCTGCTTGCTGGAGGCATTCGAGGTTGGCCATGGCGGTTCGGGTCGTAACGTCGGTCTGGTCAATGCCGGTACCTGGATCAAGCCTGATGACGTTGAAGCGACCCTGGGCGAGAAGTACGGCAAGCGTCTGAACAAGGTGCTGGGTGATGCCCCTGCGAAGGTGTTTGAAGCAATCAAACGCTACGGGATCAACTGCCAGGCGCGCAACGATGGCACCCTCCACATGGCGCATAACGCTGCTGGCCTGGCCGACCTGAAATCGCGTGAGGAGCAGTGGAAGCGGCGAGGTGCGGACGTTGAGCTGTTGACTGGCTCCCGCTGCGAAGAATATTGCGGCACGGACAAGATCACGGGGGCGTTGCTGGACCGGCGTGCCGGCACGATCAACCCCATGGGCTACACCAAGGGATTGGCGGAGGCCGTGATTCGGTTGGGGGGGAGGCTCTTTCAGCATTCGCCAGTGACCGAGCTGCAACGGGAGGCCAATGGTTGGCTGGTCCGTACCGAGCGCGGCTCGGTATCCGCCGACAAAGTGGTCATCTCTACGGGGGCCTACACCGAGGGGGACTGGACAGAGGTCCGGCGCAACTTCTTCCGTGGTTATTACTACCAGGTGTCTTCGGTACCGCTGTCCGGTGCAGCTGCCGACTCCATCCTTCCCCACGGCCAAGGTTCCTGGGACACCCGTACCGTGCTCAGCAGCATTCGCCGCGATGCTGACGGGAGGCTCCTGCTGGGCAGCCTGGGCAAGGCTGATAACAAGCCGGAATGGTTCGTTCGAAGTTGGGCCGACCGCATTCAGGGGCATTACTTCCCGCAGTTGGGGAAAGTCGACTGGGAAGTGCACTGGACCGGTTGCATTGACTTCACTCCGGACCACCTGATGCGGTTCTTCGAGCCTGCCCCGGGTGTGGTGGCCGTGACCGGCTACAACGGTCGAGGCAACACTACCGGGACTGTGGTGGGCCGGGCACTGGCGGATTACCTGCTGCAGGACAATCCAGACGCATTACCCATTCCGTTCACCCGGATGAAAACCTTGCGAACTGCAGGGCTGCGCAGCTGCTTCTATGAGGCTGGTTTTTCGCTGTACCACGCCGGTCAGTGCCTGCGAGTGATCCTCTGACCTGAGCATCAGCCAGTGGAAGCGGATAGGCCTGGCTGTCCGCTCCACTGAGATACACAGGGTCACCCCGACGACCTTGTGCATTGGGCACAAAAAACGGGCCAGCGGCCCGCCTTGAATCACTATTCAGGCTTCTTCGCCTGAGCCTTGGTCCATTGCGACTTCTGGCGGCCTGGATTCCACCCGCTCTTGCCGGTGGGCACTTCCGTAATCTCGCCGCCCTTCGACAGGAAGGCCCTGGTCTGCTCGTCCAGTTCGGAACGTGTACGGCGTATTGCTGCATCGGACATGAAGTCACCTTTGGGGTAGTGAGCCGCCGGAGGGAACGGCCCGCCAGGAACTATACAGACTCGCTCCAGTTCCGACCCGGATAATCGACCGACCGTCCCGAATCGCTCCCTCAAATAGCCGGCGATACAGAAAGGGCTTTCCAATCTCCCCGGAACCTGTATTCTGCCGCCACTGCCTGCTCAGTCTTGCGGCACCGTTTTGATGTTCTGTCCTTTCGATGTTCCATCTCCTCGGCACCCTTCACTTCGCATCCAGTCCTGGCCAGGCCTTCGCCTGACCGCTATTCCCGCACCTTGGAGATAACATCATGGCAACTCGCCAAAACGGTACCGTCAAATGGTTCAACGCCGAGAAAGGCTTCGGCTTCATCACCCCCGAGCAGGGGCCGGACGTGTTCGTCCACTTCCGCCAGATCGAAAGCGACGGCTATAAGTCCCTGGACGAAGGTCAGCGCGTGAGCTTCATCGTCACTGCCGGGGCGAAAGGCCCTCAGGCTGAACAGGTTCGCGCCCTGTAACCTCCCGCTCCAAAAAGAAGCCCCGCCATCCGCGGGGCTTTTTTGTTTCGGGTGGGAGCGAATTCGATCGCGATTGAAATTGGGTAGAACCTGCGAAACCGCAACGCAGCGGCCTCGCCTTGTAGCGTTGGGCCTCGTACCTCGGACCAACCTACGAAGCTTTCTGTCATGGCCGGCGAGCCGATGGCCGAATATCGACCTCGCCCTGGCGCGGCGCTATAGTCCGCGACCTTTCGACCCCTAACGGTACCGCGCTATGGATGAAGATCTCGACCTCCATGAACCCGAGCACGACCACCTGCTGGACAACGACGATGACCTGGACGACGAGTTCTTCGATGACGAGGAACTCGACCCGCTCGATGCATCGGAAGGGGAGTGTGGGTACTGCGGTGAGTTGACCGGGAGCGTCGATCGGCGCGGCCATTTCGTCTGTGCTGACTGCGCCGACTTCGACTGATCTCAGGCGAAGTGTTCGCCCTGGTCGAGCACGGCCAGCGCCCATTCTTCCTGCCCCGGCTCCACCAGGGCGGCTACGCGCCAGGTCCTGACGCGGCCGACATCGACGTGGATGAATCCCTTCGACGGATAGAAGCCCACGCCGCCGGCGCCAATGGCGCGGACCAGCTTGCCCAGTCGCTCGACGCTCACGCCGGGAATGCGGATGTCGGCAGCCATGCCGCGGATGTGCAGGGAGTGGCGGGCGGCGCCTTCCAGGGTGGCATTGTGTTGAGGGGTGCGATAGCCGCTGTTGACCAGGATGCGTGTGGGCAGTTTGTTGATGCGCAGCCAGGCCTGGATAAGGAACAGCAGGTCGAGCAGTTTGACGTTGATCTTCACCGTGCGCTTGTACTTCACGTCGCGCAGGATGCGGCAGCCCTGGTGGTAGCCGTCGAGGTCCCAGCCCTTGCCCTTGCGGAAATAGCAGAAGGTGACGACTTCGCCGGATGCCGGACGTTCCAGGCGCAGGTGCCGATCGCGGTTGAGCAGGCGGGCGTGAAGGTTGCGCGGGCGCAGGCTCACGTCGATCCGGGAGGCCAGGGCATCACCTGTGACCAGCGCGGCACCGAGGGCGGCGATGGCCTGGAGTACCTGGCGTCTGGATAGTCCGGAAGTGGCAGCAGCCATGGTCGACCGCTCGCAGGGAGGACGAGGTGTTCGACTATACACCCGGCTGCGAAATTTGCAGAAGATCTGCGAAGAAGCCCGGCAAATACGCTAATGCAGCTCAGTTCGGGGTTGCCGCGGGAGTGGTAGGCGCGAGCTTGCTGGCGAAGCGTTCCGGCACATCACCCATTCACCAGCAAGCTGGCTCCTGCGGCGCTTTCCCAGTGCATTACCGCAAACGGGGGCTTTTTGCTGCTCAGCGATGACCTCTGCGGTGTCTGTGACCGTCCCGGTCATCGTGATCCCGGTGGCTGTCCCAGCCTCCACGGTCATGGTCGCGATCATGGTGATGGATGATGCAGCCGCCAGTGTTGGCGAGTACCACGGCCAGCAGCGCGATTTTCACGACATTGGCAAGCATGGGCGGTACCTCTCGAGGTGCGGGAAACGCTTTTCCCATGTCCTTGAGACAGGCAACCGGAGGAAAGGGTCGGTTCGAATCAGTCTTCGGGTTTTTCCAGGCGACGGGCGATCTGTTCCAGCAGGATCAGGTCCTGCTCGACCAGCCGGCCTTCGGTGGCGGCAAGCGTGAGGCGATCGAGCACCTGGCGTGAGCGGGGGCTGAGGTTCTGTTCCGGGTCGTAACGACCTTCTTCGGATTCGGCGATCTGCATGACAGGGTTGAGCAGGTCGTTGAGCGATACCTCCAGCGCTTTGGCGATGCGCCTGAGGTCTTCGAACGAGGGCTCGCGGGTATCCCGCTCGTAGTTGCCGACCCGGGACTGGGATTCCCACCCGCACTCGTTGGCCAGGGCCTGCTGAGAGAGTCCTTTCAGCTTTCTGTAGTGCGCAATGCGCGATCCAAGCGTATTCATGCCGCGAATCTTAATGACGGAATGAATCGTCCTTGGCTCACTTATCGTGTTTGCGCTATTAGCGAAACGTGATTATGGTAGGCCGCAATCGACGGATTGCCAAGGGCATTCAAGGATGATGAGGAAAACCCGCAAGGGCGGGGGAGGTTCGCCACCAGGGCAATGGCCGCCCGGCAGCGCGATCTGCCGGGTGGTGAAGGATCCTGACGCCGGAAGTCGTGATCCGGCGTGGCGCGCCTGTCCCATGGTCTGCAGATGGCGCCGGGCTACCGGGCCGCCCGGGTGAGATCGTGCTCCTGCCGCTGCCCGCGTCTGTGGCCAGGGGCTTCATCAGGTCGATGTATAGCCACTATTGAGCCAACTGATTTCTCCCGAAAAGGTGCCCCTCGTAGTCTTTGCCCCATGCAAACCGATGGAGGTAAGGCGATGTCCCACGTCGATGTCATGTCCCTGGTAGGTACCGCGGTTCCGGAGTCGCTTCGGGCCGAAGGCCACATGGCCTGCTGGTTCGTCGTCGTGGATGGCGTGATGCGTTCCGGCCCCTTCACCAACCGCGAAGCGGCTGGCGCCAGCAGGGCGATCTGGCTGCTGGAACTGGCCCGCCGCCAAGGCAACCCGCACCGTCTGGCCGCCTGAGGCACCGGTTTTCCGCAAACACTTTTCGGCACCATGCTCCCCTTGGCCCGCCTTCATGGCGGGCATTTTGTTTGTGTACCGGGGGCTTGGGTAAACTGCGGTTTTCTTCGGGAATCCGCATCGTGAAGTGGGACATCTTCTGCAACGTCGTCGATAACTTTGGCGACATCGGCGTGACCTGGCGCCTGGCTCGCCAACTGGTGGCCGAACACGACCAGGCGGTGCGCCTCTGGGTGGATGAGCCGGCGGTTTTTGCGCCCCTGTGCCCACAGGCCGATCCCGAGGCGGAAAGCCAATACCAGCAAGGCGTGGAGATTCGTCACTGGTGCAAGGACTGGCCGGCGGTAGAGCCGGCGGATGTGGTGATCGAAGCCTTTGCCTGCGAATTGCCTACCTCTTACCTCGCGGCCATGGCTGCCCGCACCGACAAACCCCATTGGCTGAACCTGGAATACCTCAGCGCCGAAGACTGGGTGGCCGGCTGCCACGGCCTGCCATCTTTCCAGCCCAATGGCCTGCAGAAGGCGTTCTATTTCCCCGGCTTCATCGAGGGTACTGGCGGTCTATTGCGGGAAAACGCCTTGGTGGAGCGTCGCCAGGCCTTCCAGGCCGATCCACAAGCGCGCCGGGCCTTCCTCGAGGAGCTGGGGGTGGAGCTGGAAGCGGACGCCTTGCTCATTTCGCTCTTCGCCTACGAGAACGCTGCCCTTGCCGGCTGGCTCGACGTCCTGGCGACCGGTGAGCGGCCCGTGCAGTTGCTGGTGCCGGTCGGTCGCGTACTGGCGGACCTGGCGGCCTGGCTGGGGGAGGAAAAGCTGAGCGCGGGTGCACGCTTGCGTCGTGGAAACCTGGCGATCCAGGTCCTGCCTTTCGTCAGCCAGGATGACTACGACCGGATTCTCTGGTGCTGCGATTTCAACGCAGTGCGCGGCGAGGATTCCTTCATCCGTGCCCAGTGGGCCGGGCGGCCGCTGCTCTGGCACATCTACCAGCAGGAGGAGGGCGCCCATTGGGACAAGCTGGAGGCGTTCCTCGCCCTCTACTGCCGTGATCTGTCCCCGGACGCGGCTGCGGCACTGACCGAAGGCTGGCGGGCGTGGAATCGTGGCGAAGGCATGGGAACGGCCTGGAATGCCCTGCTGGCGCAGTGGCCGGAGCTTTCCCTGCATGCAGAGCGCTGGTGCCGGGAACAGGCAGCCCGCACCGACCTTGCAGCGGGTCTGGTGCAGTTTTGTACAAAGCGGCTATGATACGCGGCCTGTTTTTTGTCACCCATCCAAATCGGATAATCGTATGAAAACCGCTCAAGAGTTCCGCGCCGGCCAAGTTGCAATGATCAATGGCGCTCCCTGGGTCATCCAGAAGGCCGAGTTCAACAAATCCGGCCGCAACGCTGCCGTGGTCAAGATGAAGCTGAAGAACCTGCTGACCGGCGCCGGCACCGAGACCGTGTTCAAGGCCGACGACAAGCTGGAGCCGGTCATCCTTGAACGCAAGGAAGTGACCTACTCCTACTTCGCCGATCCGCTGTACGTGTTCATGGACACCGAGTTCAACCAGTACGAGATCGAGAAGGCCGACCTGGAAGGCGTCATGACCTTCATCGAAGACGGCATGACCGACGTTTGCGAAGCCGTGTTCTACAACGATCGCGTTATCTCCGTCGAACTGCCGACCACCATCGTTCGCCAGATCGCCTACACCGAACCGGCTGTCCGTGGCGACACCTCCGGCAAGGTGATGAAAGTGGCTCGCCTGAACAACGGCGCCGAGCTGCAAGTATCCGCCTTCTGCGAAATCGGTGACTTCATCGAGATCGACACCCGTACCGGCGAGTACAAGTCCCGCGTCAAGGCCTGAGTCTTGCTGTGAGATAGAAAAAGCCCGGCATGCGCCGGGCTTTTTCGTTTCCGCTTCTTTACTTCAGGTGTTCCTTCAGCGCTTCGCCGGCCTGCTGCATGGCGGCACGGGTGCCCGGAACCTTGGCCAGCACGTTGAGCAGGCCGAAGTCGTGGATCATGCCGTTGTAGCGCACCGAAGTGACCTCCACGCCGGCGGCGTCAAGCTTGCGGGCGTAGGCTTCGCCCTCGTCACGCAACACGTCGAACTCGGCGGTCTGCACCAGTGCCGGCGGCAGGCCCTTCAGCTGTTCGGTCGAAGCCTGCAGCGGCGAGGCGTAGATTTCGGCGCGCTGGCGCGGGTCGGTGGTGTAGCTGTCCCAGAACCACTTCATCATGTTGCGGGTGAGGAAGTGGCCGTTCTCGAACTGGTTGTAGGACGCATTGTTGAAGCTGGAGTCGGTTACCGGCCACAGCAGGGCCTGGAAGCGGATCTTCGGCGTGCCCTTGTCCTTGGCCATCAGGCTGACCACCGCGGCCATGTTGCCGCCGACGCTGTTTCCGGCCACCGCCAGGCGGTTGCCATCCACGCCGATTTCCGTGCCGTGCTCGGCCACCCACTTGGTGGCGGCGTAGGCCTGGTTGATGGCGGTCGGGTACTTGGCTTCAGGGGAGGGGGTGTAGTTCACGTAGACCGCCACGGCGCCTGAGTTGGCCACCAGGTCGCGGATCAACCGCTCGTGGGTCGGGTAGTCGCCCAGCACCCAGCCGCCACCGTGGAAGAACATGAAGACGGGCAGGGTGCCTTTCACGCCAGCGGGGCGGACGATGGTCAGCTCGATTTTCTGGCCGTCGGCTTCGATGGTTTTCTGGCTGACGTCGGCTGCCGGCAGTTCCAGCTTCACACTGGCCTGGGCGCCGGCCAGCACCGCGCGGGCATCTTTCGGTGCAAGGGTTTCCAGCGGCTTGCCACCACCGGCGGCCAGGGCTTCAAGGAAGGCCTGGGTATTGCGTTCCACACCAGGACTGCCGGCGGCGAAAGCCTGGGTCACGGAGAGGGCGAGAAGGCTGCCTGCGACTGCGCTGCTGATCGATTTCATGGCGGATTTCCTCAATCTATGAATTGCTTTGTCATCAAAAAGTTTGCGCGCTAATTAAGTGCGTGAGGCAGAAGGTATTCGCGATTTATTTTGCGCGCAAGATATTTGTTGGAAATATTTTGAATATCGATCAGAAGATTCTGGAATAAGGCCGTCAGACGGCCTTTTCCAGACTGCTGCGCAGGGACACCAGTTCTTCCCTGAGGTCGCCCAGCTGCTCGATGGTGCGTTCGGTGGCAGCGAGGATGCAGGCGGGCACCCGCCTGGCCTTTTCCTGCAAGTCCCGACCTTGCTGGGTAAGACGCAGCTCCACCACGCGCTCGTCCTTGCTGCTGCGGGTTCGGGTGATCAGCCCTTCGGCTTCCAGGCGCTTGAGCAGCGGGGTGAGGGAGCCGGGGTCGGTGAGCATGCGGTGGCTGATTTCCCCCACGGTGATGCCGTCGCCTTCCCACAGCACCATCATCGCGAGGTACTGCGGATAGGTCAGGCCCAGCTCCTGAAGCAGGGGCTTGTAGACCTTGGTCATCATCAGGGACGTGGAATACAGGGCGAAGCAGAGCTGGTTGTCGAGCATCAGCTCCTTGCACGGGGGGGTGGACATGGACGGTCTCCAGAGGCAGTGATGGTGACCAATTTAGCGCGCAAGCCTTTCGCGGGCAAAATTCATGTTTCCCACGCCAACCCTGGCGATCTTGCATTGCCTGCGCAAGGCACCACAATTGCCCGGTCAACCTCTGCAAGGACTGCATCATGGACAACCTGCAAAACCCCTATCAGGCGCCCCAGGCGGAACTCACGATCAACAGCGCCGCCCAGCCCCTGCTTGCGTCACGCTGGACCCGCCTCGGCGCGGCCCTGATCGACGGCCTCATCATGAGCCTGGCGACGGTTCCAGTGGCGTACTTCTCCGGTGCCTTCACCGCCGCCCAGCAAGGTATCGAGCCGACCCTGGGCCAGCAATTGCTGGGCCTGGTGGTAGGCGTGGCGGTGTTCCTGCTGGTCAACGGCCACTTCCTGAAGAACTTCGGCCAGACGCTCGGCAAACGCCTGCTGAAGATCGCCATCGTCAACCTCGACGGCCAGGTGCCGGAGCTGGGTAACCTGCTGCTCAAGCGCTACCTGGTCTGGTGGTTGCTGGCGTACGTCCCGGTGATCGGCGTGCTGCTGGTGATGGTGGATTACCTGTTCATCTTCCGCGCCGACCGCCGCTGCCTGCATGACCTGATGGCGGGTACCCGCGTGGTGCAACTGCCGCGCTGATCAGGCCCGGCCCAGGCCGCCCAGGGCCAGGTCCCAGGGCGGAACCGGGCCGAAACGGTTCTTCAGGAACTCCAGCAACAGCCGGCTTCGCGAACTGGCTTCCCCCTCCAGGCGCAAGGCATAGATGCCGCTGGGCTCCGGCGCCGGCAGGCCGTCTTCGCAGAACAGCGCCACCAGTTCGCCGCGTACCAGGTATTCGCCGATCAGCCAGGTTGGCAGGTGGGCGATGCCGAGTCCGGCCAGGGCACTGAATACCAGGGTTTCGGCGTTGTTCGCGGTCATGCGCATGCGTCCGGGGCGAATGTGCTGCAGCTTGCCGCCTACCTCGAAGCGCCAGGCAAAGGGTGGCGCCAGCGCGTCCCAGTCGAGGCCATCGTGTTCCGGTAACTCCCGCGGGTCGCGGGGGATGCCGCGTCGGCGCAGGTACTCGGGGCTGGCGCAGAGGACGCGCACCATGGGCGCCAGCGGTGTGGCGACCAGACGGGTGTCGGCCAGGGGGCCGATACGCAGCACCAGGTCCACCTGGCCCAGGCTTTCACCCTGCATGTCGACGAAACTGTCGATCAGCCGCAATTGCACGTCCAGGCCGGGATAGCTGGCGAGGAACTCCGCGATGGCCGGTGCCAGGTGACGGCGGCCGAAAGGGCTGGGCGCATCGATGCGGATCAGTCCCTCCGGCGCGCTGCTCAGGGACACCGCTTCCGCGCGGGCCAGGCGCAATTCCGTGAGCACCCGCTTTGCCCGTTCGGCAAAGGCAAGGCCCGCCGGGGTGGCTTTCACGGCGTGGGTGCTGCGCACGAACAGCGTGCTGCCGAGAGCGCGCTCCAGGGCGTCGATACGCCGTGCCACGGCCGAGGGGGTGAGTGGGTGGCGGCGGGCGGCGGCGGAGAAGCTGCCGGCGTCCAGCACGTCGAGGAAGAGCGCCAGTTGTTCAGTCAGGGCATCGGGGTTCATCAGCTTTGCCTGTGCGAAGTTCGCAAAGCCATTGTGCGTTGCTGTGCGTTTCCGCGGCAATTGGCGCTGCGTAGCATTGCTCCAACTGATTGGGAGGCGTCATGGATCTCGTTACTTTTGTTTTGAACATTGCGCTGGGTGCGGTGCTCGGCACTGTGGGCGGCCTCTTCGGTATCGGCGGCGGGTTGATCGCCATTCCCGCCCTGGGCGTGCTGTTCGGGCTCGACCAGCAACTGGCCCAGGGCACGGCACTGGTGATGGTGGTGCCCAACGTGCTGCTGGCCCTGTGGCGTTATCACCAGCGCAATCGCATCGATCCGCGCTACGCAACGCTGCTGGCCGCCACCAGCTTCGGATTCGCCTGGCTGGCTTCGCTGTTCGCGGTGCGGGTGGATGCCCAGAGCATGCGCCTGGCCTTCGTCGGCTTCCTGCTGGCCCTGGCTGCCTATAACTTCGCGCGGATGTTCATGGCCAAGGCCCAGGTCAGCGCCGAACTGCGCCGGCCATGGCCCTGGCTGGGCGTGCTGGGAGGCGTGGCGGGCGCGGCCGGTGGCCTGTTCGGGGTGGGCGGCGCGGTGATCGCCACGCCGGTATTGACCAGTGTCTTCGGCACCAGCCAGGTAGTGGCGCAAGGGCTTTCCCTGGCCCTGGCCGCACCGAGCACCGCCGTGACCCTGGCCACCTACGGGCTGCATGGCCATGTGAGCTGGGCCATGGGCCTGCCCCTGGCGCTGGGGGGACTGCTCAGCATCAGTTGGGGCGTGCGCCTGGCACACGCTTTGCCGGAGCGGGTGCTGCGCTCGCTCTTCTGCGTCTTCCTGCTGCTTTGTGCGGTGCTGCTGGCAGTCGAGTGACGGGTGGGCATCCGCCACGCGGATGGCCACCCGACGATGGAGCCGGACTCAGAGGCGGAAGCCTTCGATGATGTGTTCGGCCAGGGTATCGGTCACCGGCGACTGATTGCGCTCGTTGCGCAGCAGCATGATGTTGCACAGCGGCAACTGGGGCAGGCCTTCCGCCTCGCCGAGGATGCGCATTTCCGGGGGAATCAGGCTCTGCAGTTGCGCGGTTACCGCCAGGCCCGCGCTGACCACCGCCATGAGCGCCGACAGGCTCGGGCTGGTGTAGGCCATGCGGTACTCGCGCCCCATGGAATCCAGCGCGTTGCAGGCCCAGGCGCGACAGAAGCAGTCGCTGTTGAACATGGCCAGCGGTATGGGGGACTGCTCGTGCGGGCTATAGCCGATGGCCTCGGCCCAGACGAAGCGCTCCTGGCGCAGCAGTTCGCCGATGTCGTGGCCCGGCATGCGGGTGACGATGGACAAGTCCAGGTCCTGGCGCTGCAACAGTTGGGACGTGGGCTCGCAATGCACCTCCACCTGCACCAGCGGATAGGCCTGGGCGAAGCGCGAAAGGATGCCCGGCAGGAAGCGCATCACATAGTCGTCCGGCGTGCCGATGCGCACCGAACCCACCATGTGCGGTTGGCGCAGGGTATTCATCACCTCGCCATGCAGCTTGAGGATGCGCCGCGCATAGCCCAGCAGGATCTGCCCCTCGGCGGTGAGCCTGACCTGGCGGCCGTCGCGCTCGAACACCGCGCGTTGCAGGACGTCTTCTTCCAGCCGCTTCATCTGCATGCTCACGGCTGACTGGGTACGGTTGACCATTTCCGCTGCGCGGGTGAAGCCGCCGTAGTCAGCGATGGCGACGAAGGTGCGCAGCAATTCGGTATCGATGGCGGGGTAGTTCATTCATCAATTCCTGAGATGTACTGCATAAGAAACATTCGTTGGATTGATCTTAGTTCCCCATGGAAACTGGCGCCATCCCCACTGGGAGGGCAATACGATGAAAGGTCAACAAGGTTTTATCGGTACTTCTCACGACGCTCGTTTTGGTGCAGTGCATCAGCGCGAAAGCTGGCTTGCCGCCGCCTGGCACACGATCAGGCGTTGGGAGCAGCTGGCACATGAGCGTGAGCAGCTCGCGCGGATGAGCGATGAAATGCTCAAGGACATCGGCCTTTCCCGTGCCGATGTGATGGAGGAGACCGAACGTCACTTCTGGGAAGATCCGCTGAAAAAGTGAAACCAGGATGCGGCCCGCCACCGGTGAAGCGCAAGGCGGGCCGCAACCCCGATGAACGGATGCAAAGGACAGCAACATGCCGAACGCCCACGAACTGGCTCAACTGAACATCGCCTCGATGAAGGCACCCCTGGATTCCCCGGTCATGGCCGACTTCGTCGCCAACCTGGCGCCGGTCAACACCCTGGCCGACAGCGCGCCTGGATTCGTCTGGCGGCTGCAGGACGAGGAGGGCGATGCCACGGCCATCCGTCCCTTCGGTCCGGAGGTGCTGGTCAATCTCTCGGTCTGGCGCGACGTGGCCAGCCTCACCGATTTCGTCTATCGCTCGGCCCATGTCGAGATGCTGCGTCGGCGCAAGGAGTGGTTCGAGCGCGTTTCCGGCATGCATCAGGTGCTCTGGTGGGTGCCCAAGGGACACCGGCCGGACGTCCGGGAGGCGGCGCAACGTCTGGTGTTGCTGCAAGCCAATGGCCCCACGCCGCAGGCCTTCACCTTCCGCCAGAGTTTTCTCGCGCCGGACCAGGCAATCCCCTTCGGTCCCTTCGACGCAGAGTGCGAAAGCCGGGCGGGCTGATGCTAGTGTGAAGCGTCATTCCCCCTGCCGGCACGGAGCCCCATGACGCTGACCCTTTCCCTTCCCGAAGCGCGCCGCCTGGCCCTGGCGGCCCAAGGGTTCGCGCGGGCGCCGCGCGGTACCATCCGCCACCGGCAATTACTGGCGCAGCTGGATGCGCTGGGCGTCGTGCAGATCGATTCGGTGAACGCCCTGGTGCGTTCCCATTACCTTCCGGCGTTCTCCCGTCTGGGCAACTACGACCGCGAACTGCTGGACGACCTGGCCTGGGGCAAGCCCCGGCGCCGGGCGCTGTTCGAGTACTGGGGGCATGAGGCGTCGCTCCTGCCGCTGGTTCTGTATCCGCTGATGCGCTGGCGCATGCGCCGCGCAGCGAATGGCCAGGGCATCTACCAGCAGCTGGCGCGCTTTGGCTTCGAGCAGCAGGCGGTAATACGGCGTGTCCTGCAGGCGGTACGCGAGCAAGGCCCGCTGGCGGCCGGTGCTCTGAGTACAAGGGAACAACGCGCCGGCCCCTGGTGGGACTGGAGCGCGGAGAAGCACGCCCTGGAATGGCTGTTCGCCGCGGGTGAAGTGACGGTCGCCGGACGCCGGGGCTTCGAGCGCCTTTACGACCTGCCGGAGCGGGTAATCCCCGCTGACATCTTGAACCAGCCCGACATGCCCGAAGCTGATGCCCAGCGCCAGTTGCTGCTGCGCGCCGCCCAGGCCCTTGGCGTGGCCACCGAGCGGGACCTGCGGGACTACTACCGGCTCGATACCGGTGACAGCCAGGCGCGCCTGGCCGAACTGGTGGAAGAGGGCGCGTTGCAGCACGTGCAGGTGGATGGCTGGAAGCAGACGGCCTATTGCCTGGGCGAGCCCAAGGCGCCGCGCAAGGTCCGCGCCAGCGCATTGCTGTCGCCTTTCGATTCGCTGATCTGGGAGCGGGCGCGCACGGAACGCCTGTTCGACTTCCACTATCGCCTGGAAATCTACACGCCCCAGCACAAGCGTCAGTACGGTTACTACGTGCTGCCCTTCCTGCACGACGAGCGCCTTTCCGCGCGAGTCGACCTGCGCGCCGAACGTGCCCAGGACCGCCTGGCGGTGCATGCGCTGCATGAGGAGGAGCACGGCCTGAGCGAAGCCGGAATGCAGGCGCTGGCGGAAAACCTGCAAAGCATGGCGGACTGGCTCGGCCTGGGCGAAGTCGCGGTTACCTGCAGGCGGCCGGGAACGGTGCGGTTGCAGGCGTGCCTGGGCAGTTGAAGCTGTTTTGTGGGGGCGAATTCATTGCCTAAGCGAACCGCAGGTTTGCCATGCAAGATCGATGGGGCTGCCTTGCAGCCCTTGGCGAATGAATTCGCCCCCACAGGAAAAGCAGCGTCCCGGCGGCGCATCTGGCTTCGCGCCACTCTGACACAGGCGGACTTGCACGGCGCGTTGGGCCTCGTACCTCGGACCAACCTATGGAACCTTCGCGAATGAATGCCCACAACAACCGAAACGACCGTCAGCGGCGTATCTGCTTCAGCGTTTCGGCGATCAGGAAAGCCAGCTCCAGGGACTGGTCGGCGTTCAGGCGCGGGTCGCAGTGGGTGTGGTAGCGGTCGGACAGGGTGTCCTCGGTGATGGGGCGGGCGCCACCGATGCACTCGGTGACGTTCTGCCCGGTCATTTCGATATGAATGCCGCCGGCATAGGTGCCCTCGGCCCTGTGCACCTCGAAGAACTGCTTCACTTCGCCGAGGATGGCCGCGAAGTCGCGGGTCTTGTAGCCGCTGGAGGCCTTGATGGTGTTGCCGTGCATGGGATCGGAGCTCCACAGCACCTTGCGGCCCTCACGTTCGATGGTGCGGATCAGGCGGGGCAGGTGCTCGCCGACCTTTTCGGCGCCCATGCGCACGATCAGGTTGAGGCGGCCCGGGTCGTTGTCCGGGTTAAGGATGTCGATCAGGCGGATCAGCTCTTCACTGTCCATGGTCGGTCCGATCTTGACCCCGATGGGGTTGCCGACACCGCGCATGAATTCCACGTGGGCGCCATCCAGCTGGCGGGTGCGGTCGCCGATCCAGAGCATGTGGGCGGAGCAGTCGTACCAGCCACCGGTGAGGCTGTCGCGACGCACGAATGCCTGTTCGTAGTTCAGCAGCAGCGCCTCGTGGGCGGTGAAGAAGCTGGCTTCGCGCAGTTGCGGTGCGCTGTCCAGGCCGCAGGCGCGCATGAAGGCCAGCGCCTCGTCGATGCGGTTGGCCAGCTGGCTGTATTTCTCGGTCAGTGCCGAGTTGGCGATGAAGTCCAGGTTCCACTGATGCACCTGGTGCACGTCGGCGAAACCGCCCTGGGCGAAGGCGCGCAGCAGGTTGAGGCTGGCGGTGGACTGGTGATAAGCCTGTAGCAGGCGCTCCGGGTCCGGTACGCGGCTGGCGGCGTCGAAGCCGATGCCGTTGACGATATCGCCACGATAGGCCGGCAGGGTGATATCGCCCTGGGTTTCGTTGCCGGAGGAGCGCGGCTTGGCGAACTGGCCGGCCATGCGCCCCACCTTCACCACCGGGCAGCCGGCGGCGAAGGTCATGACGATGGCCATCTGCAGCAGCACCTTGAAGGTGTCGCGGATCTTGGCGGCGGAGAATTCCGCGAAGCTTTCAGCGCAGTCGCCGCCCTGGAGCAGGAAGGCACGGCCTTCGGTGACTTCAGCGAACTGGCGGCGAAGCTCGCGCGCCTCGCCGGCGAACACCAGGGGCGGGAAGCTCGCCAGGGTCTGCTCGACATGCGCCAGCTTGGTGGCGTCCGGGTACTCGGGCTGTTGCTGGATGGGTTTGTCCCTCCAGCTTTCAGGGCTCCATTCTTGGCTGCTCATCAGGGTCTCGATTCGGCGGCTTGCGGTAGATGAACCATGGTAACCGAAAGGCCCGGAGGCGGCGCTAGGCGCGCCAGCAGAGCAGCACGCCGCAAAGGCAGAGCAACAGGTGGATGGCGGTGCGGAAATGTCCTTCGGCCAGGTGCCGGTGCAGGTATTCCCCGCCCAGCGCGCCGACCAGGAGCAGCGGCGCGTAGGTGGCGATGCGTGGCAGCGCGGGCGCCAGGCTGCCGTCACAAAGGAAGGCCAGGGTCAGCAGGCTGTTGAGGCCGAACCAGACGCAGAGCAGGGTGGCGCGCAGGCGCGCCTTGTCCAGCGTGGTACCGGCCAGGGCATGGACCAGCAGGGGCCCGCCGGAGGCGAACAGGCCATGGCTGATGCCCGCTGCACCGGTCTGCAGGCGTGTCATCCAGGACGGCGTATGGCCACGGGGCGCGTCGCGCAGCAACTCGCGCAGGGCGAACCAGAGGATCAGCAGGCCGAAGCCCAGCTTCATCGGGCCGTCATCCAGCCAGGGGCGCAGGCCGTAGCCGATCGAGGTGCCGATGAGCATGCCGGGCAGGACGGTTACCAGCAACAGGCGCCACTGCACCAACTGGCGACTGCGCCAGGCGAGGACGCCGCTCATGAGGATGTTCAGCGGTACCAGCACCGGCAGCAGATCATGGATCGGCAGCAGCAGGGCGCCCAGCGACAGGGCGACCAGTGTGCTGCCGAAACCGGTGATGGCCTCCAGGGTGTAGGCGAAGAGGATGAACAGGCCCAGCCAGAGCCAGGCGTCGCTCATGTCCTGGCCGGGACGCCGACGAATGGCTGGACGCGTTCCAGCCCCTGGCCGAGCTCGGCGATGTGTTGCTTCACCTGTTCGCGGTAACTGTCCTTGTGCACGTAGTACGCCATGCGTTCCAGCTCCAGGTAGGCATAACCGCCGTCGAGGCGCTGGCTGGCGCGTTCGGCCTTGAGTGCACGGAAGCGTTCGGCCTGCTGGCTGCGCGCTTGCCGCTGGCGGATGTACAGGGCCACCAGTTCCGCCTGTTCCGCGCGGCCCTGCCAGCCCAGCCCGGAAGCCTCGACCATGCCCATCATGAACAGGTCGTCGTACTCGGGATGGAAGATGTTCAGGTAGAGCTGCGGGGCGCCGGCGCGCTCGGGCCAGTTCAGCTGGGCGCGGTCGATGAAGGGATAGTCCAGCTTGTAGCCGGTGGCCTGGAGGATCAGGTCGTACTCGGCCTGGCGGCCATCGCTGAAGGTCACGCGGCGGCCTTCGACCTGCCTGATGTCCGGACGTGCCTTGATGTCGCCATGCCCCAGATGATGGAGCACCAGGGAATTCATCACCGGGTGGGATTCGTAGAGCTTGTAGTCCGGGTCGGGAAGGCCGTACTGCGACGGTTTGCCGACCAGCGCGCGCACCAGCAGGCCGTCGATCAGTTGCTTGAGCCGGCGCGGGAGCTTCACGGCGCCGCCGAAGGTGTCGGTGGGGCGGCCGAGGATGAACTTGGGCAGGAAGTAGTAGCCGCGGCGCACCGAGAGGTCCACGGAGGCCGCGCGATGCACGGCGTCGACGGCGATGTCGCAGGCCGAGTTGCCGCAGCCTACCAGCAGGACCCGCTTGCCCTCGAATATGGCTGGCGAGCGATATTCCGCCGAGTGCAGCACTTCACCGTCGAAGTGGCCGGGCAGGGCGGGCCGATTGGGGGTGTGCAAGGTGCCGTTGGCGATCAGCACCCCGTCGAAATGCTCTTCGCGACGCTGGCCGTCCTGCTCGCTGATCAGCTTCCAGCCGTGCTCCAGGCGTTCCAGGCGCAGCACCCGGGTATTGAAACGGAAGTGCTTGTACAGATCGAAATGCCGGGCGTAGTCGCGGAAGTAGCGGCGCATTTCGCTGTGGTGCGGGTAGGGCGCTACATCGGCATCCATGGGGAATTCGCTGAACTCGGTGGTGCGCTTCGACGAGATCAGATGCGCCGAGTCGTACATGGTGCTGTGGGGATTGTCGATGTCCCATAGCCCGCCGACATCGCCATTCAGCTCGAAGCCGACGAAGGGAATGCCATGTTTCTGCAACTGGCGGGCACTGCACAGGCCCATGGGGCCCGCGCCGATGATGGCGTACATGCTGGATTCGACCTCTGCGCTGTTATTCTTGTGCGGTTTTTGCGCCCCTGGGGCGCGGATCGGATTATGCCGGGAGCACAGGCTCCGGCTTCAATGGCAATAGGCGCCTGTGCGGCGCCGGGTTGGTGCGAAATGTCAGCGCCGGCCTTGAAGGAGTGATGACTTGATGTCCGAGGAGCGCCTGCTCGCGGAAGTGCATGATGATTTCGGCGTGATCCGCGTCTACGAAGTCGGCCCCTATCGCATCCTCGAATTCGGCGAGGCGGTGGAGCAGAGCTGCGTATTCGTGGCCGATCCTGCATGGCTGGAATACGACTACACCCGCGCCATGCTGCTGGGGGCGCTGTGCCACGAGGCGCCGGAAAACGCGCTGTTCCTCGGCCTGGGCGCCGGCACCCTGACCCAGGCGTGCCTGAAGTTCCTGCCGCTGGAAGACGTGGAGGTGATCGAGCTGCGCCCCGATGTGCCGCGCCTGGCCATGGAGTACTTGGGGCTGACCGACGACCCGCGGCTGTACGTGCGCATTGGCGACGCCCTGGAACTGCTCGACAGCGCCGAGCCTGCGGACCTGATCTTCGTCGATCTTTATACCGACCAGGGGCCGGGCGTCGGCCACCTGGCCTGGAACTTCCTCGGCGCCTGCCAGAAGCGCCTCAGCCCCGGCGGCTGGCTGGTGATCAACCAGTGGGCAGCGGACGACGGCAAGCCGCTGGGCGCCGCCCTGTTGCGCGGGCTGTTCCACCGCCACTACTGGGAGTGCCCGGTGAAGGAGGGCAACGTGGTGCTCTTCGTCCCGGCGGACCTCGACCAGGCACTGGATCTCGACACGCTCAAGGCCAGGGCTGATGCGCTGGCCCCCGTGCTGGGCTATTCGCTGCAATCACTGCTGGACGTGGTACGGCCGGCGAGTTAACGGGGAGCAGATGTCCGCTTTCCTGTGGGGGCGAATTCATTCGCCAAGGGCTGCGGAGCAGCCCCATCGGTGGGAGCGCTTGGGTACTGGGTGATTGGTCACTTTCCTTTGAAGTGCCCGTCGCGCCGTTCCAGCATGGCCCGCAGACCTTCCTTGGCATCCTCGGTTTCCATCAGGCGTTTGGCCACGGCCGGCAAGGCTGCGGCAGCGGCCTTTTCGCCTTCGTCGAGGGCCTGGCGCGCGGAGGCCAGCGTGGCGCGGACTCCCAGCGGCGCCTGGGCGGCTACCCGTTCTGCCAGCCAGATGGCGCGGGGCAGCAGCTCTTCGGGTGGCAGCACTTCCTGGACCAGCCCCAGACGATAGGCTTCATAGGCGTCGAACTCATCCCCGGTGAGCAGCCAGCGCATGGCATTGCCCCAGCCGGCGATCTGGTGCAGGCGCAGGGTGGCGCCACCGAAGGGGAGGATGCCGCGCTGCACTTCCAGCTGCGCGAAGCGGGTGTTACTGGCGCAGAGGTTGATGTCTGCCGCCAGCATCAGTTCGATGCCGATCGTGTAGCAGTAGCCCTGCACGGCGACCATCAAGGGCTTGGTCAGATGCGGGCCGCCGAAGGTGCGCCAGGGGTCCACGGAGCCGGGTGGCATCTCCCAGCCTTGTTTGAAGGTGTCCCCGATGCCGGCCAGGTCAAGCCCGGCGGTGAAGTGCTCGCCGTGGGCGAAGACCAGGGCGCAGCGCGCGTTGTCGTCCCGTTCGTACTCGCCCAGTGCCAGGACCAGGTCGTCCAGCATCGCCTGGTCGAAGGCATTGCGCTTGGTCGTGCGGTCGAGGCCGATCAGTATGATGTGGCCGCGCAATTCACGGCTGACGCGACCGGCGGAACTGGTGGGCATGGATGGCTTTCCTTCGTGGCAATGGCAGGAGGGCAGGAGGGATATAGACCCGCGCAATGGGCTTGTCCATTGCCGCGCACCGTCTGGCGGAGAGGAAGCCGGGGCGCCGAAAAAGCTGCACCCGAGCAGGATTTTTCCTGTATTATGCGCGCCGGCCAATTGACGGCCCCGTTCAAGTACTGCGTTTTCCCGAGGCGCTTCGCCTTCGGCTGCAAGTCCGGCCTGCGGACTACCCTTGACGTTTCATCCATTCCCAATAAAGCGATCACGCAAATTCTCTACCAGGCTGCCAGGGTGACCCACAAGGTCCTTCACGGCATGTGCAGCCATGGAACAAGGGTCTTTGCGGATGCACATGAGGCAGACCCATGACCCAGGAACTCGGCACTTTCGCCGCGCTCGGCATTCATCCCAATGTACTGGCCGCAATCACTGCGGTCGGCTATGAAGAGCCGTCCCCCATCCAGGCCCAGTCGATTCCGGTGATCCTCGCCGGCCACGACATGATTGGCCAGGCCCAGACCGGTACCGGCAAGACCGCAGCCTTCGCGCTGCCGATCCTGTCGCGCATCGATCCGGCCAGACGAGAGCCGCAGGCGCTGATCCTGGCACCGACCCGCGAGCTCGCACTGCAAGTCGCTACCGCCTTCGAAACCTACGCCAAGCAGATGCCCGGCCTGAACGTGGTCGCCGTTTACGGCGGCGCGCCCATGGGGCCGCAGCTCAAGGCCCTGCGCCAGGGCGCCCAGGTGATCGTGGCCACCCCCGGCCGTCTCTGCGACCACCTGCGTCGCGATGACAAGATGCTCTCCACCGTGCAGCAACTAGTGCTGGACGAAGCGGACGAGATGCTCAAGCTCGGCTTCATGGACGACCTCGAAGTGATCTTCGAAGCCCTCCCGGAAAGCCGCCAGAGCGTGCTGTTCTCCGCCACGCTGCCGCCGTCGATCCGCTCGATCGCCGAACGCCACCTGCGCAACCCGCAGCACGTCAAGATCGCTGCCAAGACCCAGACCGTGGCACGCATCGAGCAGGCCCACCTGATGGTCCACGCCGACCAGAAGACCCAGGCTGTCCTGCGTCTGCTGGAAGTCGAGGAATTCGATGCGCTGATCGCCTTCGTGCGTACCAAGCAGGCCACCCTGGACCTGGCCAGCGCCCTGGAAGCCAAGGGCTACAAGGCCGCCGCGCTGAACGGCGACATCGCCCAGAACCAGCGCGAGCGCGTGATCGAGTCGCTCAAGGACGGTCGCCTGGATATCGTGGTCGCCACCGACGTGGCTGCCCGTGGTATCGACGTACCGCGCATCACCCACGTGTTCAACGTGGACATGCCCTACGATCCGGAATCCTACGTGCACCGTATCGGCCGTACCGGCCGTGCCGGTCGCGATGGTCGTGCGCTGCTGCTGGTGACCCCGCGCGAGCGCCGCATGCTGCAGGTGATCGAGCGTGTAACCGGCCAGAAGGTCGCGGAAGTTCGCCTGCCCAACGCCCAGCAAGTGCTGGACGCGCGCATCAGGAAACTGAATACCAGCCTCACCCCGCTGGTGGCCGAGGCCGATGCCAAGTACGGCGAGCTGCTGGACCGCCTGGTGGCCGATATCGGTTGCACCCCGCGCGCCCTGGCTGCTGCGCTGCTGCAGCGCGCCACCAACGGCCAGGCCCTGAACCTGGCGGACGTGGAGCGCGAACAGCCCCTGGCGCCGAGCTTCCAGCCCCGCGAGCGCCGCGAGCGTGAGGGTGGCGAGCGTGGTGAATACCGCGAGCGCCGTGCGCCGATGCCGCTGGCCGAGGGCCGTGTTCGCTGCCGTACCGCGCTGGGTACCCGCGACGGTATCGCCGCGAAGAACCTGCTGGGCGCCATCCTCAACGAGGGCGGCATTGCCCGTGATGCCATCGGCCGTATCCAGATTCGCGAAACCTTCAGCCTGATCGAACTGCCGGAAGAAGGCCTCGACCGCCTGCTGGGCAAGCTCAAGGACACTCGCGTGGCCGGCAAGCAGCTCAAACTGCGCCGTTACCGCGAAGACTGAAGCGCGATGCCGTAAACAAGAGAGCCCCGCACGTCGGGGCTTTTTTGCGACTGGAGGAAGGGAGTCGGGGGCTGTGTGGGGGAGAATTCATTCGCGAATGAATTCTCCCCCTCAAGCCTTCAGTCGAAGCGGTAAATATCCATCCCCAGCGCCCCCAGGGTGAAGCCGCTGTGCACCAGGCCGAAACGCTTGCCGGCGCCGCGGGCGAAGTACAGCGGCAGCAAATGTTCATCCCGTGGGTGGCTGCGTGCGGCATGGGGAGCCAGGTTGCGATAGTCGTGCAGGGCGGCTTCGTCGTCGGCTTGCAGGCGTTCCACCATCCAGTCGCGGAATTCCCTGGCCCAGGGGGTGACCACCTCGGGGCCGGCGCGCCAGTCCAGCTCACCCAGATTGTGGGTGATGCTGCCCGAGCCGATCAGCAGGATGTCGCGCTCACGCAGGCTGGCCAGGGCCTGGCCGATACGGGTCTGGAACGCGGGGCCGAGGCGGCTGGGCAGCGACAGCTGGGCCACCGGGATATCGGCCTCGGGGTACATCAGCGTCAGCGGCACCCAGGTGCCATGGTCGAATGGGCGCTCCGGGTCGACCCCGGCGGGAAAGCCGGCTTCGTTCAGCAGGCCGGCGATTTCCTCGGCCAGCTGCGGGGCGCCGGGAGCCGGGTATTGCACGGCGTAGAGCGGCGGCGGGAAGCCGTAGAAGTCGTGCCAGGTTTCCGGATGCGGGCTGCCGCTGAGCTGCAGCTGATGGCTTTCCCAGTGGGCGGATACCACCAGGATGGTCTTGGGACGCGGCAGCGAGTCAGCCAGGGCCCTGAGCGCCGGACCGCTTGCGCCGGGCTCCAGGGCGAGCATGGGAGAGCCGTGGGAGATGAACAGGCTGGGTAGCATTTCGGAATTCCTCCGCTAGGATTCCGGCATCATCCGGGCTGTATATATCGATTTCCAGCATAAATATTTGAGCGGTTTGATCGAATTCATGGAGGCGTGATGGACGAGCAATTCTGGCGGTCGCGGTGGGCGGAGAATCAGATCGGATTCCACCAGAGCGAGGTGAATCCCTATCTGCAACGCTACTGGCCACAACTGGCGCTGCCCCATGGTTGCCAGGTACTGGTGCCGCTCTGTGGCAAGACCCTGGACATGGCCTGGCTGGCAGGGCAGGGGCACCGGGTCCTGGGCGTGGAGCTGGCCGAGCGCGCGGTGCAGGACTTCTTCGCCGAGCAGGGGCTGACGCCTCGGGTGACGCAGCAGGGTGTGCTGCGCCGCTACAGTGCGGGTGCCATCGAGATTCTCCAGGGTGATTTCTTCGCCGTGACTGCGGCGGATGTCGCCCAGTGCCAGGCGCTCTATGACCGCGCTGCGCTGATCGCCCTGCCACCGCCCATGCGCGATGACTATGTCGCGCACTTGCAGCGCATTCTGCCGGCCCGTTGCGTTGGTTTGATGGTCACCCTGGACTACGAACAGGCACGCATGGACGGCCCGCCGTTCTCGGTGCCGGAAACCGAAGTGTGCAGGCATCTGCAAGCCGGCTGGGAAGTAGAGATGCTGGAGCGTAACGACGTGCTGGGGAATAACTGGAAGTTCGCCTCCCGCGGGCTGGACGCCCTGCATGAGCCGGTGTTCCGCCTGCGCAGGAAGTAGCTGGGCTGCGATTCGCTGCGAATCACCAGACCTTTCGCGCATGCAAAAAAAGGGCGGCCAATTGGCCGCCCAGTCAGTGTGAGTCGTATCAGCCGCGGCGGCGCAGGGCCTCGATGCGGTCTTCCAGCGGCGGGTGGCTCATCAGCAGGCCGGCGAGGCCGTGCTTGAGGCCGCCGTTGATGCCGAAGGCGGTCAGGCTGTCGGGCATCTGCACCGGTACGCCTTGCTCGGCACGCAGGCGTTGCAGGGCGCCGATCATGGCGTTGGTGCCGGCCAGGCTGGCGCCGGCTTCGTCGGCGCGGTATTCGCGGCGGCGCGAGAACCACATGACGATGATGCTGGCGAGGATGCCCAGGACCAGCTCGGCGAAGATGGTCGCGACGAAGTAACCGATGCCGGGGCCTTCCTCGTTCTTCAGGATCACCTTGTCGACGAAGTTGCCGAAGATGCGCGCGAAGAACATCACGAAGGTGTTCACCACGCCCTGGATCAACGCCAGGGTGACCATGTCGCCGTTGGCCACGTGGCCGATCTCGTGGGCCAGCACGGCTTTCACTTCATCGGGGGAGAAGCGCTCCAGCAGGCCCTGGCTCACGGCCACCAGTGCATCGTTGCGGTTCCAGCCGGTGGCGAAGGCGTTGGCCTCGTAGGCGGGGAAGATGCCGACTTCCGGCATCTTGATGCCGGCTTCGCGGGACAGTTGCTCGACGGTCTGCAGCAGCCACTGCTCGTGGCGGGTGCGGGGCTGGGTGATGATCTCGGTACCGGTGCTCATCTTCGCCATCCACTTGGAGATGAACAGCGAAACCAGGGAGCCGGCGAAGCCGAACACGGCACAGAAAACCAGCAGGCTGCCGTAGTTCTGGCCGGTGAAACGGTCTACGCCCAGCAGTTTCAGGGTGATGCTGGCAATCACCAGGACTGCAAGGTTCGTGGCCAGGAACAACAGAATGCGCATCATGATTGGAACGGTCTCCTCACGGCGGAAAGCGGTTTCGTATGCGGGGTATATAAGGGGCGCCCCTGGCGTATTCAACCAGGGACTATTTCAAACTATGTCGCCCACGGCGTCCGTACTGCTATCGAAGATTAGCCGAGTCAGGCGCACGAGGCGTTCGCTGTCGGCGCTGCGCAGGGCTTCTCGCAGTTGCTGCGCCAGGCTGGCGCGGACCCGCAGGATGCTGGGGGGCAGGGCTTCGGGGTTGGCCAGTGTGCCGGGCAGCGTGCGCGACATCCGCAGGAAGCCCTTCTCGGTGAGGATTGCCTGGTCCAGCGCTTCGAAATGGATGGTGCTGTCGAAGCGCAGGTAGCCCTCGTCGGCAAGCCAGAGCAGGGCGCCCAGGCAGCTTTCGTGGCGCTTGCTGGGCAGGCCGAACTCATCCGGTTCGGACGGGCCGATCAGGTCTTCCACGTAGAGCGCAATGCGCCGCGGGAAGGCCTGATAGAGCTGCAGCAGGCCGGCGGCGCAGTCCTTGTAGAAGTCGTCGATCTGCAGGTCCATTGGCCGTTACTGGCGATACGACTTGAGGAAGTTGCCGATGCGGCCGATGGCCTGCTCGAGGTCGTCGACGCGGGGCAGGGTGACCACGCGGAAGTGGTCCGGCCACGGCCAGTTGAAGGCGGTGCCCTGGACGATCAGCAGCTTCTCGGAAAGCAGCAGGTCGAGGACGAACTTCTCGTCGTTGTGGATCGGGCAGACTTTCGGGTCGATCTTCGGGAAGGCGTACAGCGCGCCCATGGGCTTGACGCAGCTCACGCCCGGAATGTCGTTGAGCAGCTCGTAGGTGCGGTTGCGCTGTTCGAGCAGGCGGCCGGGCGGCAGGACCAGGTCATTGATGCTCTGGTAGCCCCCCAGGGCAGTCTGGATCGCATGCTGGGCCGGGACGTTGGCGCACAGGCGCATGTTGGCCAGCATGTCGATGCCTTCGATGTAGCTCTGGGCGTGCTGCCTGGGCCCGGAGATGATCAGCCAGCCGGAGCGGAAACCCGCCACGCGGTAGGATTTGGACAGGCCGTTGAAGGTCAGGCAGAGCAGGTCCGGAGCCAGGGATGCGGTGCTGACGTGGACGGCGCCGTCGTAGAGGATCTTGTCGTAGATCTCGTCGGAGAACACCACCAGGTTGTGCTGGCGGGCCAGTTCGAGCATGCCCAGCAGCAGCTCCCTGGAGTACACCGCACCGGTCGGGTTGTTCGGGTTGATGATCACCAGGGCCTTGGTGTTCGGGGTGATCTTGGCCTTGATGTCGTCCAGGTCGGGGAACCAGTCGGCCTGCTCGTCGCACAGGTAGTGCACCGGCTTGCCGCCAGCCAGGCTCACGGCGGCGGTCCACAGCGGGTAGTCCGGGGCCGGGATGAGCACTTCGTCGCCGTTGTTGAGCAGAGCCTGCATGGACATCACGATCAGCTCGGAGACGCCGTTACCGAGGTAGATGTCCTCGATGCCCACGCCTTCGATCTGCTTTTGCTGGCAGTACTGCATGACCGCCTTGCGCGCGCTGAACAGGCCCTTGGAATCACTGTAGCCCTGGGCGGTGGGCAGGTTGCGGATCACATCCTGGAGGATTTCCTCCGGGGCTTCGAAACCGAACGGCGCCGGATTGCCGATGTTCAGCTTGAGGATGCGATGGCCTTCCTCTTCCAGACGTTTGGCGTGCCTGAGCACCGGTCCGCGGATGTCGTAGCAGACATTGGCGAGCTTGTTCGATTTGCTGACCTGCATGATACGTGGGTGTCCCGAGTGGAAAGAGTCGCGCGAGGCGACGGGGAGCGATGCGCCTTGGCAGCCTGTAACGCCACTGCCAGACTGGCGTCTGATGAGTCGCGCATGATACGTGCGGCCCGGTGGTCCGAAAAGGTCGGGACCGGGCTTTTTTACTAATGTCGAGGTCTGTCATGGACAAGCTTGAGAAACCCCTGGAGAGCTGGCGCGAGGAGCTTTCCGACGCCCAGTTCCACGTTTGCCGCCTGGGTGGCACTGAGCGCGCCTTCACCGGCGAGTACTACGCCACCAAGACGCCGGGCACCTACCACTGCGCCTGTTGCGGCGAGGCGTTGTTCGATTCCGATGCCAAGTACGATTCCGGCAGCGGCTGGCCGAGCTATTTCCAGCCGGTGAGCAAGGAGGTCATCGCCGAGCGCGAGGATTTCAGCCACGGCATGCACCGGATCGAGGTGCGCTGCGCCCGCTGCGACGCCCATCTGGGCCATGTCTTCCCGGACGGCCCGCGTCCCACCGGTCTGCGTTACTGCATCAACTCGGTGTCGCTCAAGCTCCAGCCGCGTTGAGCGCACAGCTTTCGCTCGGGCCCGCCAGCAGGCGGGCTTTTTTATGAAAAATTAAATTGCGCGCAATTTAATTGAGGGCTATTTTCCCGGGCCTGACCTCCCCGAACAGGTTCCGACCATGAGCGACAAGATTCTCGATATCCCCGTGACCACCATCAAAGGCGAGCAGAAGACTCTTGCGGACTTCGGCGGCAAGGCCCTGCTGGTGGTCAACACTGCCAGCAAATGCGGCTTCACCCCGCAGTACAAGGGCCTGGAACAGCTCTGGCAGCGATACAAGGAGCGGGGCCTGGTGGTGCTGGGCTTCCCCTGTAACCAGTTCGGCAAGCAGGAGCCGGGTGACGAAGGCGCCATCAGCGAGTTCTGTGAGCTGAACTTCGGCGTCAGCTTCCCGCTGTTCAAGAAGATCGACGTCAACGGCGCGCAGGCCCATCCGCTCTACGTGCAACTGAAGAAGCGCGCACCGGGCCTGCTGGGCAGCCAGCGCATCAAATGGAACTTCACCAAGTTCCTGATCAGCCAGGACGGCCAGCGCATCAAGCGCTTCGCGCCGACCACCAAACCGGAAGAGATCACCGCCGAGATCGAAGCCCTGCTGAAATGAATACGCCATCGATCGAGCCGGAGCTGCTGCTGGACAACCAGCTCTGTTTCAAGCTCTACGCCGCCTCCCGCGCGGTGATTCGCGGCTATCGGCCGCTGCTGGAGCCCCTTGGCCTGACCTATCCGCAGTACCTGGTCATGCTGGTGCTCTGGGAGTGGCACGCGCGGGCGCCGGAGCAGCCTACGGTGAAAGCCCTGGGCGAGCGCCTGCTGCTGGACTCGGGCACCCTCACGCCGTTGTTGAAGCGCCTGGAGCAGCTCGGCCTGGTGCGCCGCAAGCGCGCGGCCCATGACGAGCGCGAAGTGCACCTGGCGCTGACGGAAGAGGGCGCCACCATGCGTGACAGAGTGATGCCGCTGCGCAGCGAGCTGATCTGCGCCAGCGGGCTGGATCTAAATGAAATGGCGGAACTGCGCGCACGCCTCGGCGAGTTGCTGGGTCAGCTCATCGGGTTGCCTGGGTAGCCGGCAGCCAGGTATCGAGCAGGGTCTCCAGCTCTTCGCGGCGGAAGGGCTTGGCCAGGTAGTCGTCCATGCCGGCGGCGCGGCAGCGTTCGCGTTCGTCCGGCAGGGCATTGGCGGTCAGCGCGATGATCGGCAGGTCCGGCCAGCGCCCGCTCTGGCGAATGCGCCGGGTCGCTTCGTAGCCGTCCATCACTGGCATGTTGCAGTCCATCAGCACCAGGTCGACCGCCGTTTGCTCCAGGCGGCTCAGGGCTTCGGCACCGTGGGTCGCCAGCAGTACGTCGCAGCCCAGTTTGGCCAGCATGCCCTTGGCCACCAGTTGGTTCACCGCGTTGTCTTCCACCAGCAGCACCCGTGCATGGCGTTGCTGCGGTTCGACCGCTTCTGCCGGTGCGGCCGCCGGCGGTTCTTCCGGGAGTTGCAACAGCACCCGCTGCAGGGCCTGGTGCAGCGCCGCCCGGGACAGCGGGCGGGCCAGCTGGTGCAGGGGCGTCAGGGTCGCCACCCGTGGCGGCGGCAGGAAGCTGCCGTAACCGGTGACCAGCAGGATCGGCATGTGGGCCGTGCGTCGCAGGTTTTCCAGGTAGTCCGGGTTGTCGCTGATCAGCAGGTCGGCCTGCACGCCGCTGAGGTCGGTGCCCGCGTCGCGGCGTTCGAATTCCAGCCCCCACAGCGGCAGCCAGGTCCCCAGCATCTCGGCCAGGCCGCTGGTGGCGCCGCACAGGGCGATGACCTTGCCCTGCATCGCCGCGCGCACTTGCGCCGGGCTGTGCTCCACCAGCGGCAATTCCGCGCTGAACAGGCTGCCCAGGCCTTCCTGGGATTTCACCTCCAGCTGGCCCTGCATGGCTTCGCACAGGTGGCGCGTCAGCGCCAGGCCAAGCCCGGTTCCGCCGAATTGCCGGGTGATGCCGGCGCTGCCCTGGGAGAAGGGCTGGAACAGTTTGGGCAGGGCTTCGGCGGAGATGCCGATGCCGGTGTCGCGGACCGTGATCAGTACGCCGCCCGGGCTGGGTGCCGCGCGCAGGTCGACGCGGCCGGAACGGGTGAACTTGAGGGCGTTGGACAGCAGGTTGCTGACCACCTGGCGCACCCGTGTCGGGTCGCCCACCAGCAGTGATGGCAGTTTCGGGTCGATCAGGCAGGTCAGCTCGACGCCGGGCGCCGTGTTCTGCGACAGCAGGTTGGCGGTGTCTTCCAGCAGCGTGCCCAGGTCGAAGGGAATCTGCTCCAGTTCCAGCTGGCCGGCTTCGAACTTGGACAGGTCGAGGATGTCGTTGAGCAGTTCCACCAGCACGCTGCCGGAATCATGGGCGATCTGCAGCTGGCGCCGCTGTTCGCTGCTCAGCGGGCCGTCCAGCGCCAGGTCGAGCATCCCCAGCAGGCCGTTGAGCGGCGTGCGGATCTCGTGGCTCATGTTGGCGAGGAAGGCGGCGCGGGCCTTGGCCATCTCCAGTGCGGTGCTGCGTGCCACCTCCAGCTCCTGGTTGTAGCGGCTGAGGCGGCTGTTGGCGGCCTTCAGCTCGGCGGTGCGCGCCGAAACGATGTTCTCCAGCTCGGCCAGGTACTGGTTGAGGCGCTCGTCCGCCTCGCGGCGTTGGTGCATTTCGGTGGCCAGGCTGGCCAGCTGGCGGTTCATCACTTCCACCAGCACGCCGATCTCGTCCTGTTCGTGGCCAGGCGGGCAGGGCAGCCTGGCATCCGGCGCGGCGCGCGGGTCGCGCTCGCTGATTCCGCGGATCAGCCCCACCAGGGGCTTGGTCAGCATGCTGTAGAACAGCACCAGGAGGATCAGCGACAGCAGCAGGCTGCGCACGAAGCCGCTGAGCAGGGTGATCATCGCGCGACGCAGGAAGTGGCTGCCGAAGGCGAAGGTGTCCACTTCCAGGCGCAGCACGCCCAGGGCTTCGTTGGGAGAGTGGATGATGTAGAGCGGATCTTCGAATGCGCGCTGCTCGCCGAACAGGTAGTCGCTGAAGATGCGGAAGTCGCTTTCGCTACGCGGGCGGCTGACGCTGGCCAGCACCGCGCCGTTGTTGTCGATGATCTCCGCGCGGATCACCGCCGGTGAACGCAGGAGGCCCAGGACCAGCTCCTGGGCCAGTTCGGCGTCGATGTTGTAGGCGATGCGCGCTGCCGGGCTGTGGGAGATTTCCAGGAGTGCCTGGATCTCGCGGTCGATCGACGCATTTTCGTTGAGATAGTCGCTGGCGACCTGGATGGCGCTGAGGACGGTGCCGAGGAGGAACGCCACCAGCACCGTGAGGCTGGCCTGCTTGAACGACAGCCGTTGTGTCAGCGGAATATCCATGGGGCTTGGGATTTGGCCTTGTTCCGAGGGCCTGCCAAGCATAGCCTATCCCGTTTGCCGGCAGCGCCTGATGGCTGCGGCTGAAGAAGGAGTTGAACGTGGATTCCCGCCTGTATGAATTTCTCGAGCGCGCCGATGCGGTGCTGGCCCGTCTCGAACCCCTGTTGCCGGTACCCCGGCCGGTGATCGACTGGCAGAAAAGCCTGGCCGCCCGCTGGCATCGCGATGGCCGCAGCGGATACCTGCAACCGCTGGAGGTCAGCCTGGACCTGTCCCTGGCCGACCTTATCGGTGTCGACAAGCAGCGCGAGCAACTGGCCGGCAACACCCGCCAGTTCGTCGATGGGCTGCCGGCCAACCATGCGCTGCTCTGGGGCGCCCGGGGTACCGGCAAATCGTCCCTGGTTCGCGCGTTGCTGGCCGAGCATGCCGGTGCCGGCCTGCGCCTGATCGAGATCGAGCGCGACCATCTGGCCGACCTGCCGCGGGTGGTGGAGCAACTGGCCGGTCTGCCACAGCGCTTCGTGCTGTTCTGCGACGACCTGTCCTTCGAGGCGGGCGAGGGCGACTACCGCGTGCTCAAGAGCGTGCTGGATGGCTCCCTGGAGCGTGCCCCGGACAATGTGCTGCTCTACGCCACCTCCAACCGCCGCCACCTGGTGCCGGAAAAGCAGAGCGACAACGAGCACTGGCAGATGGTCGATGGCGAGCTGCATCCCAACGAGGCGGTGGAAGACAAGATTGCGTTGTCCGACCGCTTCGGCCTCTGGCTGTCCTTCTATCCCTTCACCCAGGACCACTTCCTCGCCGTTGTCCGTCACTGGATCGGCGTGCTGGCCGAACCCGCGGGCCTGAACTGGGAGTGGACCGAGGAACTGGAAAAACTGGCGATTCGCTGGGCCCTGGGGCGTGGCAATCGCAACGGCCGCTGTGCCTATCAATTCGCCCGCCACTGGGTCGGGCTGGCTTTGCTGGAGTCTTCCAAATGATCGATCTGCAACAGGCCGGGGCGGGCCTCTCCGGCTACGCGCTGCTGGCGGCCCAGCTGGAATCCCTGCTGGCCGATGAGCGCGACTTCATCGCCAACAGCTCGCAGTTTTCCGCCTTTATCTTCAACGAACTGGCGGACTTGAACTGGGCCGGCTTCTACCTCAATCGCAACGAGGAGCTGGTGCTCGGCCCGTTCCAGGGCAAGGTCGCCTGCGTGCGCATCCCCTTCAGCAAGGGCGTCTGCGGCGCTGCGGCGCGCACCCGGGAAACCCAGCGGGTGGAAGATGTGCACGCATTCCCCGGCCACATCGCGTGCGACAGCGCGTCCAACAGTGAGCTGGTGGTGCCGCTGGTGAAGGACAGCCGCCTGATCGGCGTGCTCGACCTGGACAGCCCCAGGCTGGCGCGCTTCAGCGCAGAGGACCAGGCCGGCATCGAGCAACTGGTAGCGATCTTCCTGCGCCTGACCGACTGCTGATCGACTGATCGAGCGGAAATGAAAAAGCCCGGACTTGTCCGTAATGCTGTTCGAGCGGGCTTTTTCATGGGCTGGCGCTGGCGGCAGGTTCAGGTGCGACCGGCCAGCTTGGCGAGGATCTTGTGTTCGCCCGGCAGAACCGCCTGCACCGATTCACGGGCGGTCATGCGCGCGTAGTGGGCCGCCAGGTGCGGCCAGCGCCTGGCATCGAGGCGTTCGCCGCCGTGCTCCATATTGATCAACTGGGTGGCGAAGGCGAGGTCGGCGAGGGTCAGGCACTCGCCCACGAAGTAGTCGGCACTACCCAGGGTCTTCTCCAGGTAGTCGAAGTGGGGCGGCAGCTTGTCCACCAGGGCCGCCTGGACGATGGCTTCGTCGCAGGGCTGGCCCATGGACGGCTTCAGGGTGCGGTTGCGGAACACGCCGAAGGTGGCCAGCGGGGCCAGTTCGTAGTCGCAATACTTCTCCAGCCAGCGGACCCGCGCACGCTCCTCGGCGCCATGGCCATAGAGCGGGGCGAGTTGTGGGTATTTCTCTTCCAGGTACTGGCAGATCACGCTGGAGTCGGCGAGGGTCACGTCGCCGTCGCGCAGGGCGGGAATGCGGCCCAGGGGGCTCAGCTCGCGGAACCAGCTCGGCTGGCTGAAGGGCGAGACGATTTCCAGCTGGTAATCCAGCCCCTTTTCCAGCAGGTAGAGGCGCACCTTGCGCACAAAGGGGGACAGCGGGGCGCCGTAGAGGGTCAGGCTCATCGGGAGGTCCTCGTCTGAGCGGATCAGTCGTAGATGTTCTTCTTCTTCCAGGTGTCGTCGTCTTCCAGTGACTTCAGACCCTCGGTGAGCGCGTTCGGTTCGTCCGCGCTCGGCTGGGCCTTTTCCAGCACCAGGGCATTGGCGCGGTCGAGCTGGGCTTTCAGTTGTTGCAGCTGATTCTGGTAATGGGCGGGTTCGGGCTGCTTCTGCAGGTACTGGACGCCGCGCTCGAAGGCCAGGCGAGCCTGGCGCGGCTGGTTCTCCTGCATGGCCTGCAGGCCGAGGTTGGTGAAGAACTCCACATGCAGTTGGACCAGCATGCCGCGGATTTCCTTCACCCAGCTCTTGGCCTCGTCGGCCGGCAACAGGCCGTCCTGGGCGGCGCGGGTGATCTGGCCGTGGAGGCTTTCCAGCTGGAAGCGGATTTCCTTGGCCTTGGCTTCGCTGGCGATCTTCTGCGGCGGATTGTTCACCGCAATGGATTCGCCCTGGCCGACCAGCGGGCGGAGTTGTCCGAGGCGGGTCTTGAGGGCGTTGTCATTCTTGTCCACCTGCAGCAGGCGTTCGCCGAGCTGTACTTGTAGGCGGGTGAGCAGGAGCTTGAGAGCGGGGGAAACCATCTGGCCGGGGAGGGTTTCGGAGAGGTCGGTGCAGCGGCGGAGGCGGTCACCGAGATCGGCCTTGAGTCGGGCCTTCTCCAGTTTGCTGTTCTCCACCATCTGGTTCACGTAGCCGATGACAATGAGGATGACGATACCGACGACGATCAACAGGGTGATCACGAGTGGCGACATCAGCAGGGCTCCGGGGTTCTTGTAAGATTCGGCTGAGTTTAGAGCCTCGACTTCCACGCTCATAGAGGCGGTTCAATTTTTGAGCAGAAGTGTTTGATTTTAAAAAGTTTTTGATAGGGGGTTGACGGGTGTTCGAGGCGTCCCTAGAATGCGCGCCACTTCGACGCGATGCCCAAACAGCGCTGAGAAGCCGGAAGAAAGCATGAAAGCTGTTGTAAGTTCCGGGCCGCGTCCCCTTCGTCTAGTGGCCTAGGACACCGCCCTTTCACGGCGGTAACAGGGGTTCGAGTCCCCTAGGGGACGCCAATTTGTAAATGTTGTACGCGGGAATAGCTCAGTTGGTAGAGCACGACCTTGCCAAGGTCGGGGTCGCGAGTTCGAGTCTCGTTTCCCGCTCCAGATTCAAAAGCACGGCCAAGGCCTTGCTTGTCCGGTCCCGATGAGGGGCTGGGCGCACCTAGAGTGCGGGCTGTAAAGGTTGTATGCGGGAATAGCTCAGTTGGTAGAGCACGACCTTGCCAAGGTCGGGGTCGCGAGTTCGAGTCTCGTTTCCCGCTCCAATTTTAGTCCCCTTCGTCTAGTGGCCTAGGACACCGCCCTTTCACGGCGGTAACAGGGGTTCGAGTCCCCTAGGGGACGCCACTTTGTAAATGCTGTACGCGGGAATAGCTCAGTTGGTAGAGCACGACCTTGCCAAGGTCGGGGTCGCGAGTTCGAGTCTCGTTTCCCGCTCCAAATTATGATCTACAGATGTCCACTGATGTCTGTAAGTCGTTGAAAAAAGGGCCGAAAGGCCCTTTTTTCGTTCCAGCGAATTCTCCTGAAATCTACTCCCTGCCAGGGCTTTCAAGTCCGATATGGTTGCCGGATTGTTGCTGGAGGAGCGAGGCCGGCGAGACAAGCATCTGGTCCTGACTCCTGTGCAGGAACTCGATCATGGCACTCACAGACGTTGCAGTCCGGCAGGCCCGGACCATTGGCAAAGACTATACCCTTCCTTACTTCGATGGCCTGTCGTTGGCGGAGTCCGCCAGCGGCGGTAAGTCCTGGCACTTCAGGTACTACTGGGCGGCCAAGCAGAAGCGGATGTCCTTGGGCACCTATCCGGAGGTCAGTCTCCGCGAGGCGCGTGCGCAGCGCGATGAGGCTCGCGCCCAGTTGGCGAAGGGCGTCAACCCCAAAATTGACCGCAAGCAAAAGCTCTGGGCTGTCCGTTTGGCGACAGAGAACAGCTTCAAGGCGGTGTATCTGCAGTGGCTGGCTCACCGCAGGTTGGAGCTCAAAGAGGGGCGGCAGAGCACGCTCGCGCAGATCCAGCGCGTCTTCGACAGGGATGTTTTGCCGGCCTTGGGCGCGATGTCAGGCCGCGAAGCTGGTGATGTCCTTGGCTTCTATGCCATTCGCTTCGCAGAAGGCCAGGTAGCGCTCGACGCCGGACTTCCAGTTCTCGATGGCGCAGAGGTTGTCGTTCTCGTCGAAGTACAGCAGGTCGCCCTGGGTGATGTTCAGGGTGATGATCTCATCGCCGTGATCGGTCAGGGCGATGGGGGTGTGGCTGGTGCCAGCCGTTTCGAAGACCACGCCGCCTTCCCTGGAGATCCAGTCATGCTCGATGTATTTCCAGGCGCCCTTGATGGTGTAGACGATCACCGTGCCGGAGTGATGATGCTTCGGCATCGAGGCACCTGCCGGCACCTTGAGCAGGGTGATGGTTTCGCCGCGCACTGGGTCGCATTTGATGTACTTGAGCAGTACGTCATTGCTGTAGGGGCTGAAGGGAATCCAGGGCAGATCCTCATCGTTGATCGCTGCGGTATCGATATTTTCGTAGTGCATGGCTCGCTCCTTGTCGTGCGTTGATCTTGTTCAGGTCGCTGGAACGATTCTGGGTAGGCGCGACGAGGTCAGCCCCACTCCCGTCGGGGGGGCATCAAGCGATGCAGTCAGTTTGTGCAAGGGTTCCCCGGGGCGCCGGGAAAGTGCACCAATCGCTAAAGCTTCGAGTCGGCCCCGGCTGCCGGGATCGAGCCGGAAACGCCCGCTGTATGGGTCGACGCATCAGGTCCGTGGCAATGCTTCATATGCTGGATGCAAGCCTCATTGCCTTGCCGTATTGCATCCATTGAGTCGAGCACTGTGTCGATATTCGCCATGGAGGCGGATCGCAGGAGCAAGCTGAGTTGATGGTTGGAGTGCCGGATGTGCGCTTCGATCGCCTTCTGATGGTCCGCGTCAGTATCTGAAGCGCCTTGCGCCGCCGATAGGTCCGGGTGAAGCAGCAGAGAGAGTGGCAATAGCCAGAGAACTTTGGTGATGTGCATGGCTGACCCTCTTCGGGTTGGCCCCTGTTGAGTCATGAATTATAGGGCGAGATCGCTGTTCCCATTTTGTCGTTCGGGTGGCAGATGCGGCCGCCTGGCCCACGAAGCGCAACATCGTTCGCAAGGGCCAGCCCCGTGCGTCGCCTTCAATGAGCCTCAAGGATCTGGCTAGCGCACCGGCTTATCGGCCGACTGCGCGCGGGCAGCCAGCACGCGACCATAGGCCAGCCCGACAATCCCGGCGGTCACCGAACCGACCAGTACGCCCAGTTTGGCGGCGCTCAACAGGTCCTGTTGGGGGAAGGCGAGATTGGCGATGAAGATCGACATGGTGAAGCCGATCCCCCCCAGGCAGCCGATCAGGGCCATCCAGGGCCAGGTTGCGCCCGGTGGCAGGCTGCACCAGCCCAGGCGCACCACCAGCCAGCTGCTGCAGAGGATGCCCACCGGCTTGCCCAGGAACAGGGCCATCGCCACCCCGGACATCACCGCCAGGGACGCGCCACCGCCGAGGTCCACGCCGTCGAGATTCACGCCGGCATTGGCCAGCGCAAACAGCGGCATCACCAGAAAGGCGACCCAGGGGTGAAGCGTCAGTTGCACACGTGCCACGGGCGGCAACAGCTCGCGTTGCGCCCATCGAAGCCGTTTGATGGGGGCCATCAGGGCGTTGGCATCGCCATTGGTGGCCCGTTCGCGCTCGGCAAAATCCCGGATCGCCTGCGTGGCCAGTTGCAACGGTGCTTCTATGACCTTCACCGGGCGGACCGGTGTCATCAGACCGAGTACCACGCCGGCCAGGGCCGGGTGCGCACCGGTCTTCAGCAGGCCGAACCAGAGCAGCGCTCCGGGGAGCAGGTACGCATAGGCCGAGCCTGCCCCGATCCATTGCAGGCCGAGCACCAGCAGGATGCCCAGTCCGGCGATCAGGAAACCCATCGCATCCAGGCCGCCGGAATAGAACAGCGCAATGATCAGCACCGCAACGATGTCGTCGATGATCGCCAGGGCCAGCAGGAACACCCGCACCGAGGACGGCACCGAGCGTCCGAGCAAGGCCAGCACGCCAACCGCGAAGGCGATGTCCGTGGCCGTCGGTATTGCCCAGCCCTGGCGCAGTCCATCGGTGTTGTTGAACGTGAGATACAACAATGCCGGGGCCATGACGCCACCGAACGCGGCGACTATCGGCAAGGCAGCCTGCTTGAGATTGGCCAGTGCGCCTTCATGGCTCTCCCGGCGGATTTCCATGCCGACCACCAGGAAGAACACCGTCATCAGGATGTCGTTGATCCAGAAGTGCAGCGAGTAAGAGATAACCAGATCGCCGATCCCGAAGGACAGCGGCAAATGCCAGAAATGCGTGTAGCTGCTGGCGTAGGGGGAGTTGGCCCAGATCAGCGCGGCGGCAGCCGCAATCAGCAGGACGATGCCGCTGACGGCTTCGATGTGAAGGAATCGTTCGAGGGCGGAAATTGCCTTGTCGGCGATACGCTGCGCAACCGGCACCCCCTTGGGAGAAGGGATTTGGTTCATGGTCGCTCATACTCAGCAGCTTGTGTGGCGGCCCGACCAACAGTTGAAACCTGTCCGGCTGCGATTACAGCTTAGACACCCGGCAGGCACCTTACCCCCTTCGCAATCGAGTTTTCCCACGTCCGGGCAGTCTGGCAAGGCGGTGGAGGCGGCATACGTCGGCTCAAGTGCGGCGGAGAACCGATGGGCGGCTTGGCAGCCAGGCCGGCCCTGGACTGCCCACCGCTCATCGAGAATTTCATCTCACGTACGCCGCCGAGAATGCCCGGCTGTGCTTATGGTCGAACTCCAGGATGTATTGGCTGCTTCCGCTCGTCGAGGATGTATGGCGCACCACCCAACCCAAGTGATCGGCCACGCGCTTGACAATGGACAGGCTCAAGCCGGGCTCGTTGCAGGTGTTGTCATGAGCACATGCCGGCCGATCGGCGGGACGCCTGTCGAGGGCATCCGGCTTCCCGGATCTGGTGTCTTCGATTGCAATTCCGTTGGCGTCCAGATGGACGGTTATCAGGCCCCGTTCAGCGTGCACGCAGGCATTTTGTATGAGGTGGTTCAGCGCAATGGCAACCAGTTCCGGAATGGCGGGGACCTGCACGTCTTCGGTGGAGATCAACTCGATTGCCAGCGGTTTCCCTTCCAGCAACTCTTGCCAACGCTCCAGCTCCTGTTCAATCAGCGGACGCAGGGCGACCCGGAAAGGTTGGGTATTCTCGGGCACCCGTGCCAGTTCCAGCAGGGCACTCATTTGCCGAGAGATATCCGCTGCGTTGTGCCGGATGCGCCCGGTTATCGTCAGCAGCCTGGGATGATTCTTCAACCGCCGTTCCAGCACTTCTGCGGCGGCCAGCATTATCGTCAGTGGCGTACGCAGCTCATGACTGACGTCGGCGGTGAACCAGCGTTCACGCTGGAGCGCGCGGTTGAGCTGGTTGGTGCGATCCTCGATCGCGCGGGCCAATACGCCGATCTCGTCGGCTGCATCGAGGCCGGGAAGCGTTTCCTCTCGCTGCTCGTCCTGAACGGCAGAGGCCAACTGGGTCAGCGGCAGAATCACCCGACTTGCGCTGGCCCGCCCGATCAGCAGAGCCAATGCAAGACCGCCCAGGAACGCCAGGCTCAAGGCAATGTAGGTACGGTCTTTTATCGCCTCGTAGTCGGTCTCGTCATCCACCACGGCGTAGCGTTGGCCGTCCGTCTCACTGATCAAGGTGTGCAGCGCCCGACCGTTCACACGCATTGCGTAGATCCCCGGAGTCAGTTGCTGCAACGGCTCCGGTATCTCCTGGTCGACGAAGAAATCCAGGTTGCTTCCTCGCAGCTGCTCCGCGCTGTTCGAGCCTGAGATCCACAATTCGGCTATGTGAGCGATACGCTTGTCGATCAGCTGGTATTCGATCTCCGCCATGACGAAAAAGGCCGAGGCGGCGAACACTCCGCCGATGATCGCCGCCAACAGGATGTAGGCAGCGACCATGCGGCTGCGTATCGATTGTTGTTTGTTCATCGGCAGCCACCACGCAACAGACACTTTCTGGTGTGTTACCTAGCTTAGGCCGGAGCCGGGGGCGTGCCGCGTAGTGAGCACGCCCGCGCGACGCAGTGCTGCTCGGGCAGGATCAACGGTTGGCAAGTAGATGCGGCCCGCAGGCGATTGCGACATCAAGCCGGAGGCTGGTGCTCAGCGAGCCGCCCGGGTGCCGGACGAGGCCATTTCGCAGGCCCACAGGTCCACGGCCGGCTGGGCGGCAGTGGGTGGGCCCAGCCAGTACGCCAGGGTATTGCAGCCATTGGCGCTACAGATCTCGTAGTCACCGGCTTCGGGCGTGCGCCCGGCATGCAGCGGCTGCAGGGGCGGCATCTGGCGGCGGTAGTGCCAGGCGCCGTCGCGCGCCACCGCGTCGGCCGGTATCTCCATCCCCGCACCGTTGCCGCGTATCCGCGCCTCGCCGAGCACCAGGCCGGCGGGTGTCACCCGATAGTCCTCCTCCCAACGGATCTTCTCGACGCTGTGATTCCACGCCAGGGTGAACTGCTGCAGCGGCAGACTGGCCCAGACCACGCCGGCCAGCCCCAGGCACAGGCCGGTCATGCCGGTTGCCCAGAGGTCGCGCGATGCCGCCAGAGGTGCCAGGCGATCACCGCCGCACCCAGGGTGAAGCCGGCCTGATCGCTGATAGGCACGGCGAGGATCAGCAGCAGCCCGGCGGCGAACGCCAGGCCGCGTTCCCACCAGGGCATGCTGCCTCTGAAGTGGCCGACCGAGGCCATGCCCCAGAGCCCTACCGCGAGCATCGCCTTGACCAGCATGTACAGCGTGTCTGCCCAGCTGTCGCCCTGCATCATCAGCGCCGGGTCGTACACCGCCATGAACGGCACGACAAAGCCGGCCAGGGCGATGCGCACCGCCCAGAAGCTGATCTTCAGCCCTTTCTCCTGGGCGATGGGGGCTGCGGCGAAGCAGGCCAGGGCCACCGGTGGGGTGAGGTCGGCGAGGATGCCGAAGTAGAACACGAACATGTGTGAAACGATCAGCGGTACGCCCAGCTCCAGCAGGGCCGGGGCGGCGATGGAACTGGTGATGATGTAGTTGGGGATGGTGGGAATGCCCATGCCCAATACCAGGCAGGTGAGCATGGTCAGCAGCAGAGAAAGGAACAGGTTGTCCCGGCCAAGGTCGAGGATGTAGCCGGCGAAGGTGGTGGCCACGCCAGTCAGCGTGATGATGCCGATGATCACTCCGACCAGCGTGCAGGCGATGCCTACCGGTACCGCATGCCTCGCGCCCTCGGCCAGGGCCATGACGCAGGCGCGCAGGGTCTCGCGGCCGCCGTGAACGAAAAAGCAGGCCAGGGCGAGGGCGGCGATGACCAGCAGGATGATCCCGATACCCAGGCGGAAAAACCCCGAACAGAGCACGCCGAGCGCCACCCAGAAGGCGACACGAAGCCAGGTACTGCTGGCGCGCAGGATGATCGCCGAGCCGAGGATGACGATGGCGGTCAGGGCCAGCCCGACCATGCCGGAATACAGTGGCGTGCGTCCGGAGAACAGCAGGACGATCAGCACCACCAGAGGAATCAGCAGAAACCAGCGCTGGCGCAGCGCGTCCATGGCGCTGGGGCACTGCTCCCGTGGCAGGCCGTGCAGACGGCTGCGCTGCGCCTCCAGGTGCACCATCCAGTACACCGAGCCGAAATACAGCAGTGCAGGGATCAGTGCGGCCTTGGCCACCTCGGCGTAAGGCACGTTGATGGTTTCGGCCATGATGAAGGCCACCGCCCCCATCACCGGCGGCATGATCTGGCTTCCCATGCTGGAGGTGGCCTCGACGCCACCGGCGAAGGCCGGCGCGTAGCCGAAGCGTTTCATCAGGGGGATGGTGAACTGCCCCGTGGTGACCACATTGGCCACCCCGGAGCCGGTAATGGTGCCCATCAGTGCCGAAGAGAAAACCGATACCTTGGCCGGGCCGCCACTGCGGTGACCGAACAGGCCCATGGCGAAATCGGTGAACAGGCGAATCATCCCGGCCTGCTCGAGGAAGGCGCCGAACAGGATGAACAGGTAGATGTAGGTGGCGGACACGTAGGTGGGCGTACCGTACAGGCCTTCGGTGCCGAACGACAGCTGGTTGACGATCTGGTCGACGCCGTAGCCGCGGTGCGCCAGATCACCTGGCAGGTATTCCCCGAGCAGGCCGTAGGCCAGGAACAGCGAGCAGATGATCGGCAGGGCGATACCCATGACACGGCGTGCGGCCTCGAATACCAGCACGATCAGCAGTACGCCGACCACCATGTCGCCCTGGGTAAGCTCGCCGGAGCGCTGGATCAGTTCGCCCTCGAAGATCCACTGGTAGGCCGCTGTGGCCATGCCGGCCAGACCGAGCAGCCAGGCCAGCGGCTGCCAGGGGCGTCGATAGCCTCGGGCGGGGTAGCACAGGTAGACCACCAGCAGCAGGAAGCCCACATGCACTGCGCGCAGGATCTGGGTGGAAATCAGCGGGAAGGCTGCAGTGGCGACCTGGAACACCGAGAATGCCAGGGCGACTGCGAACAGACTGGCAGGCCAGCGCGCGGTCTCGACGCCCAGCCCATGGGAAGTTTCATTCATGCGGGGGTCTCCTGCGGTGGCCTGCCCGGGTGCGGGCAGGCCCATGGCTCAGGGAAGCAGACCTTTTTCCTTGTAGAAGCGCTCGGCGCCTGGGTGCAGGGGAATCGGCAGGTTGCTTGCCGCGTTTTCCAGCTTGATGTCCTTGACGGCGGCGTGGGCGGTGACCAGCCGTGGCAGGTTATCGAACAGCAGCTGGGTCATCTGATAGGCCAGATCGTCACTGACGCCCTCGTGAGTCACCAGCAGGTTGGTGATGGACGCGGTAGGGACGTCGGCGTCCTGGCCGTCATAGGTGTTGGCCGGGATGGTCGCACTCTGGTAGGCGTTGTTGCCGATCTTCGCGACTACATCGGCGGGAATCGGCACGAAAAGCACCGGCAGGGTGGCGGACAGGTCGCGGATCGATGCCTGGCCCAGCCCCGACGACTGCAAGGTGGCGTCAAGCTGGCGATTCTTGATCAGCTCCACCGATTCGGCGAATGGCAGATATTCCACTTTCCCCATGTCCTCGTAGGTCAGGCCGGCCGCGTTGAAAATAGCGCGGGCATTGAGCTCGGTGCCGGATTTCGGTGCCCCCACCGAGATGCGTTTGCCCTTGAGGTCGGCCAGTGAACGAATGCCCGATTCCTTGCTGGCGACGATCTGGATGTAATTCGGGTAGGTGGCGGCGATGGCCCGCAGTTTTTTCAGCGGCGCCTTGAAGCCGGCCTCGGCGTCCCCGTTCCAGGCATCGGCCACCGAGTCGCCAAGGGCCAGGGCCAGCTCGCCTCGCCCGGATTGCAGCAGATTTAGATTCTCCACCGAGGCCTTGGTGGCCTGTACCGAGGTTTTGCTGCCTTCGATGCCGTGGCTATAGATCTGCGACAGGCCAACGCCTACCGGGTAGTACACCCCGCTGGTGCCGCCGGTGAGGATGTTGATGAAAGTAGCGGCCTGAGCGGTGGCACAGAAGGCGACGAGGGCAGCGCCTGCCAGTGCCAGGCGAGTGCGTTGAAGCATGGCTTGGTCTCCTGATCTTGTTGTTTTGCCTGAAAGACTAAACCTAGACGGCCAAATCGCGAGCCGCCCGATTATTTAGACGAAAGTCTGCAAGGATCGCCTGTGGGGGCGAATTCATTCGCGATTGAAATCACTCCCACAGGCACAAAAAAGGTTCATCGCGCTTTCCCGGGGAAGGCGGCCTTGATTTTCAGGAAAAAGTAGGCCGAGTCCCGAAAGCCATAGGCCATGCGTTTGATCACCTTGATGCGGTTGTTCACCCCCTCCAGGACA
>NZ_JBHZGM010000018.1:0-105927 GCF_043392685.1 Metapseudomonas phytobenefica | reverse complement strand
ATGTCGCTGGCCTGCCCCGGTGACAGCATGAAGCGAAGAGGTATCCCATTGGCATCGCAGATCAGGTGAATCTTGGTGGTCAGGCCGCCTCGACTACGTCCCAATGCATGGTCTACCGGTTCTTCTGCCCCCCCTTTTTCCCGGCGCCAGAAGAGGCTCGGGTTGCGCGCACCGCAGTGGAGTCGATCATCCACGACTCCAGGTCAATCAGGCCTTCCTGATTCAGCCGGACGTGCAATCGCTCAAGTACTCGGTCAAACGTGCCGTCGTCTCGCCAGTCACGGAACCGTTGATACACCGTCGACCACGGGCCGAAACGCTCCGGCAGATCACGCCAGGCGGCTCCGGAGCAGAGGATCCAGAAGATGCCGTTCAGCACCAACCGATCATCACTTCGAGGTCGGCCCAGCTTCTGTTCCGGGGAAACCAGATCCTTGATCAACTCCCAGCCCGCATCCGGGAGTTCGTAGCGCCTTGCCATGTGGGCCTCCAGCCAATCATGGCGGCAATTCTACCTGCACCGACTTTTCGTACAGAACCTAGGTAGGGAGCTGCCTTCCAGTAAACCATTGGGTCTCGCTCGCCTACTGCGCGGAACACTGCATCTGCCGCCAGATACTGGCGGACATCCTCAGGCTGCACATTTAGAGTATTGCTGGGTTCAATCAGCATGCCGTCATGCTCTTCCGTAGCGGCCACTCGTTCAGTGCGAGCCATCACTTCTCGCAAGCAGAGCTCGAGTTCCTGCTTGGCTGGCAGAACCTGATCCATTTCTCCTCCAGCGGCACGGCGTAACCCGCGACCATATTCAGTAATCGCGGATTTCAGACGGCCAACGCGCTTTTCGTCATGCCCCAGCAGAAACGCAGTAGTCGCAATGAAATCCTTGTAGTGGTCCTCCTGCTCGATCTCCGCGTCGGTGGTGAACAGCTTGTACGGAGTGGCGGAGAGCAGCAGCACCCTCGCTGGGTCTCCTGCCGATGATTTGGCGCTGAAAAGTGCCTGTGCGATCTCTGCCGCAGGATCAGATTCGGCTTGCGCGGGGTCCAGAAGTGTTTTGAATCGCTGGAACTCATCTACCACTATCAAATCTGGCTCCAGGGCTTCGACGCAAACCTCAGCCAGCAGTTGGCGTAGCTCCCCGATCAAACGTCGGCGTAAGTGACCGGCATCCGTCGGATAGCACTCCCGGTAACGCGCGAAGTATCCGGTCACGGCTTGAGAGACTTCGTGTTGCAGACCCCCACTATCCTCGAATCGCTCACGGAAACGCGCAGCAATGCCCTTCTCCAGCGGCATTGGCCAGTCATTAAGCTGCTGACGCCAGCGATCACGGTCCCTGACCGCCCCCTGGAGAAAGTTCATCAGGCCAACTCTCGGCATAACTACGCCATCGAGGAGGTGAAACAACAACCGGCGCTCATTCTGCATGCCGGTCGATCGCCCCATGTTAAAAGAGGTGCCCGGGGTAAAACTGACGAAGTTCAGCTTGCTGTCAGCCAATCCCCGCTGGCCCTCACGGGGAGCAAGCTCGGTGGCAAGCATTGTCAAGCGAGATGCAAGGGAAAAACTAACCTGGTTGTTACCGGTGATCCGTAGCTTAGGTAGATTGGAGCGGGCAATACTCTGATTGCTGCAGATATAGATCACATCAATCCGATCGACATCTTGCCAGAGTCGGTCTATCGCCCTAGCAATCACACCTCGGGCGACCAGCGTCTTGCCAAGTCCTACCTCATCAGCAACCAAGAAGCGGCCAGTACTGTCATCAACATCAAACATGCGAAAGAAAGCATGTTCCACTGTGCGCCTCTGGAACGTCTTCAGAGGTGCTAGAACGCTATCGACATCCGGTCGTTTCATTGAGCTTCCTTGTCAGCCAGCACAGAATCAACTGCTTGCCAGACGGCATAAAGCTCATCCGGCACGATCTTTCGTCCCTCTTCCGATTGACGCAAATCAGCAATCAACCGCCGTACCGGGATCAACCGCTGCGGATCACGCGAGGCCGCACGTAGCATATCTTCCAGTAATGGTTCCCCACGGAGCCCCTGACCTCCGGCAAAATTCCAAGGCTGCCCGGATCTTTCTCCAATGAGCCCAGCAATCTCCTCCAAGCCACCAAGCAGAGCCCGCAGGAACTGCAGAAATCGCTCCGGGCTATCGATCAGCGTGCGCAGCACATGATGGATCCGTTCCTCCGGCATCCCTTCCACAGGCAGCTTGATGGCAAGACGAAGCTCCTCGTCATGACCATCTACTGCAATGCTGAAAGCTACAAATGCTGTCAGCCTGGCAATTGGCAGATTCCAGCTCACACCGTCCTGCCACGTCTTGGCCTGATGCCCTTCAACCGATAAGGGCCAGGTGGTTAGGGTAACGCCTTGAGGCAAGACAATCCCCCCATGCACTGCCATTTGCCAATCGCCTTCTGCCGGTCGACAACTGACATACAACTCCGCCCCCAGCAACGCCTCACGAGACAGTTTGAGCTTGTTTGCCGCATCTCTGGCGCTTTCTTCGTCGGGTGTGAACTCAGCAAAATCGTAGTCTTCACACAGCCTCCGAAAGCCCGACTCCAGAAAAAGGTTGATGCCGACGCCTTTGCCTCCCGGACGTCCTTTAGGACCGGAAGCGGACACCATCACCTCGACGTTATTCCCGGTAAAGGCTGCATCAGTCAGATTGGCAGAGCCGATAAACCAGGTGGCACGGTGCCCCTGCTCAAAGACCATCAGCTTGGCATGTAGTCCTGAAGGACGTGCCTGAGAACCATCCTCGGCCTCCCCATCTGCTGTTGAACTCAGCACTTCTACGCGACTCCATGCCCCCAACAGATCTACGTCAAGTTGCGAGAGCTGATCAGCACGACTGACCAACAAAGATTCACCTGACGCCAGGCTGGCAACTTTATGCAGCGCCTTGTCTGATACAAAGGGGGCAATAGCCAGTACCCGAGTTACCTGTTCAACTGGGCACCAATGGCCTCTTTGCTTGCCAAGACCCAAGACATGGAACTCAAGATCGCTATCGAAGCCCTCCGGCGCCGGAAAAACCGTTCGTTGTATTTCATGCGCCAGTTGCTCAATACCGGCAGTAACGGCGTCATCCAGCGCTTCATTGCCTAGTCCTGGTAATCGACGCAACATGTCAGCCAGCGGCTTAATGGCGGAAACCGTTCTTTTGCCGGGCAAAGCCTCCGACGTCAGAGCAATATCCCAAGACCTGTCAAAGGTTAGATTGCGAGAAGCCACCGATACTCGGATCAGCGGTGATTGATCTTCGGACAGGAAACGAGCGACCCAGACCTTGGGGTGGAAGGCTCCACCGTTCGGCGCTTTTACCGGATGGACGCTGGACTCCAACGCCCCATATAGAGTCCGGCCATTAGCAGGTACGGCAATGCCGGCCTCATCGACAAAAACCTGTATGCGTTCGCCAGCCTCACGAATCGCCTCCAGCAACACCAGCGGATCCTGTAGAAGCTGCTCAACTCCGGCATCTGTCTGAGCTAATACCGCTAGCGGCAAGGCCAGCAGCACCTCCAAATCCAGGCTGTAGGTAGTCAATACGGTTCGATCTAGCCGGTAACCTGGTGGCGGTTTGAGCAAATCCATGGCCACGGCACGGGAATCAGGAGACAACATCAGCGTGACAACCCCTCATGTAGATCCATCAGCAGCCGACGCACTTGGCTCCAGCGAAATTCCATTCGCCCAACGCCTACACGACCACTCCAGTCTGCCAACCGGCCAGCATTAGCGAGTCGCGCCCGCGTGGGTCCTTTGAGCTGTCGCTCTCGCGTCTCAATCAGGGACCGTAACTCGCGATCATCAAGCGCTCGCTCAGCATCGCCATGACTGACACGCTGCAACCAGCGTTCGACAAAACGGCGCTGAAGCTCTGGGCTTCGCACCTGCTGACCCGCCACGAAAGCCCACAATCCCTCCGGCTGGAATGTCTGCAGGTCTGTCCTGGCCCTCTCCATCCACTCGGAAAATTCCCGGCGGTAAGAGTCCGCGGTTACTAGATCACCTTCCGACTGATTGGCCTTGCCTCGCTTCTCCGCCAACATCAGGTTGTAAAGGAGCGGCGCCCCTTCAATGACCAATGAAAACTGCCGAGCCAATTCGAGTGTGGTAACGATCTGAGTGGGCGCGTCCGATCCCAGGCGAATCTGCCAAAGCTCTTTGGACTGACTGGCAAGATCATGATCAGCCAACCAACCCAGCAATGAGCCATTACAGTTGGCACGAATCTGCGCCTGTACGAACTCAGCCTCCTCTCGACTCAGAGAAAACCCTGCCGCCTCAGAGAGTCCCGCGAACAAAGATGGCAATCTCGGGTGCCAGGTATAGCGGCCAGATAAAAGCACACCAGGATCGTCAGCCGAAGCCTCTGGTCGACGAGCCTCGCGGCGTAGATCATCAAAATGGGCGTGATACCAGCTGAGACTTTGTCGAGGCACGAAAATACCCCAACGAGACAGTGCAGCCCAATACACGCTGCTTGGCAGACGAGCAAGAGACTCCCGTGCCTGGATACCGATCACACCATCATTGCCTTGGTCTGCAAGATAGGAGATCAACTCCACCTCTTTAGCGCGCGCAGCTCTGGCGATATCCCCTCCCGCCCCCATTTGCTCGAGACGTGTGTAAATCCACGGGATAAGCAGCACATAGCGCAAGCGCGTATGCAGTACTGAAGTCCCTGGGAACAGTGCGTCAGACAAGGCATCGCGGAGGCTGCCCAGGCCGAGCTCGTCGACAGTACCCTGCTCCTTAAATAGATCAAGAATTTGGCGGACCTTATCGCGGTCGGCTGAGGTCAGGTCCAGCCAGGTTAAAGATGCGGTCAAATTTCTCGCTTCCCTTCAAAAATAGGTTCCTGGTCTGTCCCGGACTGAGTGGACACTGACTTAAGGTGGATGCCCGTGCTCCACTATTACCTAAAGTGCTCGCGAAAGCTGGCCCTGAAATCCAGCGGCGTCAGATAGAGCTGGTCCAACAGATCTCCACGCAGGATAAAGAGTTTCGGGTCACTACTGAGCTGGAACACCCGATAGAGGTAAAACTGGTCGTCTGTCTCTCTGGAGAATTCCAACTCGTTGTGGCTGACGATGAACGAAGTCGCGATACCTCCATTTGTGGCTTTCACCTCGATGTAACGATGTAGCACCTCATTCTCGAACGAGAGGATGTCGTAGCCGGCGCCATCTCCTCGAGTTTCCGAGACCCAGTCCAACTGCTGGAATAGCTCAGGATGGCCCATTTCCGTCAACCGGTGCTGCTCGTAGCCAATTACCCAATGCTCTCCTGACCGTCCTAACTTGCGGTTCGCTTCGTCCCGAGCGGCGTAGTCGAGCTTGCGCGGCAGGCGCTGTCGAACAGGCGCCGGCACAACAAGCTTCTTTCGCTCTTCCTTGGCAGGAGAATCAACCAATACAGCCGAATAAGATTTCTCCGCCGGGGTTTTCACCTCCTCCAACGCATCGACGATCTTGCCCACTGCTACCGAATGTTGGATGACGTACTCCTGCACAGCCTTGCGCAATAGCAACTGGCTGTTGCCGCGTGGCTTGTAGCCTTGGATGAAAGGCAACCCCAGACCAGCGAGGACGGAGCTGATGTTCTGATGCTTCAGCTCAACAGATGCCTTGCTGCGCCCATTGAGTTGCCTGCGCAGCACCTCATTGTGCTCAGACTTGTTGTAGGCCAAACCATCAGCTTCTAATCGCAGCATTTCGAAATAGTCTGCGACCGTCGACTGGACCTCGTCTTCTGACCAGCCCTCCCCGATGCGGTGAAGTTCGAAGCCCATTGACTGAAGAAGAGGCACCACGGTCGCTTCGCCGCCGGAGAAATCCTCCGCCCCCAGGACACCTTGATTAGGGAATTGCTTGCCGAAGGCAACACCTACGATCGCCTTGGAATCGCAGAGCTCCCCCGTCCGAGGGTTGCGTACCAAGTAATCCCTGGATTTGCCGAAGCCGTAGCGCTTGAGAAACGCCACCCGCCCCAGTTGCGAAAACTCGTCCATTGCGGCCTGTACGGCGGCCGGGCTTTTCAGGAGGGAAAGCTGGGGCACTGGCTATGCGTCCTTGCAGTAAAATTTCCGAGCAACTGTCAGCTTTGTCCTACACAAAATCAAGACTTGTAAGAGCCTGACCAACGTCCGAAGCGAGCGGTTACGCCTAGATGGAACGTCCTATATCAATGACTTCACACTCGACAGTGGCCTTCTGGCATGTAAACCGCTTCTTACGATTGGTGAGAAAGTCCTACAGGCTTTTTCACTTCGTCTGAAGGACGTATGGTGTCGAGCTGAAGCCATACAGGCACAACGCTGGCCCCTTACCTCCGCTGCCTGATCAGGACATCACAGGACATCCACGTGACGAACGCATCCACTACGCCCTCCCCTCTGGTCGACGTATCCCAGCTCGCCAAAAAGCTTGAGCAATTCGCCAATGATCGAAATTGGGCTCAGTTCCACTCTCCCAAGAATCTGGCGATGGCCCTGGGTGGAGAGGTGGGTGAACTCACCGAGATCTTCCAGTGGATGACTGAGGACGCCTCTAAGGAAGCAGCCCGAAATCCGGAAACGGCCCAGGCTGTGAAGGACGAATTGGCCGACGTGCTGATGTACGTCGTGCGGCTGGCCTCGGTGCTGGGCGTCGACCTTAGCGCCGCAGTGCAACAGAAATTGAAGCTGAACGGCGAGAAATACCCGGTCGAGAAGGCCTGGAACACGAGCAAGAAGTACAACCAGATCTGAGTTAAGGCGCCTGCCAAGGAAGACTGAAGTTGATCGTTTACGAAGCCACCAAGAAGCAGTTCCTCCACGATCACGATAATGACGACATCGAGGATGTGATCCTTCAAAGCTTCAAGACCGCAACCGGAAAAAAGGTCGCAGAGTCGGAGGTCAATTCCTGGAAAGGATCTCTTGGCTACATGGCCAAGGTGCTACGGGATGAAGAAGTCCCCAACGACGCCGGCTTGGCAATCGAGCTGCATATCCCACAAACCTCGAAGCGTATCGACGTTACCCTTACCGGGCACGATGCGTCGGGCGCAAAGAACGCCGTGCTCGTCGAACTGAAGCAGTGGCACAAGATCACGGCTACCAGCAAAGACGCCATCGTGAAAACTGCGTTGGGCAAAGGGCTGCGCGAGGTAGTGCACCCCTCGTACCAAGCTTGGTCCTATGCGTCGCTGCTGGAGGGATTCAATGAGGCCGTCTACGAAGACAGCATCTCCGTGCGCCCCTGCGCTTACCTGCACAACTATGTGCGGGACGGTGTGATCGACTCGCCCCACTACCAGGCCTATTTGGAGAAGGCTCCTCTATTCCTAAAAGGCAAAGAGGAACTGGAGCGCCTGCGCGCCTTCATCAAGAAGCACATCAAATGTGGTGATTCCAAGAAGGTGCTCTACGAGCTGGCGAATGGGAAAATTCGCCCCTCTAAAGCACTCGCCGACTCATTGAAGGGACTCCTCGCTGCTCAGCCAGAGTTCGTGCTGATCGATGACCAAAAAGAGGTCTACGAATCGGCGATAGCGGCTGCCAAGTCGGCATCCGAAGCGCAACCCAGGGTTCTGATCATCGAAGGGGGACCCGGCACGGGAAAAACGGTGCTCGCCATTAATCTTCTCGTGCATCTCACGTCACTCGGCCTGGTAGGCAAGTACGTTTCCAAGAACGCAGCACCGCGCAAGGTGTACGAATCAAAGCTGGTTGGCTCAATCACGCGAAGCAAGTTCTCGTATATGTTCACAGGCTCGGGGGCCTTCATTGATACCGAACCGAACACCTTCGACATGTTGATCGTTGACGAAGCCCATCGTCTCAACGAAAAGAGCGGGCTTTACGGCAACCTGGGTGAAAACCAGATCAAGGAGCTTATTGAGTCGTCCAAGTGCGCGATCTTTTTCATCGATGAGGATCAGCGCGTCACGCTCAGCGACATCGGCAGCAAGCAATCCATCAGGAAATTCGCAGAGGCCAAGGGGGCCACAGTTGAGGAGTACAGCCTTGCTTCGCAGTTCCGCTGCAGTGGCTCCGACGGTTACCTAGCCTGGCTGGACGACGTCCTCGATATCCGCCCCACCGCCAACAAGCAGCTCAACGGCGACGAGTACGAATTCAAGGTGTTCGACACCCCTGAAGCACTCCATGCCGCGGTGGAAGCGAAGAACAAGTCAAACAAGGCCCGTGTCGTCGCCGGCTATTGTTGGCCCTGGCGCAGTAAGAAGGACTCGACTGCACACGACATCATCATTGGCGAGAACTACCGGCGCCAATGGAATCTCGACCAGGATGGCAGCCTCTGGATCATCGCCGAAAACTCGATTGAGCAGGTGGGCTGCATTCATACCTGCCAGGGCCTGGAGGTCGATTACATCGGCGTCATCATTGGTCCCGATCTGATCGTCAGGAACGGGCAAGTCATCACAGCCCCGGATCAACGAGACAAACATGACAAATCGATTCGCGGCTACAAGAAGCTGATGAAGGAATACCCTGACCTGGCCAAGCAGGAGACGGACCAGATCATCAAGAACACCTACCGGACCCTTATGACTCGCGGCATGAAGGGCTGCTACGTGTACTGCACAGATCAGGAGACTGCAGCTTATTTGCGGGAGCGGTTGTAGTAAGACCGATCCTGACTGTAGACCCACTCAACTATCCACCTAAGGTAGTGTTCGCGCATTCCGGGACAGACCAAAGTGCTTTCGAGCCCATTGACGGTAAGCGTTCTGCGAAGGCACCTACCTGATCCCTGTATTAAGGGCGATGGTGTCCACCTATTTAAGTGGACACCATTTTTAGCCCTTGCAAGCGGATCCTCATGCGCCAGCGAAACTCTTACCCCAAGCCGTTCAAGGCCCAGGTCGTCCAGGAGTGCCTCCAGCCAGGCGCCTCGGTGGCCAGTGTCGCCTTGAGTCACGGCATCAACGCCAACGTCGTCCGCAAATGGCTACCGCTTTACTGCGATCAGCCGACGACGACATTGCCTGCCTTCATTCCGCTACACACTGAGGCGAAGCGCCAGCCCGAGGCAGCGGTGATCATCGAGCTACCGCTTGGGCAGCAAGCGCTCACGGTAAAGTGGCCTGCCTCCGATCCTGAAGGCTGCGCCCGGTTTATACGCGGGCTTACGCAGTGATCCGCATCGACGCTATCTGGCTCGCTACCGAGCCGATGGACATGCGCGCCGGCACTGACACCGCGTTGGCCCGTGTGGTGGCGGTATTCGGTGCGGCGAAGCCGCACTGTGCTTATCTGTTCGCCAACCGACGGGCCAACCGGATGAAGGTGCTGGTGCACGACGGTGTCGGGATCTGGCTCGCTGCCCGGCGATTGCACCAGGGGCGCTTCATCTGGCCGGGTCTTCGACATGGCGCCGAAGTGGAGCTGGACGCCGAGCAACTTCAGGCGTTGGTGCTGGGTTTACCCTGGCAACGTGTGGGTTCGGGCGGCTCGATCACAGTGCTGTAGCACCTGCCATTAGCCTATCGATTCGTCGCCGCGGATTGCCCGCTCTGAGACAATCGCCGGCATGACTTCCTCGCCCAGCCTCGACCAGATGACCCCCGACCAACTGCGCGCATTGGCCGCGCAGTTGATGTCGCAAGTCGATACGCTGGGCAAGAAGATCCAGCGCATCGAAACGGTCAACGAACAGCTGACCCACGAGATCGCTCTGCTCAAACGGCACAAGTTCGCCAAGCGCAGCGAACAGCTGAGCCCTGCCCAAGGCAGCTTGCTGGAAGACCTGATCGACACCGACATCGCCGCCATCGAGGCCGAGCTGAAGGCGGTGAACCCGCCGACCGCCCCGGCTGAGCCGCGTCAGCAGCCCAAGCGTGCGCCGCTGCCAGCGCAATTCCCGCGTACCGTGATCCGCCACGAGCCAGAAAACACCCAATGCGCTTGCGGCTGCCAGCTGCAACGCGTGGGTGAAGATGTCAGCGAAAAGCTCGACTACACACCGGGCGTGTTCACCGTCGAACAGCACGTGCGTGGGAAATGGGTCTGCCGCCAGTGCGAAACGCTGATCCAGGCACCGGTGCCGGCCCAGGTGATCGACAAGGGCATCCCCACTGCTGGCCTGTTGGCCCACGTGATGGTGGCCAAGTTCGCCGATCACCTGCCGCTGTACCGGCAGGAGAAGATCTTTGGCCGTGCCGGCCTGGCCATCGCCCGCTCGACGCTGGCGCAGTGGGTCGGGCAAACCGGCGTACAGCTCCAGCCCTTGGTCGATGCCCTGCGCGAAGCAGTGCTTGCCCAGCGCGTGATCCACGCCGACGAAACCCCGGTACAGATGCTCGCGCCCGGCGAGAAGAAAACCCGTCGGGCCTACGTCTGGGCCTACAGCGCCACGCCCTTCGCCGACCTGAGCGCCGTGGTCTACGACTTCAGCCCCAGCCGTGCCGGCGAGCATGCGCGCAACTTCCTCGGCCAATGGAACGGTAAGCTGGTCTGTGACGACTTCGCCGGCTATAAGGCCAGCTTCGAGCAAGGCATTACCGAAATCGGCTGCATGGCCCACGCCCGGCGCAAGTTCTTCGACCTGCACGCGGCGAACAAAAGCCAACTGGCCGAGCAGGCGCTGCACTCAATCGCCGGTCTGTACGAAATCGAACGGCAAGCACGCGACTTGAGCGATAAAGAGCGCTGGCGAATACGCCAGGAGAAAGCCGCTCCCATCCTCGAAACACTGCATACCTGGATGCTGGCCCAACGCGACTTGGTGCCTGAAGGCTCAGCAACTGCCAAGGCGCTGGACTACAGCTTGAAACGCTGGGCAGCGCTGACGCGCTACCTTGATGACGGCGCCGTGCCCATTGACAACAACTGGGTCGAGAACCAGATCCGACCGTGGGCACTTGGGCGCTCGAACTGGCTGTTTGCCGGGTCACTGCGCAGCGGCAAACGGGCGGCGGCGATCATGAGCTTGATCCAATCAGCACGCCTCAACGGGCATGATCCGTATGCCTATCTCAAAGATGTGCTTACGCGGCTGCCGACGCAGCGGGCGAGTGAGATCGGGCAATTGCTGCCGCATCGGTGGGTGCCGGTCTAACTCACGCAAGGTGAGTTGGGCAGACGCTTACCATTGACGGGGATTTTCTAATGCTGGTCATGCGTCCAGCATGACCAGCTTGGGCGGACAAAGCATTAGCGGCAAGATCGTCGTAACCCCGATAGGGCACTGACGCGCACTTTACGGCCTCAGAAAAGTGTATGAAGGATCGAACGTCACCTGCAGCGACTTGTTAGACGACAGTACTCGGAGGTTTAAAATTCATAATAATCAATACTCTCGGGGTACTTGCGGTGTAGATCAATAGCGATTTTGCCAATGTACGAATTAGGGTCTGAGACATGGATCACGAGCGTATCTATTGCTCTTGTGAGGGGGATCATCACCCACTTTTTCGCGTAATCAAGGGCCGCCTCATGCTCGTCGTAGAACATGTCTTTTTTTTCCTCTTCGCTGACTTTAGCGTTCTCCTGCTTGTAAGCAAAGAACTCATCTAAGGCGAAATTAACCACGACCCAACCCTCAAGGCCACGACATGATTCGTACTGAACAACCCGAAACTGCTCGACACTAGTTGGATACTCGTCTCGCTGCTCCGGATCAACGGCATCCCAACACTCAAGACCCCATTCAGAATACTGTTTTCCGACCTTCGAACGCCTTTTTCCATCGGCGGAATTTTCCACCCACCCAGGAGGCACACAAAATAGCATGTCAATCGGTTTGTTCCCATCATCTCTAGCGGTTGCCGCCAGCTTAGAATGAAACTTTTTGGACAATGGGTCGCCAACAACCACTATAACTCTACCGCCGTGTGATTCAGGCAGAGGCTCGAGATTCCAATTCGCGTACTCAATTTCCTTAGCGAAATGACCTACCGTTTGGCAAAGACTGGATTTAAGCCGCAGGCTTTTCCTTAATGGAACAATTTGGCTTTCGCACGCCCCAACATTTGCCCGCCAATCAATCTTTTCCACACCTCGTACGAACTGATCAACCCCGTCAGCAATGATTACTTTCTCCGGCCCATACAGCTGATAGATCAGGTCTCGTTCAGTAGCAGGCCAATCTTGCGATTCGTCGATGAGTAACAGATCCCACGTTAAGGACCCACTTTGAGCTGATCTCGACTTCTCGACTTCTTCTTGTGTCACAGTGCCGGTTGACAAATATTCAAGCGCATTTTTTTTGTACACTTCGTATGCCTCAAGGAAATCGCGCTCCTGCTTTGAGATAACACCCAAAGCAACCAGCCATTCGTGCATGAAGCTATGAATGGTCTTGATAGAAATACTTCCCTCTCCGACCGAATCCTTAGCCCCTAGCAAGGCAAGTAGTCTACGCAAATCTGCAACCAAAGCCTTGTTGTAGGTAAGCAAGACAACGCGCAATCCAAATTCGTCATATGCTTGATATGCCACACGAATAAGGCGTACCGTCTTTCCTGTACCCCCGCGCCCTCGAAATATTAGAAGCTGCTTTCCCAGCTTCTCGGCGTATTGCTGCTGCGTTCGATCCAGGACAGATTTAGTGATCGCCTCAAGCCGCTTTCTGTCGATTTTGGATGGAACCAATGTTTTTGAAAACACTTCCAAAGTGTTGGCCATGTAACTTCGAGCGGAAAAGCAACACACCTCGTTAGCGCCCGGCCGACTCGATAGTAAGGCCACCTTTTCCAACAAAACTTCCCAAGTCGCATCCGACCCAAGTATGTTGTTCTGTGTTTTTGGGATAAGCGAACCTTGAACTCGCTCAAGCCAAATCAAATTTGTGATCCAAGGAGAGCTTCTGCTCAGGCTATTCTTCTCAATGTACTTTCTGATGGAGTACTTCTGCCCATCGCTTTGCGCAGTGACATCATGATCACTATCGCGGTACTTAACAAAACACCGATTTCCCTCAAAGCGAACCAAGTGGGGCGAATGCCCTTTTACTTCGAACGAAACACAAAACGAATGGATTAGCGTTTTGTTTTGGGGCGATCGAATTTCCTCCTTGCGGTAGTTGGCAAATAACACGAGCAAGTCGATGTCTTGGATCTTCTGCCCAAAGCATTTAGCCGAAGGAAAAATCTCAAGAATTATCTGATTATCCTCTTCCAGCCCGGCAATACTCGCTGCAGCGAGGCCTGCTAGTTTCTCAGCTGCCTGATACTCCGGCGAGTTGTCGTTTTGCCCATGTATTCTGATCATTCTTCTATGCCGCCCCACTACAATAAGTAGGCGACACAAGTGATGTAATTTTTATGCCACTTGTGTCGCATAACGTCCCTGATCCACCTGTACCCCTTGATCCAATTGAGTCGATCACTCAAAAGACGATATGGGGCTGAGGGGAAAAGCGACAACAGTAGGCTGGAGGTTACGAAGTCGTTTGCGACGTGTCTATGGCCGGTGCTGGCGTGAGCGTCATTGCCCGCGAGTGACCGCTTTTAGCGGATTTTGTTGAAAGGCACCCTTCGGGATTTCTGCCCACAAAAATGCGTTGCTTACGCTGAAATCTGAGCCATTTCTGGGGCAGAGCTGCCTTGGATTTCACGTAGCAACGCAATAATCAGCCGGTTTGGGGGCGATGGACGGGTGACCCCGGCCAACACCGACTTTTTCAACAGAATCGGCGGATAGCTGCCTTCGACAAGCGGCACCTTCCGCCCCAGGCTGTGTAGAAACGTCATCCTCACCTAGATATGTTGGAGCATCATCGCCGGGGACGCTGTATGAAGCGATCCATCGATGAGGTAAGCCGGGCACTAGTCAGCCTGCTTCCAAAATCCGCGTTGCCTTGGTCGGATGAATGCCCCCGTTTAACTGACGCCACCGAGCGAGCACCGCCAGGTAGCGTGATTAGTCGCCGGCCCAGTTCCCAAAGCGATGGAGTCGACTGACGACGGCGAGGCATTCGCACTCAATTGAGCACCCGGAAATTGGGGCAACTAATGGCCAGACTCACCGTTCAGGTGACGTGTCCCCGGGACACATATACCGAGGACACTTCCGTCGCAGACTAACGGAACAAGCCCCGGACTCGCTGATGCGCGTCCGGCAGATTGGATCTGAGCAGGTACTCGTTCAATGCCAAATAGCCGTGGACATTCCGAGCGTTCTTGACTGCGTGAACGAACTCCGGCCTACCGATGAGCCCCGGGTAGGAACCCAAGGCCATTCGACGTCCACCATGTTCTACAAGCATGGGGGCTTCGGACATGCCGCCGGACAAGCACCGGAAATCGTCCAACTCAAGACTGGCGCACAACTGGGACAACGTGGCCTCCTGTGCATTCGGAGGGGAGCAACGCGGCTCCTCGCCGAATATTCCGTAACGTAGAAGCGCCGCGCCGAGCTTCCTGTCCAGTCGGTCCTGGATGTGCTGGTTGTGGAAGTGGTCTAGGCATTCAGTGCATGAAGTGTCGCACGTGCAACTCTCCAGCAGCGCAAGAGTAGCCTCCAAGATCTCTGGGAGGTTTCTCGCCGCCACCTCGGCGTAACCTGCGCCACCCGAGAGGGTGTCGTATAGGAATATGTCCAACATCCGAGCCTCGTTTTGGAGGGCAGGGACAACGCGGAAACCGGAGCCAAACTCAGCTGGGTCGAGATCCAATTGCCTATGGCGGCTCGCAGCGAGCCGGACAGCTTCTGCGATCGTGTGAAGCGCGTCCTCCAGCATTCGCAGGGTTACTATGTCACTGGTGTCGGTCACTAGCGGAGCGGCGACTCTCAGCCTTACCAGCAATAGATCAGTTGTGAAGTCATGGCCGAGAAGAACACGTCGGAACTCACCGGAGCATAGCTGCGGGGTCCCCTGCGGGCCGAGGTAGCGGTAAGGGCGCTCGTGCGGCCCACCAGTCGGTGAGAATTGGTCAAAGACGGAGGCCGCTCCGCATTCGACACATACCGAGAACCCGTTGGCCTGACCGCCCTCTTTTCCCCGGTTGACGGTTACTAGCCTTCGGTCGGTCGCGTGAGTAAAACTAGCATTCGGCCCACACGGCCTAAAGGTGAATACTTCCGGATCAACAGGCTGCGGGAACTGCGCCATCGTTGCGAACGTGATCTCTTGCTCGCGGTCGTCCTCGGGAAGTTCTCTGGCGCATTCGGGACCGAAGACCTCTGGCTGAATCATCGTCTCTTCCTTCAGCGCCCCGCCACAAACAGGACAGGTACTGTCATTTCCCTGGGCCGTATGGGGATCACGCACAAAGGAGCATGCTTCACAATGGACGAGCTTTTTCGCAGCTGCGAAAAGCGGTCTGGCCCGGCTCACTTCCCCGGCGGGAAGATCAGCGAACACGCCTCCGGAACGGTAAGTCTTCTTATCGATAACGATCAGCCGCCCGGGGGCATACTCGCTTAACGCCTGAGAAATCGACTGCTGCGGCCGCTGAACCGTGCGAACCTCCCAAATGCCCTTGAGATTCTTCTCGCGCTTCTCCACCAAGAAACTGCAGAGGCTTGTGGGAAACGCGTAGCTCGGTAGGAGGCCGTGGAAGAAAAGGAATTCCAGCAGTTCTTCCTGTTCTAGCTTCGGTCCTGCGTTTTCGTTTTCCTCAACTTCCTTGTTCTCTCCGTCGTCCTCCGAAGCGGCAGGTGGTGGGACATCTGCGCTGAGTCGACGCAGGGTCGACAGAAACTCTTCCGCCACCTCCGCGAGCCACTCTTCGAGCGCTCGGCCGCCGGTATCTAGGGACGGGGGAAGCCATGCTGCGACGGATGCCCTCAGGTCACCTTCGGCAGCGAGAATACGGTGTGACACCCAGTCTCCAAAACCTTCTAGGTTTAGACCAGTGTCCTGTGCCCCATGGAAAAACTGTCGTGTCGGGCCGAGCGCCTTTTCAAGCATTGACGTTTTTTCACCAAGACCGTGGCCTCCCTGTTCCATGAGTTCGTGGAAGAAGGTCTGGACCAAATAAGCATGCACGTGCCGTCGGGCGATCTTGGGGTTATCTACCTTGACCTCGGGTGTACGCGGCGGTCCAGCCACGATGTGCTCGGGGTTCAGGAAGTAATGGCTGTCGTGAGGCCCGGTCTGGGAATACGTCACGACAGTCGAGACCGAAGCACCGCGACGGCCCGCACGACCGGCACGTTGCTGGTAATTCTCGCGTTGGGGCGGAACGTTCCTCAGTGCTACCGCGACTAGAGAGCCGATGTCGACGCCAACTTCCATGGTGGTGGTGCAACTGAGCACATCGATCGGCCTGTCGGAGTCCTCGATAAGGACGTCTTGAAACCTCAGCTCATAAAGCTCGGTGGTAGCGTGGACGCTGCTGCGGTCCCGATTCGAGAGTTGGGCTGTGTGCTCTTCGACGCTCAGGTTCGAGAGCCGGGCACCGGAGGCGAGGGCATCTTGCACCGGCAGGCGCCAGAAGCCCTTGCGGGCGGCCACGTAATTACTTACCAGGGGATCGACTAGCCTGACCCCTTCGCCTCCGCAGGCAAGGCAGATCGTCCCACCTAAGGCGAGAGGCATGAGGGCTGTGCAGTCCGGACACTGAGCCCAGACGTGGGAAAGGTCGACTCGTAGGCGGAGTGTGTTCGGCGTAAGGAACCAGACTTTGTCTTTCTCGGACGCCAACTGGCTGCGGAACGCTGCCTCGATAGCCTCTACGGCGGGCTTCCCCCAACCGGGGCGACGGGCAAGGGCCTCCGCGAAAGCCCGGTCGAACTGCCCTTTGCTTCCCCAGTCCGGCTTGAAGTAGCCGGCCGCCTTGCAGCGGAGTACCGGGTCCAGCGACGGGTCGAATGCAAACTCCCTGAGCAGGGCATCTATCCAGGCGACTGCGAGTGCTCGGACGTCCTCGTCCCCGAGCGCGATCCCCACCGCCTTGATATCGTCTTTCATCTTTCTGAGTTTTGCCCGCGCGGGCTCGACGAAACCGACGGTTGTTCCCGAAAGCGAATAGTAGTTGCTGCAAAAGAGCTTCAGCAGCGCGATCCGGTATCGTGCGGGTGGCGTTTCCGACGGTTCGAAATCATCGTCGAGAGCCTGCCTCAGGTCCCCCTCGCAGTCGCGCTCGAATTCGGCGCGAGCGGCGGCGATCTTTTTCGCATCTTGCCCGTCGAAAATGAGGAGGTCGTGCTCAGATAGGACGGATAAGAAGGCGAGATAGAGGCTAAGGTTAGGTCGCGGCTCTTGGGGAATGGCCTCCAGTCGCGCGCACGCGAGCGCAACTGCCTGCCGGAACACGTCGAGCTCGATGTCCCGGGGGATGTCGCGAGCCAACCGGGCAGCCTTCTGGCGGCCATCGGAGAAGATGAGTACCTTCCGACCTCCATTGGGGTGCTTTGCATCGATAGCGCGACTTGCCGGCTGGCGAGCCATCTGCGTGCGGACCAACGCGGTGAATGGGGCCTCGCCCTTCGTCACGTGGTCCATCACCTTGGAGGGCTCGTCCTTAGAACTCCGGGTCCTGCGCATGCATACAGGGCATTCGTCGAAGGCAATCTCCACCTGGCCTGCGGCGACCTTGTCGGGTACTTGTACCTTGCGGTAGCTCGAGGCATCTGGGGGGCACGTCGAGGAGAGTTTTCCGGTTGGGACGTGAAGCCACATGTCTTTGTGGCGGCTGCGCGGGTGAACGTTCTCCTCGACCAAGATCTCAATCGGAGTAAGCTCGATGGTGCCGCCTTCGGACAATGGGCCACTCGGCTGATGCCATACAAAGTCCATGTCGGAACTCACGTAGCCGCGGATGAAAGCGGCACCGCAATCGCGGTGAGTGAGCAATTCGTAGACCCTTCCCTTCGACGCGCAATGGCACCGGTCCAAGGGCTTCGTGTGAAGGCGACCCAGGATGGTGGGACCGGCGTGACCGCCGAGTCTTTGCGTGCATTCGGGGTCCACGCAAGCGTGAAGCCCAGGCAGCCCTCTATGGAAAAGATGCAAGCGCGTCGGTATCAATACGCGGCCATCTGAGCGCCGTCGGGCATAGCTACCCAAAGCAAGCAAGGCGTCGGCTGCCCGTGCTGCTGTGTTAGCTGGAGATTCGCAGAAGAGCACCTCGCTGAGGGCGTCGAGCCTAACCGCCTTGCCCGACACCGTCGCGATCAGTGCCTCAAGGGGACCGAAGTCGGTCATATTCTCGTAGAGCCAGTCACGGAATGATGCATGGTCGCCTGCGGTTGGTGCTTGCCAGTTCAGGCGTGCGGCGAGGTCCACCGTGGCCGCCTGCGCGGCGTCGAGGTCGTTGGCTGCATTCTGAAAGGCCCCAAGATCAAACTCCGCCAACGCCTCGGCCTCTTCACGCGTGGCGGGACGTGGGAGAGAACGCGGTTCTGGGGTTCCTTGAATCACTCTGACGCGTCGGGAGGAACCATCTGGCAAGCCTGTTAGATCCCGGGCGAAGCGCTCGCCGTCCTCGACTGCAGTCGGGCCCGAGCCAAGGCTCGCGCTGGTTAGAATGCAACGCATGCGTTCACGGGATATCTCCAGGCGGGCGCAGAGGCGTCGGATGAGAAGAGCGACCTCCGCGCCACCAGCTCCTCTGTACATATGCGCCTCGTCGAGAACGAGGACGAATTCGTTCCGGGGATCAGCTTTGAGCCAATCCCTAGTCTGCTCAAAGATGCCGCGCTCGATGGGGCGCATGAGCATGTATTCAAGCATGGAGTAGTTGGTGATGAGCAGTTCCGGGCAGCGCTGCTGCATCTCGTCCCGGGTCATGAGCTCACGGTCACCGGGCTGCGTAATAAGCCGATGGCCCCAGTTGTTGGCAATGTATTGCTTGCCAGCCTTCTTACCTGACACGTAGGTTTTGGTCTGAGCCGACTCGCGCCCATAGAAGGCGTCGAGATCTTTACTGGGCCAGCGGCCGATGCGTTCCAGCTCCATCCGGACGGCCGATTTCTCTGCAACCTTGCGATAGAACTCTTCGAAAAGAGGCTTGATGAAGCGTTCATCCCGCACGGAAGATCGGCGTCCTGGATAAGGAGTGCGTCCCGTATAACTACCGAAACGTACGGGCCTCGGTCGTCCCTTTGAGAGGACCTTTGCTGCCTCGGGGTTGCCGAGCAATCGCCGGATACGTGCAAGCTGATCGTTGACCAAGGCGTTCATCGGATACAACAGCATCGCCCTGCAGCCTGGAAGCTCCGCAGACTCGGGCCTTTCTTCCCCCTCGATCGCCAACTTACCTATGACAGGCATAAGGAAGCTTTCGGTCTTACCAGAACCGGTACCGGTAGCCACCACCAGGTCGGCCGCTTCATCGCCGAGGAAAGACACGAGCGCTTCCGACTGGTGCTCATAGGGGTGGGGGTAAAGGCCGACGCCCATCCCCGCCAGTTGAGTCAGTGCATCGACGGCAGCCTTAGGAATCGGCAGGCTGTCGTAGAGATCACCCACCTTATAGACTGGAGTGGCTTCCACATAAGGGACTTGGGCGATGGTGGCATCCCTCCGAAGAAGCGCATGGCGCTCTTTGATAAGCCCCTCATCGCGGATGTGATATTGAGCCTCAATGTATTGCCTAAGACTCTCCGCCAGACTCCTCGCTGCCTCATGGACGCCTGTCGCTTCAACAGTTTTCGACATTACGGTCATTAGTTTCCTCTCCCTGCGCCAAAGCGCTCGTCCAGTACGATCCGAAGCCCCTCGAATGCCTTGCGCAAAATAGGTAGAGTCTCTGCGGGGAACATGTGATGCGTTACTCCAGGGTGTTCACTATCGGGCGCAGGGACCTGCCAGCCAAGCAGGAGTACCCGTGCCTCCCGCTCCGGCAAGCGGCGCCCTAGACTGAGTTTCACCAAGCCCTGAGACGCTGAAGCGACGACTCTGATAGGACGCCCTACCTTTGCATCCAGATAAAAGCGAAGACGCCTGGCGTCCTGGGAATCAATGCCGCTAAGTCTCCGCAGACGACTCCTGGCAAATTCGCCAATGAAATAGGAAAACATCGGCCCGGCTACTCCCGAACTGCGCACTCTGCAAAGCAAAATCGGTCCCTCGCCTGCCGGCAGATCCGCAAGCCTGACCCATTCACGGGGCAAGTAGGCGGAGACCTCGCCCATGTCGTCGGGAGCGTCCGTCAGTCGAGTCGTAGCTTCGGCCAGCAGCCGCTCTGACCATGCTTCAAGCCCTTCGGCGGGGGCTCCGATCCATTCATCTGCCTCCCACGCATCTGTCCAGCCTTCGCAAGCGGCTGTCTCCACGAGCCGGACCCTACCCTCAGCCCTAGCCGATGCCCTCACCGCCTGCGGGAGCACCTCTCTTGGCCCTCCACCTAGCAGCACAGCTAGCCCGTCTCCTGCCCGTACAGCGTGCGCCGGCGCCGCAAGCCACCTGCCACCTTCGAGTCTGACCATGTCGCCCAGTTCGGCAAGGCTATTGAGCACTCCCATCACTCCAGGGCGAGTATCCTCCCCGTCGGCAGCGAGGTCTGGCCATAACGAAACCAGCTTACGCCGCACCATACCGGTGAGGCGAACCGAGGCAGCAGCCTCCCACGCTCCCTGTCCGCCTACAGGGACAGTGCAGAGATGTGATACCGCCCGCAGGCATTCCGACACTGCAGATATCCGAAGGCATTCCCCGGCCGACCTGCAGCGTATCCCCGCCGCGACGACCCTACGTGCTTCCTCCAAGGAAGCCGCCTGCCACTCCATCGTCACTCCCTCAAACTGTCACGTCTGCTCGCCGTTCGGCCAACTCACGTTCAGCGATTTGAATGATCTCCTTAACAGGACCGCCAGTGGCCCTAGCCCATGGAGCGGCCCATGAGACCAGCAGCGAATGGAGATCATCCTCCGCTTTTCCGCCTGGCATCGCCCTAAGAGTCGTGTAAGCGCGGCTAGACACGCGCCGCCATAAGCTGCCGCCTTCAAAGTCTGCTTCCTTCAGGAGCTCGCCCAACTGGCTCGTCACTGGAGTCGTCTCGCTAGTTTCAAGGCCATCGACCTGCGGCCAGGCTTCTTTCGCGAGTCGGCCATACCTCAACTGCGGTAGCTTGGCGGAAATTCCGCGCATCGGAAGAGTGTCCGTATCAAACACGGGCCCCAACTCAGCAAGAGTGCTTCCATCAGGGAACGCGGCCGGCCCCTGCGCCCAAGAAGCAATTAGGGCAAAGCTTCCGTAACTAGACCCGGTGAACTGCCGTCGCACGACAATATCCCGAACCGCAGCACCGTAGACCTCAAAAGCCGAGAGGTTCGCCCCCTTCAGAAGCAGGCAGCTTGACGATTCTGCGACGATCTCGACACAGTCGGACGCAGCCTCATCGGATATAAGTCCGACCGGCACTCGCCATTCATGGAAAATCGGCCCGCCGATAGCTGCGGCCACAGAATCAGCTACCAAGTCAGCGAGCGAACCCGAGAACTGCACCATTTGGCCTGCGACGAGAGCAGCTACTGTCTGGCGGGCAGTGGCGGTTGCCGCTCCTCTCGCAATGCCGGTCGCCTGAAGATTCGAAGCGACTAGGTCACAGGCGTTTTGGATAGAAAGTATGTCGACGAACGCTCCCTCCGGCTTGTTCTCAAGCAACCTAACCCGTTGCCTTGTTCCCGATTCCACACCACTTCCCACCAAGATGCTTTCAAGGGCAGCGACTCGTCCCAAAAGTACGCCAACGGACTCAGTTGTCCCTGCCCGATCGGCTTCGCCTGCTGAAAGACCTTCGACAGCCACCTTCAGCGCTGCTGCATCAGTTGCGACCTCATCCCACCTGTCTCCACGCACCTCAAGCGCCCGCACGCATTTCTCAAGGGCATCGGTCCTGATGTCGACGGCGGTGGCGGCGTCAGCGCTCTTCTTACCGGCAGCGCTTAGCGAATCGATAACTTTTTCAGTCGTTTCGGAGCGTGCGAACACCGCATCCAGTGCAATCCGCAACGCGGACACTGCATCGGAGTTCTGACTAACGTTCTTGGCGACGTCCTCCATACCTCTGGCAAGGGAAACCGAGACCACTTCAAGCTGTCCAATCCGTTTGGCCTCATCCGCAGCAGCAGCCCCAGCAACTGCAAAGCGTTGCTCCATCTCTTCAAAATAGGCCGGTAGGCTGTCGATCATCTGATCGCGTGCCAGAGTTGAGGCCGAGCGGAAGCAAGCAAGTGCCATCGCGACATCCGGATGGTTTGGAAAACAGCTGAAAATGAATAATCGCTCTACGTCCTCCCTAGCAGCGCCCGGGAAACGTTCAGCGAGTTCCCTCAAGAAGGAGGGGCCGGAGTCGGGGGTATGCTCGGAGTAGTCGCCTTGTGGAACAGATTCACCCAGCCGGCCCCTAACCCAGGCCTCCCAAAGCTGGGTGAAAATGCTCCAGTCAAATGCCTCTTTGGGGCTTGTTTGCGGGTGGATCAGATGTCCTATTAGGCGCTTCTGTCTCTCTTTGAACTCGGGCAGCGTGCCTGGCCTGAATCCCTGGACGCTAGGCAAGCGGTCATAGATTGTCCTGCGCAAGCCGTGGGGAATCTCCTCAATGAATTCGACTACCGCGGCTTGCCCCAATGCAGAGATTCGCTGTTTTGCCTCCTGGCTGTATTGGTAACTCATGGTGAGGCACCTTCTCCCAAACGTTTAATTTCGAAGCCGCAGGCAAGGACCTCCTTTACCAGCGAACGATAATGCGGGATGAGCGACGCTTCGGGCCTCACAGTAGCCAAGGCCCCAACTAGCGTGTTGTCGTCCGCATGTACTGCTGTTGGCGAAGCAATTCGCAGTTGAAGCATGAAACTAAGCAGCCTTGATCGCAGGGCCGGGGTGAGTTCCCTACTACCGCGGCCCACTGAGGTACGTGTCCAAGTGCCGGCGACGCGCAGTCGTCCAAAGCCACCGAATTCAATCTCCACGTGACATGCAGGATCGGCCAAGGCCGAAGTCATTTTCGTCAGAACATCGGCTGATGGGAGACGCGTATGACGGCTGTGAGGGGGGGAATCACTCCCAGAGGAAATTGCAGTCACAAGGCGCCCGGTCGGTCCATCTATGCGGAGAATTCCCACCGCGCCAGGAGGCATCGACAGGTAGTCCGGCCCCCTCCCATGCGCCCGGGCCTCAGCGGCCACATCTGTACACCTGCGTTGATGCAGAGGAACAACATGGCAAACTCCCGTTGGTGTGGTGAACGCCAGTTCGACAGACGGATGCCTCGGAGAGCGCTCTTGGTTAAGAGTGAAGGAGACGAACTCTTCAATCCCTGGGGTGTTCGCATCTGACACTTTGACGGTCTGCGTGCCGTCAGGCCGAAGGGCAAAAAATGCTGGCGAACGTTCCAAGCCTTGGGCGGAATGCTTTGAGGACCCACTTTGAACTTGCATTGTCGGACCTTGGTCCGACTGTTCCAATGGCATCATCTTCGCAGCTAGCAAGAGCATGCCTGTCCTGACACTCTCAATCACGTTGACGCTTGCTTTCCTAGTGAAGAATGGCCAAACAGCAATGATTGCGGGTACGGGCGGTGCTATTGGCAGCCCGGTGAATGCACGCAACCAATCGGTGCATTCTGGGGATAGCTCATCGGGAATTGTAACTAGGGCTAGATTCCATCCTTGCCGTCCAGGAAACCTATCGATCACCAACTCATCGGGAAAATCTGGCTCAGCAGGCTCCCGCCACAGCAGGGCAAAGGTTTCAGAAACTCTTAGTTCCTGTGTTCGGGGGAATCCTTTTGGCTCGCTTCGGCCCGATGCGGTGAAGGCGGCAGCACCTACGGCAGGTAACCCCTGACATTCCCTATCCAAACTAAGGAAAAACGAAGAGTCGGGCTTTCCGCTAATTTCAACTATGCAGTAGGGGGTCGTAGAAAGTTCGGCGGTCACACGGCGGCGATTCTGCATACCACGCATATTCAACGTCTGGATTCTTCCACCCACGTCAAGTGAGAGCGTGGCCGGACATTCGCGACATGGGGGAAGCACCAGTTCGAGCGACCAACCAGCGCGATCGTCCCCGATCCGAGGAATCACCAAACGGAGCTCCATCCTCCGCTTTTCCATCGTCGCAGAGGCTTGTCCATGGACATACTGCCCATGGAGGCCCGGAACGAAGATCTCGCACTCAGGCGATCCCATACCAGGCCAGTGGGCGAAGTGTGGCCTCCTTCTCACACCGGAGCGGTGAAGAACCCTCGCCTTGCAGACTGGGCATACATAAAACCAGGAGAACGATACTTTCGCCGCCGATTCCAATCTGCCAGTAATCTCATTGAAGGCGTACTCCATCCCCCATCTCCCTGTGCCCCGTGCCCTTAAAGTCGGCCGGCCTTCCTATGAATCTCTGCTTTCTCGAGCTGTGCACGTAGATTTCGAGCTTGATTCCCATACATGTCAACAAGGTCGCTGGAAGTCCAATCACGATACTCGGGTCTACGCCTTGAGCGAGGTATCATCCACCGACTCACCGCTTGCTCGGCAATTTCCTTTGCAGACAGGAGCGAAGTAAGGTCGGGTTGGCCTTTTCCCGTCTGCAGAATTTCGGTCGCATTACTGGCGAGCTGGCAGATAAAAACTTCGCGCTGGATACCGTGCCGCATAAGATTTTGTTTGAAACCGAGTGCAGATAATGCGGCCTTCATCGTTCGCAAACGCCAGTTTGGCCCCTGACCGAAAGCATGCTGGTCCGCATAGGTATGATCGTTATCGCGTAAGTAGTCACGGAGCTCCGCAAACAACTGATCTGGAATGTGAAAATGCCCCCAGCCGTTCGTGTATCCGATGGGTTCTAAATATTTTATTCCGTCAAGCCTCAGTCGATTATAAACCGATGACCTTCCCATTGATGATGATGTTGTTATTGCAAGAAGTCGTGCTTTTTTCACTTCCCCGGATATGACGCCTGTCGTACCTCCGTAAGCCCTAGAAAAATCGTCATAAATATCACGACTGCGCAACAAGCACGCTATAAGCTTGCCACCGAGAAGCGTATTGTACGGAGGGATCGCTCCCAATACATAAGCGTCCATCAAGTTTACGAGGCGCGCACTCCTGTCATGAATGTCCCAATCAATGAATCTGTCCCTTACAGCGAGATTAAAGACAGGGTCACCAATGGCAATGAGCCCCATTAGCTTCCCATTATTTTCATCCCAGACAAGGTATCGGAGACGCCTACCGAATCCGTTTGAGACGGGAACAGACCACGATAGCGAAGCAAGTCTGAAGAGCTCTCCTTGCTGCGTTTCCGATGAAACACGCTCAAGGACCGGCGAGATTTTCTCTGGATCAATATCTTTGCCGGATGCAAAGAATTGCATCAGTTTTCGGCCAGTTAGTGAGACAAATTTTTCATTGGCCGAGAGCCTCTCTTCTCGTTGCGCACTGTGGAGCGAGCGGATCGCTTCCTTGGTGTTTCCTGGAGCTTGTAATGTTCCCTCTTCAGATTTAGTGAAGCCAAGGGAGTGCAGATGTTCCCGCAATTTGCTCTTTAGATTATCCTCGCGCGGGTCAACACTAATAACTGCTGTATCGCCATTTGGCATTTTTCGTCTTGCATCCCACTCAAAATTTTTCCAATTTGAACTTTGCTCGGAGCATGCGCCATTAGAGCCTCCAGATGACGGTCGCTGCAAGGGCGACGGTGGCGATCAGGTTGAAGACGGACCAATTCCTCCGACGAACTCTACGGTCGAGCTCGGGCGGAACGCCCACGCCTCCAGGAGCCGTAGCCTCGTCTTTGCCCGCTGGTATGGCGTAGCCGTCGACTCCATCACCTATATCGAGCGCATCCTTGCGGGCTAGGAGGGCGCCGTCACGACCAACGGAGAAGGACCCGAGGGTTCTGCTGGGGCACAAGAACGGCAGCATCACCAGTCACTACTCGGCTGCATAGCTAGGAAAACTGTGAATCGCCCCTAGTTTTGTGGACACCTCCAAGCCTCTTGGTTGGGCACGCACAAACGCTTCTGGGCTCGAATCACTCCACTGATCAGCTTGACCACAGCAAGTGACGAACAATCCAACTACGCCACAGTAGGTTGCCATCATGAAACCCGCAGGCTAGAGTGCGCCCGTCGTGGTAAATCCCACGGCCGGGCGTGACAACCCGAACTCAACCAAGGGCGTGGTAGCGAGTAGTTGCGCGACTGGTACACAAGTACCGTGTTGCTGCAACTTTATGGCTGACCGCGCGGGGCGGGCATTTGCCCGGCCGGTTGCCTTGGTTACCGGATTGTCACCCCCGCGCGGTCCGCCACCCATCACCGCGTGACAACGGCGGGTGTCGGCTCCTTAATCCAACCAAGGAGCATAAGGAAAATGCGCTACCTCCTTTTTACCCGAGAGCTCCGCCTTGGGATTTTGGTCTTGTTCACCTCTGTTCCGGAGGTGCGCCATGGCTGAGTTCGAAACCTGCGTTGTTCCCTTCCCACGGCGGCCAAGTCCGCTGCATGAATCCGAGCGCTCTCCCCTCCCCGTCGAGGCTGCTGCCGAATTGCGTGCAACTATGCTCGGTAATCTGCTTGATCAAATGGCCGGGCCGGATGGATTCCAGCCGGAAAACCTGCGTTTAAGGGTCGCGGCCTACTCGGCCCAAGATCTGCTTGACGAGATGGTTGTGCTGTTCCGTCGTGCACTGTCCGAAGCACGAGGAGGTGCCAAGTGAGCAAGGGCATCATGACTTGGCTTCCACCTCACGATGGCCATCCAGGTATGGAAATCATTTGGGCTGCGGATTGTCGGCAGGCATTCAATCAAGGTGTGGGGCTGGCCCAGACCTGGCTCGACAACGCCCGAAGCGGCTGGCTTTGGGCGATCATGATTGCCGAGCGTGATCTTCTCCCCTGTGCAATGGAAAGGCGTGCTTTCGAGGTCGGTTTCCTGAGCCGAATTCAGCAGCGGTTGAGTTCGCTGCAGTGCAATGAGCAACGAACCAGGGATCTGGCTTTGACGCTGTAGGCAAGAAGCTCGAGTCGGTTAAGCCGGCTCGAGCTTTCTGCTTAGCAATGGGCTTTCTTGAGAGACGCGCACTTCATCTCCGGCCCCTTGGGCCTGCGCGCTTCGCTTGCCATCCGTGCCACATGAAAGTTCGGAGGGCGGTCTTGCTGTTTCCCTTCACCCTATCACGGCGTTCTCGCCGTCAAGGGCTGCGCGTGCAGAGCACGCTTGCGGCCAGGCCGGCTTTCGCCCCCTGACTGCTGCGCTGCGCCGTGCTGCTCCGGGTTCGGGCAATTCCGCCCGAGTAACCGGAGAACGACTATGTCGCAACCTGTCCATGCTAGCGCCGCTACCCTGCTCGTGCGTGACGACCAAGGATGCTATCTGCCGGCATCTGCCGATCAGATCCTAGAAGCCGCGCGCCAGGCCATCGATTGCAAGCTGCAGCGTGGTGCCAGCTTCACGTCGCCGGATGTGGTCAAGGACTACCTTCGCGCCAAGTTGGCGGGCTACGAGCGCGAGGTGTTCGCGGTGTTGTTCCTGGACGCCAAGCATCGACTGATCCAGTACGTCGAGTTGTTCCAGGGCACCATCGACAGCACAGCGGTGTATCCACGTGAGGTCGTCAAGGAAGCTCTGCGTCTGAATGCAGCCGCGGCGATCATCGCTCACAACCACCCCAGCGGTAATCCGGAGCCCAGCGAAGCAGACAAGTCGATTACCCGGCGCATCAAGGAAGCACTGGCCCTGGTGGACGTGCGCACGTTGGATCACATCATCATCGCTGGAACCCGGTCAGCGTCCTTCGCGGAGCATGGGCTCATTTGAGCCAAGGGGGCCTGGCCCCCTTTTTTGCAAGATGCGAATCAGTTGATGGCTTCGGGCACGGCTTCTTCGAGTGCGGCCAGGCTCACGCTCCAGTGGCCACCGTCTTCTTGTACGAGCTGCAGCAAGTCGTAGGTCTTGATCATGTCGAGCAGGCCTGAGTGACCGAATGCGCTGGGTGAAAATGCAGGATCAGTTCGTTTCAGGTATTGCCCCAGAGCACTCAGGGTGACCTTGCCCTCGCTGGTTCTGGCGGCGAGCAGGGACACTGCATCTACAACGAACCTTGGTCTGCGCTTGACGGCAGGCTTGGCGGACTCAGGCTTGGCAGGTTCGATCTTCAGGTTGGCGTCCGGCTTGGCGGAAGGTTTCTCGCTCTGTTCAGCAACTTCCTCGGCGTGTTCGTCTCGGCTCCACTCGAAGAACTGGTCGCTGGCATTGCGCAGCGCGGCGGGCGTCTTGGACTCTCCGACGATGCAGACCGTGGCACCCCGTTCACGAAGCTTGCGGCAGAGGTAGGCAAAGTCCGAGTCGCTAGTGACCAGGCAGAATGTGTCGACTCGATGATCGAAGAGCGCTTCCAGCGCATCCAGCGCCAATGCGATATCGGACGTATTCTTGCCCGCTGCATACTGGTACTGAAGACATGGCGTGAAGGCCAAGCGCACCAATGCCTCCTGCCATTTGTTGGCCAGCGTTCCGTGGTTGCCATAGCCCCTACGAAGCACCACACGCCCGAATTGCGCAACGACACGCAGCGCGTGTTCCAGAATCTCGGGAGAGACGTTGTCGCAATCAACCAGGACCGCGACTCGTGTTTCTCCAGCGGGAGTGAATACGCCCATCCCTGCTCCTCTTGCTGTCTATCCGTTTCTAGGATTTGTGATTGTTGAGAAGTACCCAGGCCATTCCTGGCCATCCTCATCTCAACTGAGTATGCCCAATGGCGGGAGTAGTAGGTACAACCAGACATCTCTTGAGCAGCAAGCTTGCCATTGAGCCGAATGGCAAGCTGCATCGGATCGATGTGGCCATACACCACAAGGTGGTGACGCATTTCCTCTCCCAGAGCAGGGGTTCTTGCCCCCTCAAAATCAAGAAAAATAGACGGTTTCCACTCGGCCGCTGCGCGGGGTGGAGCCTCCGCGATTTTTCCTGATTTTTTCACGACCGCCTTAGTCGCCCTAGTCGGCAGGGGTTCATGCGCAGCGCTAGCGCAGAACTCTGAAGACGAAGGAGCGAAAGCCATGAGCGAACAAATCAGGATCTACGTTGCCGACCTGGCCGCCTACAACGCCGGTCATCTGCACGGTGTCTGGATCGATGCGACTCTGGACATGGACGACATCCAGACGAAGGTCAATGCGATGCTGGCAGCCTCGCCGGTGGAGGGCGCGGAGGAGTACGCCATCCACGACTTCGAGGGCTTCGACGGCTACCGCCTCAGCGAATACGAAGGGTTGCAAGCCGCCCACGAGATCGCTTGTTTCATTGAGGAGTATCTCGACTTTGGCGGCGTCCTGCTCTCCCATTTCAACGATCTGGAGCAGGCGCGCAAGGCCGCCGAGGAGGACTACTGCGGCTGCCATGCCTCGCTGGCCGACTACGCTCAGCAACTGACCGAGGAAACCACCAGCATTCCGCAGCACCTGGCCCCCTACATCGACTACCGGGCCATGGCCCGCGATATGGAGTACAGCGGCGACCTGTTCACCCTGGAAACCGGCTTCGAGCAGGTGCACGTGTTCTGGAATCGCTAGACCAGCGGAAGGCACCGGGGCGACCCGGTGCCTTGTTTTTTTGCGCCCCTGTCCTGTCGGCCACCCGCGCGCCCCACCCCGGCAGGCTGATGCCCGGGCGCGCGCACCCAGCGACCAGCCTGGAGCAACGCGTTATGCCACCTGCTGATTGAGACCGTTGTGGTCTTACGTTTTTGCTCAAATCCGTAGATCCGTACCCACGGTTTTACGGATCTGTGGGGAAACGGATTTACGCTTTTACGGATTTACGGAAATCCGCCAATGCGGTTTTCAGGTTTTGCAGAATGCCGTAGATCCGCAGATCCGTAATGCTGCGCGCTCGAATCCTTGCCTGCCTGTTTATCGCCGAGCGTCGCCCGCCTGGATGGATGGGCGTGCCTGGTCAGCGCCAAGACCGTTCGGGTATCAATTCGCGCGTCTCTCGCCTTCACATTCGCCCGGACCCAACCCGGCATGATCGAGCGCGACCGCTGCCGCACGGTGCACCTCCCACATCAACGGAGGACACAGCATGTCGTACTCACCCGATCTCACTCATCACCGGCGCCGCATCGACCTGGACTCCCCGCTGCACCGCAAAGCCGGGCCAACGACACACGCAATGAGGCCCACAACTGGGCCTGCTGAGGCGCAATCCTCACAAGTCTCCCCTCCCCCTCGCTACCTCACCAACAACGAGGCAGCGGCCTTCCTGCGGCTTTCTCCACGCACGCTGGAGAAGCAGCGGGTGATCGGCGGCGGGCCGCGCTTTCACAAGTTCGGTCGCCGGGTGATGTATGCCCTGACCGATCTCGAAGCCTGGGCCAGTGAGCGCAGTTTCGAGACCACCTTCGATCCCGAGTACCTCGACCGCCACCCGGGAGCTGCGCGTGATGACCAGTGAAGCCCTTGCCCATGAATCGTGGCGTGCTCGATCAACCGGCACAGAGCGAGCAACTGGATCTGTTCCGCGCCCTGCCGGGCGACTTGGCGCCGCGCGATGCCCAGGACCTGATGGCGCATCCGTTTTTCTCGCTGGCCAAGTCGCGGCGTACCGTCCCGATCGATTTCCGCTCCGGCGGCGTGACGGTGCGTGTGGAGGGCACGCTAGAGCACGGCATTGCCACGATCTGGGATGCCGACATCCTGATCTGGGCGGCCAGCCAGATCGTCGAGGCACGCGATGCGGGCATTCCGACCTCGCGGCTGATGCGCGCGACGCCCTACCAGATCCTGCGCTTCATCGGCCGCGGGACGTCGCTGCGCGACTACCAGCGCCTCAAGGCGGCCCTGGATCGGTTGCAATCGACCAGCGTCGCCACCTCGCTCCGCGAGACCACCGGCCGGCGCCTGCATCGCTTTTCCTGGATCAACGAGTGGAAGGAGTTGGCCGCTCCCGATTGTCGGCCGCTGGGCATCGAGCTGATCCTGCCGGACTGGTTCTACAGCGGGGTGCTCGACCAGGCCCTGGTGCTGACCATCGACCCGGCCTACTTCCGCCTCACCGGCGGCATCGAACGCTGGCTGTACCGCCTGGTGCGCAAGCACGGCGGCAAACAGGAGGACGGCTGGCAGTTCGACTTTCGCCACCTGTACCGCAAGTCGGGGAGTACCGCGCGCTATTCGGACTTCGCCAAGGACCTGCGCACCCTGGTCACTCGCCAATCGCTACCGGGGTACCACCTGGACATCGTCCGGATGCCGCCTTCGATCGAGTTGCTCGCCTTTCGGCCCGTGCCGTAGACGGCACGGGGATAACCTGCGGAAAAGCTGTGAATTCACTCGTGCTATCAGGCGCAACCGGGCTCGTGCTATCAGGCGCACGACTATCGTGCTATCAGGCGCACAAACTGCTCTGCAAGCCACGGCTGGCGGGGCCTCCAGCCTCCCTTAACTTTACTAACTTAAGAGCTCTAACTTGTTATTGGGCCAGCGCTCATCTGTGGACAGGCGTTGATCAGGGCTTCTTGGCTGGGGAGATCCGGCCATGATCATCGCCCTGCTCAACCAAAAAGGCGGGGTCGGCAAGACCACCCTGGCCACCCACATCGCCGGCGAACTGGCCCTGCGCGGGCTGAACGTGATCCTGCTCGATGCCGACCCACAAGGCTCCGCCCTGGACTGGACTCAGCGACGCAGCCAGCAGGGTTTGCCCAGGCTATTCAGCGCGGTTGGCCTGGCACGCGAGACGCTGCACCAGGAAGCCCCGGAGCTGGCCCGACGCGCCGACCATGTGATCATCGACGGCCCTCCCCGCATCGCCGCCCTCGCCCGCTCGGCGCTGCTGGCGGCCGATCGTGTGTTGATCCCGGTGCAGCCCAGTCCCTATGACCTCTGGGCGAGCGCCGAGATGGTCAACCTGATCCGCGAGGCGCAGGTGTTCCGCCCTACCCTGCGAGCGGCATTCGCCATCAACCGACGCATCAGTACCACGGTAATTGGCCGGGAAGCCCGCGGCGCCCTGGCCGACCAGCCACTGCCCGCCCTGCAGGCCGAGGTGCGCCAGCGCATCGTCTTCGCCGAGAGCGTGGCAGCCGGTCGCCTGGCACGCGAACTGGCGCCGGACAGCGCCGCCGCACGCGAGGTCAGCAGCCTGGTGGATGAGTTGTTGAGGTGGTCGCCATGAGCAGCAAGCGCATCGGTATCGGTGCACGCCCGCTGGCCGATCCACTGGCCGAGGCCTGGATACGCCAAGGAGCAGCCATCGACCACGGCAAGGTCGAGCGCTATACGGCACGGCTGACGCTGGACGTGACGCCGGCGCTGCGCACGCGCATCAAGCGGGCGGCCTTCGACCGCGGCGTGACCATGGCGGAGATGCTGCGCGAGGTGCTGGAGCAGCAGTTTCCGGAGGTCACGCCATGACAGCGGGTACTCGCGGTGCGTGGCGGCCACTGGCACTGGCTGCTGGCAGCCTGATCCTCCTGGGATGGGCAGCGTGCGCGACGACGCCGCCACTGCTCGTCTACAACGCGTCCGACAGCGTGCCCATCGGTTGGTACCGCATCGAGCCTGCCCGCTCGATTTCAGTTGGCAACCTGGTGCTGCTCCACCTGCCGCCCGGGGTCATGAGCCTGGCGGCACGACGGGGCTACCTGCCGGCGAACGTGCCGCTACTGAAAACCGTGGCGGCCAGGGCACCGCAGCAGGTGTGCGTGCAGGGCAATCAGGTGCGCATCGATGGCGTCCTTGTAGCCAGGCGCTTGAGGTGGGATCGACAGGGGCGCGCGCTACCCGCCTGGCACGGGTGTCAGCGCCTGGCGGGCGATGAGCTGTTCCTGCTCAGCACCAACCCGGAGTCGTTCGACAGCCGCTACTTCGGGCCCGTCCCGGCCAGCACGGTGATCGGTCGGGCGCAGCCGTTGTGGATGGAGTCGCGTCGATGAGCGGGTCGTTCCCATGTCGACCCGACCGCAGATGGTGTGTGCTCGGGGTGCGCAGTCGAGCGCCGCCATTGTGCGGTTGCTCATGCCCTCGCCTGCCCGTTCAGGCCTGCGCTGAGGCCCGGTCTGTCCTACCTGATCACTGACTCCAGGAGCACCAAGGCCGGGAAAAAGCGGAGGGCAAGATAAAAGGGGGCGGCACTTCGCTGGCCCGGAAAGCAGTCTGCACGGGGGTTGGCGGCGACACCGCGCCGGTGTCGCCAGGTGCCGAAATCGTGTTTTCCCTGCAGAAGCACCGGCTAGAAAGCGTGCCTGATACGCCGTACTGCGATCAACCTGGAGGAGTCCGAACATGAGCAAGGGAGGCCATCCCGACGACGAATCGCGCTTTCGCCCGCAGCCGGGCAAGCAGCAGCAACGCGGCCAAGCCTTCGTCAACCAGGTGCTGCGCCAGTCCAACAAGGCGGGCATCGGCAAGCCGCGCAAAGCTGGCCAGCAGCCCGGCGCACGGCTCGGTCGCGGCCATGTCGCCGCACGTTTCAGCAGGCAGCAGCAATCAGCCAACGCCCGTCGGGTCACCATCAAGACGCGCCTGGTGAACCTGCGTCAGGCCGGCAAGCGCTCGACCCACAGCCACTTGCGCTACATCGAGCGCGACGGCGTGAGTCGTGAGGGGGAGCCGGGCAAGGCCTACGGCCCGCTGAGCGACCAGGCCGACGTGGAAGCCTTCGAGGCGCGCGGCCGGGAAGACCGACACCAGTTCCGCTTCATCGTCTCGCCCGAGGATGCCGAGCAACTGGATGACCTGCGGACCTACACCCGCCACCTGATGAGCCGGATGGAGGCCGACCTGGGCACGCGTCTCGACTGGGTGGCAGTCGATCACTGGAACACCGATAACCCACACACGCACATCGTCCTGCGGGGCAAGGACGACACCGGCAAGGACCTGGTCATTGCCCGCGACTACATCGCCGAGGGCATGCGTAATCGCGCTGCGGAACTGGCCACCGAGTGGCTCGGCCCACGCACCGAACTGGAGATCCAGCGCAGCCTGCAGCGCGAGGTGCAACAGGAACGCTGGACCAGCCTGGACCGCACCCTCCTGCGCGAACGCGAGGCAGGCGTGCTGCACGTGAAAACCCTTGCCCACCATCCACGTCGACAGCTGCTGATCGGTCGCCTGCAACACCTTCAGCGGCAGGGCCTGGCTCGCGAAAGTCAGCCCGGGCAATGGGTCATGCGCGACGACACCGAGGCAACGTTGCGCGCCTTGGGTGAGCGCGGCGATATCCTGCGCACCCTGCAACGCGCCATGGGTGGTATGCAGCGGGACCTGGCGGTCTTTGAGCCAGGTGGCGGCAGCCCAGCTGTGGTCGGCCGGGTAGTGGCCAAGGGGCTGGCTGATGAACTGCGCGACCGCGGCTACCTGGTGGTGGATGGACTCGACGGCAAGGCCCATTACCTGGCGCTGCCGGCCGGCTCGGAGCTGGCCGACTACCCCATCGGCGCCGTTGTGGAGGCGCGCACGATGAGCGAGCCTCGTGCGGTGGATCGCTCGCTTGTTGCGCTGGCCGTAGACGGCGTATATCGCACCGACCATCACCTCATCCTGGCCACGTCCCGGAGCGGCCAGCAGGAGCCTCCCGAGGCTCAGGTCGAACGCCATGTACGCCGCCTGGAAGCCCTGCGTCGCGCCGGTATCGTGGAGCGGTTGGAGGACGGCGTCTGGCGGGTCCCCGCCGACTTGCCGGAACGGGGCCGGCAGCATGACACCCAGCGCCGTGGCGATCTGGTCATCGAGTTGCGCACACCGCTCTCGGTGGAACGGCAGGTCCGTGCCATCGGTGCAACCTGGCTGGATCAGCAGTTGATTGGGGGCAATCAGGGGCTGGCAGATACTGGTTTCGGCCGGCAGGTCCGCGAAGCGCTCAGACAACGTGCTGATGTCCTGGTGGAACAGGGCCTGGCCGAACGCCAGGGGCAGCGCGTCGTGCTCGCTCGCAACCTGCTGGGCACCCTGCGTGAGCGCGAGCTATCGGTTACAGCCCAGGAGATCGCAGCACAGACATGCCTGCAGTACCGTCCAACCGCTGACGGTGAGCGTGTCAGCGGGATCTATCGGCGTGCCGTGCAACTGGCCAGCGGGCGCTTCGCGATGCTCGATGATGGCGTGGGCTTCAGCCTGGTGCCCTGGAAGCCGGTAATCGAGCCCCGGCTTGGGCAGCACCTCTCTGCCGTGGTCCGGGGCAACAGCGTGTCCTGGCAATTGGGGCGTCATCGTGGTCCGGCGATTGACTGAGCGACCGCCACGCTAAGCCAGCGTCGGCTCCTGCTGCAGCCATTGCTCGAAGGAGCGGCTCTCCGGCTGGCCCTCCTTGGCTGCGTAGTAGACTAGGCGCAGGTGGCGATCCTCGTCGATGGTCAGCGTGGTGTGTTCGAACACCATCGGGCCGATCGGCTCGATATGCAGGTGACGAATGCCCTGGCAGGGACCATGGATGTCCTGCTGGCGCCATCCGGCCTTGAAGTCGGGCGAGGCCTTCTCCAGGTCCTTCACCAAGGCGGCAATCTCCGGGTCCTGGGTAGCCCGTACGAAGTCGCGCCGAAAGCTGGAGAGGATCTGCAACGCCTGCTCCTCCCAGGGGTTGAACAACACGCGCATGGCGGGGCTGGTGAACAGCATCCACAACAGGTTGCGGCGATCCGCCGGCAGTGCGGAGAAACCGAAGACCCGGTCCGCGGCGGCATTCCAGGCCAGCACATCCCAACGCAGGTTGAGCACATAGGCCGGGCGCATCGGGATGTCCGCCATCAAACGATGGATCAGCGGCGGGACCACGCACCAGGTGCGTCCGGGCTCCGGCGGCAGGCGCTGATGGGCCAGCAGGAACAGGTGACGGCGCTCGGTGGCATCCAGCTTGAGCGTCCGCGAGAGGTTATCGAGAAAGGTCGCGGACACGCTGATGTCCCGCCCTTGTTCCAGCCAGGTGTACCAGGACAACCCCACCCCCGCCAACGCGGCGACCTCCTCGCGACGCAGGCCCGGTGTGCGCCTTCGGCTGCCAGCGGGCAATCCCACCTCTTCCGGCGAAATGCGTTCGCGGCGACTACGCAGGAACTCGGCCAGCTCTGCCCGAGTGCGTTCGAGTGTGCGAGGTGCGCTCATCCGATTACCTCCAGTAACAGCATAAACAGTCAAATTGTAACCCCCATAAATCGCGAGAAGAATACCCCGGCCCTGCCGCAAACGCGCGTGCCAGGGCACTTGCTTGATGAGGAAGCACACATCGACGTGTCATCAATTTGCTAAGGAGACAAAGGGATGTACCAAGCACTTCTTCGCGAACAACTGGAGACATTGAAGTCCTCCAACCAGTACCGCACCTTCACCACCCTCAGCCGCATCTGCGGCCAGTACCCCCTGGCCAGACTGGAAGGCCACGACCAGGAGCCAGTGGTCGTCTGGTGCAGCAATGATTACCTCGGCATGTCGCAGCACCCGGTCGTTCGGCAACGGATGCACGAAGCGCTGGAAACCTACGGCGCCGGCTCGGGCGGTTCGCGCAATATCGGCGGCTCGCACGAAGTGTATGCCCGCCTGGAGGCCAGCCTGGCCGACTGGCACGGCAAGGAAGCGGCGTTGGTGTTCCCCACCGGCTTCGGTTCCAACGACGCGACCATCCAGTGCCTGCTGAGGCGCCTCCCCGACTGCGTGGTGATCAGCGACGAACTCAACCACGCGTCGATCGTCAACGGCATCCGCTCGACACCCAACCCGCGGCAGATCTTCCGTCACAACGACGTCGAGCACCTGGAGCGGATCCTCGCTGGCTATCCGCTGGACCACCCCAAGATCGTGGTGTTCGAGTCGGTCTACTCCATGGATGGCGACATTGCGCCCATCGCCGAGATCGTCACGGTCGCCAAGCGCTACAACGCCCTCACCTACCTCGACGAGGTCCATGCCGTGGGCATGTACGGCCCACGCGGCGCGGGCATTGCCGCCGAGCTTGGCCTGGCCGATGAGGTGGACATCATCCAGGGCACCATGGCCAAGGCCATCGGCGTGATCGGCGGCTACATCGCCTCGACCCAGGTGATCGTCGACGCAGTGCGTTCCTTTGCCACCGGCTTCATCTTCACCACCTCGCTGCCCCCAGCCGTCACCGCCGGCTGCCTGGCCAGCGTCGAGCACCTGAAAGCCAGCAGCGGCGAACGCGATCGCCTGCATGCGCAGACGGCCAAGTTACGCGAACGTCTCAGGCATTACGACGTTCCAGTCATGCCCTGTTCGCAGACGCACGTGCTGCCGGTGCTGGTGGGTGAGGTGAATCGCTGCAAGGCCGCTGCCCAACGCTTGCTGCATACCCACCGGGTGTACCTGCAGCCGATCAACTACCCGTCGGTGCCGGTGGGCACCGAACGTTTCCGGGTCAACGCCACGCCGAACCACAGCGATGCGCAGATCGAGCATCTGGCGTCGTCGCTGCGCGAGACCTTCGAGCACTTCTCGATTCCGCTGGCCTCCCAGGCATTCAGCGCGGAGGTGGCTTGAGATGGAGCACGTCTTCTTCACCGTGCGCGCGGCGACGCTGGCTGACCTGGACAGCCTGGTTGAGCTGCGCGCCTACCTGCTGGATGGCACCACCGCCCGCTATTCGAGCAAGACGCCGGAGGAAGCGGCGAGCTGGCGGACGGCCTATCGCAGTTGGCTGGGCAGCCGCCTGGACAAGAGCGACTGCGTGCAGATCCTCGCCGCCGAGCACAAGGAATCCGGCCAGGTGCTGGGTTGCGCGACGGCCATCATCGACCAGCGTGCGCCGGCACCGGGCTGTCTTAACGGCCTGTCCGGCTGGGTGCAGTCGGTGGTGGTGGAGCCGCAATGGCGTAATCGCGGTATCGCCCGCCAGCTGATGCAGCACCTGCTGCGCTGGTTCGCCAACCGCGGCGTCGACCACGTGGTCCTGCAAAGCACCGAATCCGCCGGCACCGTGTACCAGGCCCTGGGATTCACGGTCAGCGACGAGCGCCTGCTGATTCGCCAGGAGGCCTCGGCATGAAGATCCTGATCATCGGCCTGGGCTACGCCGGCAATCGTTACCGCCGCACCTTCGAACACATCGCCACCAGCACGGGTATGCCGCTGTCGTTGGCCTATGTCGGCCGCCGGCAGCGGTCCACCGAGCTGCCCTACTTCGACAGCGTCGGCCGGGCGCTGGAGCAGTTCACCCCAGACATCGTCGTCGTCAGCGTCAACGACCACAGCCATGCGACCGTGCTCAGGCAACTGGCCGGCTATCGGGGCTTCGTGATCTGCGAGAAGCCCCTGGTCACTCCGCAAGACGAACTGGCCGAGCTCTCAGCTGCGCTGAAGTACGTCAGCGGTTTCGCGCTGGACCTGGTGGAACGCTACTCGGAGGCCACCCGGCAACTGCGTGAGTGGGTCGAGCGGCATGATTGGCAACTGGTGCGCGCCAATTTCCATTGGGGCAAGGATCGCATCAACGACTACCGCCCCACCTGTGGCGTAACCAGCGAGGTGATCCATGCCCTGGATCTCGTCGGCTGGATCTATCCCCGTGCGGGCCAACTCAAGCTGCATGGCGTACTCGGTGTGCGCTCGGACTTCTCGATCTCCGGCGAAGCCGTGCTCGACACCGTGCAGCTCACCGCCAGCCTGGGTGATGCGCCGGTCACCGGCTACAGCAGCTTCGTCAACATCGTCCGCCAGCGCACGGTGGACTTCAGTTTCGTTGACCGCGACGCCCGACTGATCCATGCGCGCCTGGTGTTCGACACTCCGCGCTGGGACCACGACCAACTGAGGGTCTGGACGCGCGGGGCCAACGGTGCCGAGGAACTGCTGCACGAGTTCGCGACGACCCCCGACATACCGGGGCTGGAAACCCTGCACAAGCTGTCACGGCTGTGCCGGCAGGCGGTACGTGCAGTCGCACTCAAGGAAGCGCCACGCGAGCCATTCGCGGGCCTGGATACGGCCATGGCCCTGCAATGCCTGCTCAACGAACTCGACACCCGAGCCCAAACCCCGGCGCCAGCACACTACGTCCATGGCGAGACGCGCGTGCTGCTGGCCGAGGACAGCGACCTGGAAAGCCTCGGATAACCCAGGTTCACAAGGAGAAGACTATGTGTGGAATCGCTGGATGGCTGTCCTACAGCCAGAACATGGACGCGCAACGTGACACCCTGCAGCGCATGACCGACACCATGGCCCTGCGCGGTCCCGATGCCGGCGGGCTGTGGATCGACGGGCCGGTCGGGCTGGGCCATCGCCGGCTGTCGATCATCGACCTCGAAGGCGGTCGTCAGCCAATGACGGCCATGCATGGCGGTCTGCGTGAGGTCGCCGCCATCACCTACAGCGGCGAGGTCTACAACTTCCGCGAACTGCGTACCGAACTGCAACGGCGCGGGCACCACTTCGAAACCCGCAGTGACACCGAGGTGGTGCTGCGTGCCTATGTGGAATGGGGCGAGGGCTTCGTCGAGCGCCTCAATGGCATGTATGCCTTCGCGATCTGGGACCTGCGCTCGCGGGAGCTGTTGCTGATCCGCGACCGCATGGGCGTCAAGCCGCTGTACTACTACCCCACCTCGGACGGCGTGGTGTTCGGCTCCGAGCCCAAGGCGCTGCTGGCCAATCCGCTGGTGCCACGCAAGGTGCGCGCCGATGGCTTGCGCGAGATCCTGGAGATGGTGAAGACGCCCGGCCATGCCGTATTCGCCGGCATGCGCGAGGTGATGCCGGGCGAGATCTTGCGGATCAATCGGCAAGGCCTCTTCCGCCGCCACTACTGGAAGCTGGAGGCGCGCGAGCACACCCACTCGCTGGACGAAACCATCCGCCATACCCGCGACCTGCTGGAGGACATCGTCGACCGCCAGATCGTCGCCGAAGTGCCGCTGTGCAGCCTGCTCTCCGGTGGCCTCGACTCCTCGATCATCACCGCACTGGCCTCGAAGAAGCTGCTGGCCGCCGGCAAGGAGAATATCCGCTCCTTCTCCGTCGACTTCGTCGACCACGGCAGGGGCTTCACCGGCGATGCGGTACGCGGCACCCCGGATGCGCCCTTCGTCCGCGACCTGGTGGAGAAGATCCGCTCCAGCCACCAGGAGATCGTTCTCGACAGCCGCGAGCTGGCTGATCCGGTGTTGCGCGCGCAGATCGTCCGAGCCCTCGACCTGCCACCGGCCTTCTGGGGCGACATGTGGCCATCGCTCTATCGCCTGTTCCAGGAGGTGCGCAAGCACTCAACGGTGGCGCTGTCCGGCGAGAGCGCGGACGAGGTGTTCGGTGGCTACCGCTGGTTCCACGACCCTGAGGCGATCCAGGCCGACACCTTCCCCTGGCTGACCTCTGTCACCGGCAAGTACTTCGACGGCAAGCCCCTGTTCGACCCGGGCCTGCTGGCTCAACTGGATATGCAGGGATTCCTGCACGACAGCTACGCCCAGGCCATCGCCGAGGCGCCGGTACTGCCGGGCGAAAGTGCGGTGGACCGGCGCATGCGGCAAATGAGCTACGTCAACCTGACGCGCTTCGTGCAGACCCTGCTGGATCGCAAGGACCGCATGAGCATGGCCGTGGGTCTCGAGGTACGGGTGCCCTTCTGCGACCACCGCCTGGTGGAGTACGCCTTCAACATCCCCTGGGCAATGAAGGCTTTCGACGGTCGGGAGAAAAGCATCCTGCGCGCGGCGACCCGCGACCTGCTGCCGGCGTCGATCAGCGAACGGGTCAAGAGCCCCTACCCGTCCACCCAGGATCCGGCCTACGAGCACGCACTGCGTGACGCCCTGGCCGCCATCCAGGCCGATCGCAACGCACCGGTGATGCCGCTGCTCGACAACGACCGCATCCAGCAAACCCTGGCCAGGCCGCTTGGCAGCGTCTCGCCCATGTACGAGCGCATGGGCATGGAGCTGGTGGTCGGCCTCAACACCTGGCTGGGCGAATACGACGTCAGCCTCGAACTCTAGTCCCCAACCGGATGCGGCCCCGGTTCGGGGCTGCATCCCTCGGTTCATCCACCCACGCAACTCCAATGGAGCGCAAGCGAGCCTGAGCATGCACACACCCAACCAATCCCCCATCTACTTGATAGCGCTGGGGGCCTTCGCCCTCGGCATGGCCTCCTATGTCACCGCCGGCCTGATCCCGATGATCGAGGCCTCCTTCGTGGTGTCCGTCGCGGTGGCCGCCCAGTTGGTCACCGCCTTCACCCTGGCCTATGGGCTGGGGTCGCCGATCTTCGTCGCCCTGACCCCGGCCCATCGCCAGCGCGCCGGCCTGCTGCTGGCCCTGGGCCTGTTCGTCATCGCCAACGCGGCCAGTGCGCTGGCCGAGAGCTTTACCACGCTGATGGTTTGGCGCGCGATCGCCGGCATTGGCGCTGGCGTCTACCTGGCCATGGGCATTGGTGCCTCGGCCGCCGTATCGGCGCCGGAGCGCCGCGGCAAGGCCATCGCCATCATCATGGGCGGCATGGCCAGCGGCGTGGTGCTGGGCGTGCCGCTCAGCCTGCTGATCGCCGAGCAGATGGGCTGGCAAGCGGCCCTGTGGCTGGTCGCGGTGCTCGGTCTGGTGGCGTTCTTCGGCCTGCTGCTCAAGCTCCCGGCATTGCCGGCGGCCACCGCCACCACCTTGGGACAGAAGCTGGCGATCCTCGGCGACGGTCATGTGCTGGTGATCCTGCTGGTGTCCCTGCTCGCCGCCATCGCCAGTCTCGGCATGTACACCTTCATCGCCCCGCTGCTGGCTGACCCGGCCTATGGCGCGGTGCGTTCGGTGACGCCCTATCTCTGGGTCTGGGGCATCGGTGGTGTGCTGGGTAGCTTCCTGATTGGCCCGGTAGTGGATCGCATCAAGGGCCCGGTGCTGACCTTCGCCATCATGCTGATCCTCGCCGTTTCGCTGTTTGCGCTGCCGCTGTCGGCCGCGTTCAGCACCTGGCTGGTGATGCTGCCCATCGCTGTCTGGGGCGCCGTTGGCTGGGCCCTGCAAGTGCCACAGAACAACGAGCTGATCCTGGCGCGCCAGGCCCAGGGCGACGGCAACCTCGCCATCGCCCTGAACGAGTCGGCGCTCTACCTGGGCAGTGCCATCGGTGCTGCAGCTGGTGGTTTCGTGCTGCTGTTGCAGATGCCCACCTGGACCCTGGCCGCCTGTGCCGGCGGTGTCGCTGCGCTGGGCGCCCTGCTGCAGATCGTCAACCTGCGTCGCCAACCGCGCTGGACCTGCAAGGTTCAAGCCGAACCCTACAACTGAACCAGAAGGAGGAAGGGCTGTGGAACTGCGCCACCTTCGCTGTTTCATCGCCGTTGCAGAAGAGCTGCACTTTGCGCGCGCGGCCGCACGCCTGCACATCGAACAGTCGCCCCTCTCCAGGATCATCAAGGAACTGGAGTATCGCCTGGGCGTCCAGCTGTTCGAGCGCACGACGCGCCGCACGCGCCTGACCTGGGCGGGCAAGGTGTTGCTGGAGGAAGCCCGCCGCGTGCTGGCGGTCGTCGACCAGGCCAAGGCCAGCGTGAAGAGCGCAGCGGCTGGGTATCGCGGACGCATCCGCGTGGCCCTGTCGGACGGCATCCCGCAGGCACGCCTGGCCGCCCTGCTCGCCCAATGTCGCGAGGAAGAGCCGGAGGTCGAGATCTGCCTGTCGGACGTCACCTTCAGCGAACAGGTCCGAGGTTTGAATGACGACCTGTTCGATATTGGCCTGGCTCAGTCGGATGAGGTCGGTGATGGGCTGATGGCCGAGCCGGTCTGGTTCGATCCGCTGGTGGTGGCAGTGCCGACCCGTCATCCCCTGCTGAGCTATCGACGCGTGCCACTCGAGGAGGTCGTGCGCTACCCGCTGGTGCTCTGCGATCCGAAGGTCTGCGAAGGGTTCTGGCAGCAATTGCAGCGTGTGCTGGGCGCCGTGGATACGCGCCTGACCATCGCCGACCGTGTCCCCACCCTGGACCTAATGATGGCGCTGGTGGCGGCAGGTTACGGGCTGGGATTCTCCAGCCTGGCGCGCATCACCGAACTCAACAATCCGGACGTCGTGGCACGGCCGCTGGCCGGCTGTCCCGCGATGCTGACCACCTACCTGATACGGCGACACGGTGAACCGGCCGAGCAGTTGGCGCGGTTTATCGGGAGGGTGAGTCCGGAAACAAACCAGGCGTTGCTGCCTGATCACAGCTCACAGAAGGAGATCGCTTGATGAAGAAGATGTCGTTGTTGCTGGCCACATTGGTGTTGGGTGCATGCGAAAAGCCAATGCCGTTTGAATCGGCTGAAGTGCTTGCTGAAAAGCCTGAAAGGCTGGAGGAGCTACAACGTCAGTGCAGGGCGGACTGGGACAAGCTGGGTAACGCTCAATGCAATGCCGTGGCCGAGGCGGCGCGAATACGCTTTATGGGCAAAGGCACGCCTTACACTCCGTACCCGGTCAAGTTCTTCCACTCGGGCACCGAAGATGGACGCTAGCCAAGGCGTCGGTGCGGCCGCCACACTGATCTACAGATTCAAATATGCTAAATTTGTCTCTGCAGATAACATCAAGGGGCTCCCCATGACGGCAGCAGCAATCCAAGCCCAAGACTTTTCGAAGAGCCAATGCACCGCCGGACTGCGTGCAGCATTGAATATCCTGGACAAGTGGAAGGCCTCCTGCGAGCAGGCTTGCCGCGTGCTGCGGATCTCCCGCAGCACCTATACCCGTGCCAGCCAGAAGGATTCGGCCTGGGCAGTGAGCCTCGACGCCGACCAGATGCAGCGCATCAGCCTTGTGCTGAATATTCACGCGGTCCTGCGGTTAGTGTTCGACAACCCAGAGAACGTCTATGGCTTCCCCTCGATGGAGAACCGCAATGAGTTCTTCAATGGGCGTACGCCGCTCGAGATCATGGCGCAGGGTGACATGATCTCGCTGTACGAGACGTTCCGGCGGATTGATGCCCTGCGAGGCGCGCAATGGTAAGGCTCAGCGACCTTCCTGAGCTGGAAGGTGAGAGCCTGCAGGCCTGCCGTTTGGTCAACTCCAAGTTCCCGCCCATCGCCCTGTTCGATGATGTCGCCGACGCAGGGGACTTCGAAGCCCTCTATCAAATCCAGGCGCTGACCAATCCACGGCTGCAAAACGAGATTGGTCGCCTGGAACTGATCCCTCGCGAGCAGATTCCTTTCGGCATTCCTGGGTGCTCGTATGCGACAGCACCCTTCACCCATGTAAACCCTGCCGGCTCGCGCTTCAGCGACGGAAGCTTCGGCGTGCTTTACCTGGCCGACAGAATGGAAACGGCGATTGCCGAGGTGCGTCATCATCAGGAGCGCTACTGGTCGAATGTGCCGGATCTGAACTACGAGCGCTTTGTCTTCAGGGGGCTCACCGCCAGCTTCAGCGATGCCGGGGTGAGGGACGCTACGGCGGTGCCGCTTTCAGACCCAATCTATGCGCCTGACGATTACGCGTACTCCCATATCTTGGGCACCGAGGTTAAACGAACCGGGGGCACAGGCCTTCGCTACAACTCGGTTCGCTTCCCAGGGAGGGTCTGCTGGGCACTGATGACCCCACGATCGGTTACCTCAATCATCCAGACAGCGCATTTTGAGATGATCTGGAGCGGACAAATCATCAGCGTAAATCAGATCACGACGTTGCCAGCCGGATAGCTACGGGCGCAGAAGGTAAGTTTGCCCTCGACCATGACTGCAGACTCGCCGATGATCACGAAGTGCTATTTGCAATAGGCAGAAGTCGGCCGATTCTGTTGAAAAAGTAGCTACCACCCGATGCCGCCGGCAAAATCGCACGCTCAGCTAGCGTGGGGGCAGGCAGCATGATGGGACAGTTACCGGGAGGGCAGGCACGCCTGTTCTACTCATTCAATCTGGAAGACCACGTCCCGCCCCAACACCTCCTACGCAGCATCGACCAGTGCCTGGACCTCAGCGATCTGCGTGCCCACCTGGCAGATTTCTACAGCCCCATCGGGCGCCCCTCGATCGATCCGGAGTTGATGGTGCGCATGCTGGTGGTCGGTTACTGCTACGGCATTCGCTCCGAGCGGCGGTTGTGCGAAGAGGTGCACCTGAACCTGGCCTATCGTTGGTTCTGCCGACTGGGACTGGAAGACGAAGTGCCCAATCACTCGACCTTCTCGAAGAATCGCCACGGCCGCTTCCGTGACAGCGACCTGTTCCGCTGGTTGTTCAATGAGGTGCTGCGACGCTGCATGGCAGCCGGCCTGGTGAAGGGTGAAGGCTTCGCCGTCGACGCCAGTATCATCAAGGCGGATGCCAGCCGGCAACGCGGGGTGGCGGGAGATGAGGTCGACTGGCGCGATCCAACGCTTAGCACCCGCGCCGTGCGCGAGTACCTCGAAGCCCTCGATGAGGAAGCGCTGGCCGAAGCCCTGCCCAAGAAGATTTCGCTCACCGATCCGCAGGCCCGGTGGACCGCCGCGTCAGGCGGTCCGGCCTACTTTGCCTACTCCACGAACTACCTGATCGACACCGCGCACGGCGTGATCCTGGATGTGGAAGCCACCCCGGCGCATCGGACCGCCGAAGTCGATTCAACCAGGACAATGGTGGATCGTGTCGAAGCGCAGTTCGACCTCACGCCGGAACGCCTCATCGGCGATACCGCCTATGGCACGGCTCCTATGCTGGCCTGGATGGTCGAAGAGAAGGACATCGAGCCGCATGTGCCAGTGTGGGACAAGACCGAGCGCAAAGACGACAGCCTCTCCAGCAATGACTTTCACTGGAATCAGGAGGCCAATGAATACCGCTGCCCATCTGGCAAACCGCTACGCAGTGAATGGCGTGCTTTCACCCAGCAGCGCTCGCGGGTGACCAAGGCCAACACCATCATCTATCGCTCCAGCCAAACCGACTGTGCCACCTGCCCGCTGAAAGCGAAATGCTGCCCCAACACGCCGAATCGGAAGATCGTCCGCAGCATCCATGAAGCGGCCCGCGACGTGGCTCGACGCATCGCGAAGACACCGGAATACCTCGTCTCTCGCTGCGAACGAAAGAAGGTGGAGATGCTCTTCGCTCACCTCAAATGGATCATGAAACTCGACCGTTTGCGGCTGCGCGGCCTGACAGGTGCCACTGACGAATTCACCTTGGCGGCGACCGTGCAGAACCTGCGCCGCATGGCCAAGCTTTTGCCTCAAGGGCCACCGCTCACGGGATAGGTACGTCTGCGGCGAGCAGAAACCCTCGAATTAACCCTCAAACCTGAGCCCGTAAGCTCAGTGAAACGCCGAAAGGCAACCTGAAGTGGCTTGCAGCCACTTCGAAAGCGGGCACAGTTGGCCGGCTGGCTGCCGCAGAACCGCCTTTTTCAACAGAATCGGCCAATAGCTGCCTGTCGTGAGCGTCTACAGAGGACTAGAAAACCAGGGGCGATTCATTCCAATCGGGACCGCATCGGAGTGTTCCACGCTGATTTCGTTGTGTGCTCCGGCCATTTACCATCTGAGGTATTTGAATCTTGCGAGCAGCACATGAAAAAGCGCTTACCTCCATTGAACTGGCTCCGCGCGTTTGAAGCGTCAGCCCGCCACCTTAACTTCACCCATGCAGCTCAGGAGCTGAACCTCACCCAAGCCGCAATCAGCCAGCAGCTCAAGGCTTTGGAGTCGCAGCTAGGCACAGCCCTGTTTAGGCGTTTGCCGCGCGGTCTGGAGCTCACGGAAGCGGGAATGTCTTACTTTCCCGTCGTACGTGAGTCGGTGGAGCGTTTGGCTGCGGCAACTGATGAGATTTTTGGACAAGGACATCGACGTGTATTGGTCCTGCGAACCAGCCTGGTTTTCTTCACGCATTGGTTAGCGATGCGATTGCCGCGATTTCGTGCTCTACATCCTCACGTGAATATCCGAATCGACAGCAATATCTGGGTAGACGACTCCGCTTCGGATTCGGATCTGGAGATTCGCTACGGGCAAGGGCGCTGGCCGGGAATGAAGTCCGAGCGACTCACCTGGGATACCCTTCAGCCGGTGTGCTCTCCCAGTCTCCCAACGGCCGAAAGGCCCTTGAGTCGCCCGCTGGATCTGGCCCGCCACGAACTATTGCATGTGCTGGGTTATGAAGAAGGTTGGGGCTATTGGCTCAAGAAGAACCGCGCGGACAGCGTTGACTCCTCCCAGGGATTGCAGTTCGACACGCTGATTTCCGCGCTTGAGGTGGCGGAGTTGGGCCAAGGCGTGGCCTTGGCCCGTTCATCACTCGTGCACCACCTGTTGCAAGGTGGTCGCCTCATCGCTCCACTGGCCAGCACCGTCACCACACAGGAGGCTTTCTATCTCGTGCACACCCCACACAGCGTTATCAATCCTGATGTCGCTGCGTTTGCCGAATGGTTGACTAGTGAGGCACTGGCCTTCCGCGCAGAAGCCGACTCCGCGAATTCTTGACACTGATTGCAATAAGCTCCGCTCGACATCCATAAAAAAAATGACCCGTTAGGGCCATTTTTTTTTGCTTTTCCCTGACAGACGTTTTCCCGAAAGTAGCCCTCAGATCGCAAGCCGATGGCCCTGCTAGTCAGGTCAGGTGACCGGTTTACGCAAGACATCGACAACAACAATTAACCGTGGTCGGTCTGCCTGGCCGACGCGGCGCTAGATAGGGTTACCTCATGGGAAACGCTAAGCAACTGCCCCTGCAGGGCGTCAATGTGATCGACTTCGGCCAGTACATCGCCGGTCCCGCGGTAGCGATGATCCTCGCCGATCTCGGCGCCACCGTCATTCACATCGATCCCCCGGCAGGCCCGCTCTGGGACAGTCCGGCCAACGCCACGCTCAATCGCAACAAGCTGTGCATCCGCCTGGACCTGAAGAGTCCCGATGGGCTGCGCCAGGCTCGAGAACTGGTAGCGGAGGCCGATGTGGTGATCGAGAACTTCCGCCCGGGTGTGATGAGCGGCCTCGGCCTGGATTTCTCCGAATTGCGGCGCAGCCGCCCGGAACTGATCACACTTTCCATCCCTGGCTTCGCCAGTAACGATGAGTTGCGTCGAGAATGGCGCGCCACCGAGGCGGTGATCGCGTCGGCCTCTGGTGTGTTCACGGACATGGGGCAGAACAGGGTGCTGATGGGTATCAACCCGAGCTTCTCTCCGCTTCCACTGGCCTCCGCCTACGGCACCATGCTCGCAGTATCGGCCGTGGTATTGGCTCTGCAGGCACGTGAAAAAAATGGCGTAGGCGACGAGATCGAAGTGCCGTTGGCATCGGCAGTGATGGAGGGGCTCTCGTACAACTCCATCAAGATCGACGGCTATCCGCTGCGATACAAAACCTTGCGCGAGAAGGAAATCGAGCGGCGCAGGGCGGAGAGCCTGCCGATGAACCTCAGCTACGAGGATCTGCAGGAGTACCTGGACCCCTTCTACCGCACCTACGAATGCGCCGACGGCCGCAAGTTCTATGCGGTCTGCCCTTCCCACCGCGACCATGCCAAGCGCTGCCTGCAAGCCATGGGGCTGTACGAGGAAATGCTCGCCGCTGGCCTGCCCAAGGTGGCCGATCCATACCTGCCGATTGACCAGTGGGAAGGCGATGCTTCCCTGGGGGTCTACCCGCTGCCCGCAGATTGGGCTGCGCGTATCTCCACCCGGATGAAAGAAGTGTTCCTCACCAAGACTGCTGCCGAGTGGGAAGTGATCTTCGGCGAGGGACGTTTCCCCGGGGCTCCGCACCGTTCCACTCAGGAATGGCTGCACGACGAGCACGCCAACGCTGCCGGCCTGGTCGTCGAGGTGACGGACCGCGTGTACGGGGTAATGAAACAGCCCGGACCGGTGGCATGGTTGGAAGGCAGTGCAGAACCGATGCTCAAGCCGCTTTCCCGACGTGACGTTACTTTCGATGAGGCGTTGGCCACGCTGCAGGAGCGCCCATCTCCGACCCTGCCCGCACCGAAGCTGGACGGTCAGAGTGGTTGGCTGGATGGAGTGAAGATCCTCGACCTCACCAACGTCATCGCAGGTCCGCACTCCACCTCGTTCCTAGGCCGCTTCGGCGCAGATGTGATCAAGCTTGATCCGGCAGTGCCCAACTACGATCCGTGGAACACCGTCGTCTTCGGCCTGTCCTCCGCACGCGGCAAGGAAAGCATCCTGGTCGACCTCAACACCGTCGACGGTCGCGAGGTGTTCAACCGCCTGGTTCGCGAAGTGGACGTCATCGTGATGAACGCCCCGGATCGTCAACTGGCCCCGCTGGGACTGGACGAGGCCAGCCTGCAGGCGGTTAATCCTGGTGTGATTTTCTGTCAGCTCGATTGCTTCGGTGGCCCGCGTCGTGGACCGCGCACCGATTACCTGGGCTATGACGATCTGATTCAGGCCACCACGGGCATCATGCTGCGCTTTGGCGGTGGCATGAAGACGCCAGAAGAGCACGCCCACGTCGGCACCATTGACGTGATGTGCGGCTTCGCCGCCGCGTTGGGTGTGGCCACTGCCCTGTATCAAAAGCATCGCTCCGGCGAAGCCCACCGTGCGCGCACCTCTCTGGCGGCGTTGGGTAACCTGGTCCAGATACCGTTCTGCTACGACTACGCAGGTCGCGGTCCCTTCGATGAACCGTCTGGTCGTGACGCCGTAGGTTACAGCGAGTTGTCGCGCTTCTATCGCACGGCAGATGGCTGGATCTACCTGGATGCGGACGAGAGTGACCTGGACAAGTTCGGTGCCATTGCCGAACTGGCAGGCGTGGCTGCAGCGACTGATCGTGAGACCTTCCTTGGCCAAGCCATCAGCCGCATGTCCAGCACTACGCTGCAGGAGCGTCTGCAGGCAGCCAACATCGCTGCTGCGGTGCCGGACAACATCGACAACCTGCGACAACGCTATAGCCGTGCAGCCGATGGCCAGCCGGGTACGAACATCGGTAGCTACGCCTTCAGCGTGTATAGCGATCACCCTAGCGGCCATCGCATCACACAGCTCGACCCGTATGCGATTCGCCCGCGCGTTTCACGCATCCGTGCCCTTTCGCCGGCGGAGAAGTTTGGTGCCTCCACTCGCAAGGTGCTTGAACGCCTGGGGTACAGCGCTGAGCAGGTCCGTACGCTGCTGGAAATCGGGGCGATCAGCGAAAGCTGGAGTGGCGAGTACCTGCCCAGCTGATTGGTAGGACCCGCTATACGCAGTTCAGGCCTATCCCCCGTGTCGGGCCTGAACTGCTTCAGGATGCCCTTCCCCTCTCAAAGAACGAGCGCAGAAGCCCGCTTGCGGGCTTGCTCATGCTGCGAAAAGAGATTTCATCATGACTTACTCGAGCATTCTCCCCCGCATCCTGCAGACAGGGGCCGGCGCCAGTCTGCAGATCCCGCAGGTCCTTGCCAGCCTGGGTTGCATGCGCCCGCTGATCATTACCGATCGCATGATGGTTGAGCTGGGTTACGCCGGCCGTATTCAAAATGCCCTTGCCGATACGGGTCTGTATGCAGACATCTTCTCTGATACCGTACCTGAACCCACGGTCGCCTCGATTCAGGCGGGCGTCGAAGCCGCTCGCGTTGGTGGCTATGACAGCATCATCGCATTGGGTGGCGGTAGCCCGATTGATAGCGCCAAGGCCATCGGCATCCTGGCCAAGCATGGTGGCGAAATGCGCGACTACAAGTTCCCGCGTAACGTCACCGAGGCCGGTCTGCCGATCATCGCGATTCCAACCACCGCCGGTACCGGTTCAGAGGTGACTCGTTTCACCATCATCACCGACGAAAAAAGCGACGAGAAGATGCTCTGCGTCGGAGCAGGCTTCATGCCCGTGGCCGCACTGGTGGACTTCGAGCTGACCCTGAGCTTGCCTCCGCGAGTCACCGCCGACACCGGAATCGATGCGCTGACCCATGCCATCGAGGCGTATGTCAGCAAGAAGGCCAATCTGTTCAGCGATGCTCAGGCCCTGGCCGCTATGCGCCTGATCGGACCGAACCTGCGTCAGGTTTACACGAAGGGTGATGATCGAGCAGCGCGTGAAGCTGTGATGCTGGGCTCGACCTTGGCGGGCTTGGCGTTCTCGGCCGCTTCCGTTGCGTTGGTGCATGGAATGAGCAGACCGATCGGCGCCTTCTTCCATGTGCCGCACGGCCTCTCGAACGCCATGCTGCTGCCTGCCGTTACTGCGTTCTCCATCCCTGCTGCTCGTGATCGCTATGCCGATTGTGCGCGAGCGATGGGCGTAGCGGCTGCCTCGGACAGCGATAACAGCGCTGTTGAGAAGCTCCTCGTTGAACTGGAAGCAATCAACGCTGAGCTGAACGTGCCGACACCGGCGCAGTTCGGTATCGACCGTAATCAATTCTTCGAGCTCATGCCGACCATGGCCCGTCAGGCGCTGGCTTCCGGCTCGCCTGGCAACAACCCGCGTGTACCTAGCGAGGCCGAGATGGTCGAGCTGTACCGCAGCCTCTGGTAAGTCCTACCGCCATTTTTGAACCTGTCTGAACATACGAGGAATCCGTTTATGAACACTGTAGGCCACCTGATCAACGGCCAGATCACTACTGCTGCCAAGCACACCCAGGATGTCTTCAACCCGGCTACTGGCGAAGTTTCCCGCCAGGTCGCACTGGCCTCCGCCCAGACCGTGGATTGCGCAATTGCTGCGGCTGAAGCTGCCTTCCCGGCCTGGCGCGATACTCCGCCGATCAAACGCGCCCGAGTGATGTTCCGCTTCAAGGAACTGCTGGAGAAGAACGCCGACACCATCTGCCAGATGATCGGTGAGGAGCACGGCAAGATCTCCCATGACGCAGCCGGTGAGCTGCAGCGCGGCATCGAGAACGTCGAATACGCCTGCGGAATCGCCGAGCTTCTCAAGGGGGAGCACAGTAAGAACGTTGGACCGAACATCGACTCCTGGAGCGAGTTCCAGCCGTTGGGGGTGGTGGCTGGCATCACCCCATTCAACTTCCCGGTGATGGTGCCGCTGTGGATGTTCCCGATGGCGATTGCCAGCGGCAACTGCTTCATCCTCAAGCCTTCCGAGCGTGACCCGAGCTCCACCCTGTTCATTGCCCAGCTGCTGCAGGAAGCTGGTCTGCCCAATGGTGTGCTGAACGTGGTGAATGGTGACAAGGAGGCGGTGGACATCCTCCTGCGCGACCCTCGCGTTCAGGCCGTGAGTTTCGTCGGTTCGACCCCGGTGGCCGAGTACATCTATTCCACGGCGACTGCCCATGGCAAACGTTGCCAAGCGCTGGGTGGTGCCAAGAACCACGCCATCGTGATGCCCGACGCGGATATGGACAACGCTGTTAACCAACTGCTCGGGGCGGCCTTCGGCTCGTCCGGCGAGCGCTGCATGGCCTTGTCGGTCGCCGTGGCGGTGGGGGATGCAGCTGCGGATGCGCTGATCGAGAAAATGCAGGCGGCCATGCAGAACCTGAAAGTCGGTGCCTACACCGACAGCAAGAATGATTTCGGCCCTGTTATCACGCGCCAGCATCAACAGAAGGTGATTGGCTACATCGGCAGCGCAGAAGAGCAAGGCGCCACCGTCGTAGTCGACGGTCGCGAGCCCCGGGTCCAGGGATACGAGAATGGGTTCTTCGTGGGCGGCACCCTGATCGATCGCGTGACACCGGAAATGGTCAGCTACAAGGAAGAGATCTTTGGCCCCGTGCTGCAGGTTGTTCGCGTCAACAGCATGAAAGAAGCCATGGCGCTGATCGACAACCACGAGTACGGCAACGGCACCTGCATCTTCACCCGCGATGGCGAGGCTGCCCGGTACTTCTCCGACAACATCAAGGTCGGCATGGTTGGTATCAACGTACCGCTGCCCGTACCCGTGGCCTACCACAGTTTTGGCGGTTGGAAGCGCTCTCTCTTTGGCGACCTGCACGCCTATGGCCCGGACGCGGTTCGCTTCTATACCCGCCGCAAGACAGTGACCCAGCGCTGGCCGTCCTCCGGCGTGCGCGAAGGCGTCGAGTTCTCCATGCCGACGATGAAGTAGCGACTGGATGCCCCACCGGGTGTTGGCAACGCCCGGTGGGGATCTGGCCGTGTCTCGTTGGGGCGCAGCAACCAACTCCGCCCAACGAGCTCCGCGGCATAAGCGTGACGCCAATTTGATCAAGGCGCCCCGGCAACCGAAGACGACTCAACTCGAACACAACAATAAAACCCGTAATCGAGAGACGACTATGAACAACAATCACAAGAAGCTTTCGCTCCGCTGCCCCTGCTGTCTCCTCCCCTCTGCGCGACCTCACGTCAGCTTTCTGGCCGATCTCCGGAACTAATCCGATTCCTGGCCTTGCACCGTTGTGAAAGGCAATGAGCTATTGAGGAGACTTGCGAAATGAACAAGGTCCACACGGGCACTGCGCTTGATGGGCGCGTATTCTGGCCCTCATTGATTGTCATTTTGGGTATCACCATTCCACTGGTTGCTTTCCCCGAATCGGGCGAAGCGATCATCAACCAGATGTTTGCGTTTTCCACCGGAAAGTTCGGCTGGCTGTACTTGGTCTCCGGGCTTTCAGTGGTTGCTTTTTTGCTCTGGCTCGCCTTCGGCCGATACGGAAACATTCGCTTAGGTCGGGAGACTGATGCCCCCGAATTCTCCTATTTCAGCTGGGTGGCGATGATTTTCTGCGGTGGCATTGGTATTGCCATCGTCAACTGGGCGTGGGTCGAGCCGATTTACTATTTCAATGCGCCGCCACTGAACATCGCAGCGCACAGTAGAGAGGCCGCCGAGTGGGCCCTGACCTATGGACAGTTCCATTGGGGGCTTACGCCTTGGGCCTTCTACTGTTTGCCCGCTTTGCCCATTGCATATTCCATGTACGTGCGCCGGCAGCCCGGCGTGCGTCTATCGGTTGCGGCACGCGGGGTACTTGGAACCAAGGCCAACGGCTGGATGGGCATCCTGCTCGATACCATCGTGGTCTTCGGGATAGTCGGGGGCGTGGGAACTTCGCTCGGTCTTGCCGTACCGCTAGTATCGACCCTGGCAAGCGATGTCTTTGGCATCAAACCGTCGTTTGCTTTCGATATGGCGATTCTTTCCCTCTGGACACTGATGTTCGGTATGAGCGTCTGGTTCGGTCTCAGCAAGGGAATCAAGATTCTCAGCGACATAAACGTCTATCTGGCACTTCTGCTGTTGGCGTTCGTAGCCATCATTGGTCCCACCCTGATGATCATTAACGGTTGGGCAAACAGCCTGGGGCTGATGTTCAACAATTTCATTCACATGAGCTTGTGGACCGATCCGATTGCTAAGGGCTCCTTCCCCCAGGATTGGACGGTTTTCTACTGGGCCTGGTGGATTGCCTACGCTCCGATGATGGGCTTGTTCGTGGCTCGTATTTCACGGGGCCGCACCATCAAGGAGTTGATTCTTGCCGAGTTGGTCTGGGGCAGTCTTGGCTGCTGGATCTTCTTCGCCGTTTGGGGCGGTTATTCGCTGAATCTTCAACTGTCTGGTGCGCTGGACGTGAGTGCGATCCTCAGTCAGCAGGGTATTCCCGCAGCCGTTCTTGCCATTCTCAAGACCATTCCATTCTCTGGCCCAATAATCGCCGCGTTCGTGCTGTTGTGCTTCGTTTTCCTGGCGACCACGCTGGATTCGGCCGCCTACGTCCTGGCGTCGGTCACTTCGCGTGAACTGAGCGGTTATGAAGAGCCGCAACGCTGGTTACGAATTGTCTGGGCGTTGCTTCTTGCGGTGATCGGTATCGGGCTGATCAAGGTCGGCGGGCTCAAGGCAGTACAGACGTCGACGATCGTCGTGGCACTTCCACTGATCCCGGTCCTCGGTGTGCTGGCCTGGTCCCTGGTTCGCATGATCAGGGTAGATTTCGGCGATCAGTTCGAAAATCGTGAAGTGGTTCTGGCCGCCTCGCAGGTCACGGTACCTCGGCATAGGGAAGAGACGGACGATCCGGACATGCTGAGTCCGGTGGCGGCTACTGCGGGCAAATGAGCGGTGATAGGCCACCTGTAGATAGGCACGAGTTTGCTCGGTCGTCTGGTTGGTCGTGCTAATCGTTCGTCCCTTCCAGATAGAGCGACTAGCAACTGACAAGTAACGCTGTAAGGGTCACTGCGTACTGTGTAGCAAAGCGCAGTGACCCGCCTAAATATGACATTCGAGCAGAACTACGTGCTCTCCTATCCTTGGGTCACCCTTCGTTTCCTCGTCATCTGCGAGTCTCCTTCTGGCCGGCTTCTGCCCATATCAACTGGCAGCTGTGGTCGACGTCTGTCTGGAGGGCACGCCGTACCCTGTTGATTCCCTCCCCCAAACCCCGCAGCCAGAACAGTTGTCGCCTCGCTCTTAATTACCCGCGAATCGGTCTTTGACCCCTCCCCCACCATTGCCGAACCTCTCGCCCGCGGCACATCGGCGTGCCGAGTGCTTGATCGGAGAGGTTGGGTTCAGGGATGCAAGCGACGACGGTGCTGTACGGCCAGGTGCTGGTGGTGTTGGCCATTACCCTTTCCGGGATCTGGAGTGCCACGCAGTGGACAGCCGCCGCGCTTGGCTACCAGTCTCGCCTGGGAGCGCCCTGGTTCGAATGGTTCGGCATGCCCATCTATCACCCTTGGCGTCTGTTCGAGTGGTGGTTTTTCTTCGATGCCTATGCGCCGGAGGTCTTCAACGTCGGCGGTAGCATCGCCGCCTGCAGCAGCCTGCTGGCCTTGGTGGTGGCAATCGGCATGGCCCTCTGGAGGGCGCGCCAGGCTAGGCATGTCACGACCTACGGGTCGGCACGCTGGGCCGATGCGGATGAGGTGCGCCGCGCCGGGCTGACCCAACCGGCGGGGGTATTCCTTGGCCTGTTCGAGGAGCAGTACCTGCGCCATGAAGGCCCGGAGCATGTGCTGGCCTTCGCACCGACGCGCTCTGGCAAAGGTGTCGGCCTGGTAGTCCCCACCCTCCTCTCCTGGCCGGCCTCCGCCGTCATCCATGACATCAAGGGTGAGAACTGGAACCTGACCGCTGGCTGGCGTTCGCGCTTCTCCCATTGCCTGCTGTTCAACCCCACCGACCCGGCTTCAGCGGCCTACAACCCGCTGCTGGAGGTACGTCGCGGCACCCACGAAGTGCGAGACGTGCAGAACATCGCCGATATCCTGGTCGACCCGGAGGGCGCGCTGGAGCGACGCAATCACTGGGAAAAGACCAGCCATGCACTGCTGGTCGGCGCCATCCTGCACGTGCTCTATGCCGGGGAGGACAAGACCCTGCGCGGCGTCGCCAACTTCCTCTCGGACCCGTCCTGCACCTTCGAGCTGACCCTGCACCGGATGATGAGCACACCCCACCTGGGCGACGCGCCTCATCCGGTGGTGGCCTCGGCCGCGCGCGAGGTGCTGAACAAGAGTGAGAACGAGCGTTCGGGCGTACTGTCGACGGCCATGTCCTTCCTCGGCCTATACCGTGATCCGACGGTCGCCGAGGTCACCTCGCGTTGCGACTGGCGGATCGCCGACCTCATCTCAGCCGAGCATCCCGTATCCCTGTACCTGGTAGTACCGCCCTCGGACATCAGCCGCACCAAGCCGCTGATTCGCCTGCTCCTCAACCAGATAGGCCGGCGCCTGACCGAATCACTCGATGGCACCGACGGCATCGAGCGCCGGCACAAGCTGCTGCTGATGCTCGATGAGTTCCCCGCGCTGGGGCGGCTGGATTTCTTCGAGTCGGCGCTGGCCTTCATGGCCGGCTACGGACTGCGCGCCTTCCTCATCTCGCAGTCGCTCAACCAGATCGACAAGGCCTACGGCCAGAACCACTCGATCCTCGACAACTGCCATGTGCGGGTGACCTTCGCCACCAACGACGAGCGCACCGCCAAGCGCATCTCCGAAACGCTGGGCACAGCCACCGAGCTGCGCGCACAACGCAACTACGCCGGCCACAGGCTCGCGCCCTGGCTGGGCCACCTGATGGTCTCGCGCCAGGAGACGGCTCGCCCGTTGCTGACTCCCGGTGAGGTGATGCAACTGCCCACCGACGAATCGGTGGTGATGCTCTCCGGCCATGCGCCGATCCGGGCCAAGAAGCTGCGCTATTTCACCGACACCAACTTCCAGCGTCGGGTACTTCCAGCGCCACGGCTAGGGCCTGGTCGCTACGCCGACGCCCCCGCCGCGCGACCGGACGATTGGAGTGCCTTGACCGTCCCCTCGGCCATTGACGCTCCGCAGACAGGACCGGCCAGCGGCGAGTCCCTCGAGGACGGCGGCCATCGCCGCCAGCCCGAGCTGGCGGAAATCGCCCAGTTGCCTGACCTCGACGAGCTGGCCAGCGACCTGCTGCTGCTCGATGAGGACGACACCCCGGCCCTCTTCCCTACCCAGCCCGATCCGCGCCTGCAGCGCGCAGCGCGGCTGGCCGCCCTCGACCCTGACGATGGAATCGCCCTATGAGCCGAACCCGCCTGAACCTGTTCATCCAACCCGAACACGCCAAACGCCTGAACGAGCTGGCGATCACCAAGGGGGTGTCGAAGTCCTCGATCATCGCCGCAGCCCTCGCTTCCTGGCTGTCACCAGACTCCGGGGAACAGCGCGAGGTGGCCATGGCCAAGCGGCTGGATCGGCTGTCGCGCCAGTTCGAGCGACTGGAGCGCGACCAGAACATCCTGATCGAGACCGTCGCGCTCTACGTGCGCTACTACCTCACCGTCAGCACACCAGTGCCCGAGGCTCATCAGGACGCGGCGCGCGCGCAGGGCAAGCTGCGCTTCACCCAGTTCGTCGAGCAACTGGGGCGCCACCTACAGCGCGGGCGCAGTCTGGTCAGTGACCTGCATGAGGCCGCTCCGTCAGAAGCCCAGGCTGCGGGGGACCGTCCATGACCACCGCCTCCCCGATGCGGAGCGCAGCAGCGGCCTCCCTGGATCGCCGAACCCGCATGCTGCGCACGGCGATGGGCCCACTGATCGCCGCCGCCCTGGATGATCCGGATGTGGTCGAGGTCATGCTCAACCCCGACGGTGTGCTCTGGCTGGATCGCCTGTCCACCGGCCGCTCCAGACTGGGCACGCTGCCCGCCGCCGACGGCGAGCGGATCATCCGCCTGGTTGCCGCGCATATCGGCGTCGAAGTGCACCGGTGCAAGCCCCTGCTCAGCGCCGAGTTGCCGGAGTCCGGCGAGCGATTCGAAGGCGTACTGCCACCCGTGGCAATCGGGCCGACCTTTGCCCTGCGCAAACGGGCCGCCAGCGTCATTCCCCTGCAGCAGTACGTGGCCGACGGAGTCCTCGACGCCGCACAAGCCGACTACCTGCGTGTCGCCGTGCGCGACCGGCAGAACATCCTCGTTGCCGGTGGCACCAGCACCGGCAAGACCACCCTGGCCAACGCCCTGCTGGCCGAAGTAGCCGGCACCGGTGACCGCGTGCTGGTCCTGGAGGACACGGTCGAACTGCAATGCCCCGCCCTCGATCACGTCGCCCTGCGCACGAAGCCCGGCGTGGTGTCCATGGCCGACCTGGTGCGCTCCACCCTGCGCCTACGCCCCGATCGGGTGGTAGTTGGCGAAGTACGGGGCGGCGAAGCCCTGGACCTGGTCAAGGCCTGGGGCACCGGCCACCCGGGCGGTATCGCCACCCTCCATGCCGGCTCCGCCCAGGGCGCCCTGCTACGCCTGGAACAACTGATCCTGGAAGTCGCCCTGGCCGCGCCACGGGCCCTGATCGCCGAGGCCATCAACCTGGTGGTGTTCCTTGCCGGGCGCGGCCGCGCCCGCCATGTGCAGCAGATCGCTCGCGTCATTGGCCATGACGAGCGCGGCTATCAGCTGACTTCGATCGACGCCCTCCTTTCTCCTTCATCCACGACAGGGAATCAGCCATGACTCTCCTCCATACCTTCGTTGCTTTTCGTCGTCGTGCCGCCAGCGCACTCCTACTGGGCGCACTTTGCCTGGGCGTGTGCGTTCCGGTATTCGCCGCAGGCTCCGGCATGCCCTGGGAAGGGCCGCTGCAATCGATCCTCGACTCCGTGCAGGGCCCGGTGGCACGCATCGTCGCAGTGATCATCATCATCACCACCGGCCTGACGCTGGCCTTCGGCGATACCAGCGGCGGCTTCCGCAAGCTGATCCAGATCGTCTTCGGCCTGTCCATCGCCTTTGCCGCGTCGTCGTTCTTCCTCAGCTTCTTCAGCTTTTCCGGCGGGGCGGTGGTTGCATGAACGGCGAGCGCACTCTCCTCCCCGGTTTCGAAGTGCCGCTGCACCGCGCACTGACCGAGCCAATCCTGCTCGGCGGCGCGCCACGCAACGTGGCCATCCTCAACGGCACCCTCGCGGCCGTGGTCGGCCTGGGCCTGCAGCTATGGATTCCGGGCCTGGTGCTCTGGCTGGTCGGCCACTCGCTGGCCGTCTGGGGCGCCCGCCTCGATCCGCAGTTCCTGCAGGTCTTCGCGCGGCACATCAAGCAATCCCCGCTGCTGGACGTGTGAGGAGAGCCGCCATGCTGAACCTCACCGAATACCAGCGTCGTCCCGCGCAACTGGCCGACTGGCTGCCCTGGGCTGGCTTGGTCGCCCCGGGCGTGGTGCTGAACAAGGACGGTGCCTTCCAGCGCACCTTGCACTTTCGCGGCCCGGACCTGGACAGCGCCACCCAAGGCGAGCTGGTGGCCACCTCGGCGCGCCTGAACAATGCCCTGCGCCGACTGGGTTCGGGCTGGGCGCTGTTCATCGAGGCCGAGCGCCTGGCGGCAGCGGGCTATCCCGACAGCGACTTTCCCGAGCCGCTGTCCTGGCTGGTGGACGAGGAGCGCCGTGCCGCCTTCGAGGCCCAAGGCCGACACTTCGAGAGTGCCTACCACCTGACGCTGCTCTACCTGCCACCGGAAGAGTCACGCTCCCGCGCCGCCGGCCTGCTCTACGAGCACCGGGCGCATCGCGGCGTCGACTGGCACGAACGGCTGGCCGCCTTCATCGTCGAGAGCGATCGCTTCTTCGACCTGCTGGACGGGGTGATGCCCGAGCTGGCCTGGCTCGACGACAGCCAAACGCTGACCTACCTGCACGCCACGGTGTCGACGCACCACCAGCGAATCGACGTGCCGGAGGTGCCCTTCCACCTGGACACGCTGCTGGCCGACTGTCCGCTGGCCACGGGTCTGGCACCGCGGCTGGGCGAGCAGCACCTGCGCGTGCTCTCGGTGCGCGGCTTTCCCACCTCGACCTGGCCGGGCCTGCTGGATGACCTCAACCGCCTGGGCATCCCCTATCGCTGGTCGACCCGCTTCATCTGCCTGGACAAGGACGAGGCCGAGAAGGAGCTGGTGCGCCTGCGCCGGCAATGGTTTGCCAAGCGCAAGGGCGTCCTGGCGCTGCTGCGCGAAGCGCTCTTCCAGCAGGAAAGCCCCCTGCTCGACAGCGACGCGGCGAACAAGGCCAGCGACGCCGATGCGGCGTTGCAGGAACTGGGCGCCGACCAGGTCGCCTTTGGCTACCTGACCGCCACCGTGACGGTGAGCGACTGCGATGCCCAGGTCGCTGACGAGAAGTTGCGGCTGGTCGAGCGGGTGATCCAGGGACGCGGCTTCGTCACACTTGCCGAGAGCCTCAACGCCGTGGAGGCCTGGCTGTCGTCCATCCCCGGCAATGCCTACGCCAATGTGCGGCAGCCGCTGGTGTCCACTCTCAACCTGGCGCATCTTATGCCGCTGTCGGCAGTCTGGGCCGGCCCCACGCGCAACCATCACCTCGACGGTCCGCCTCTGGTAGTGACACGCACGGATGGCGCAACGCCGTTCCGGCTGGTCACCCATGTCGGCGACGTCGGCCACACCCTGGTGGCCGGCCCCACCGGCATGGGCAAGTCGGTGCTGCTGGCGACCCTGGCCCTGCAGTTCCGTCGCTACCCGGGCGCGCGCCTGTTTCTCTTCGACATGGGGCGCTCGCTGCGCGCGACGGTGCTGGGCCTGGGCGGCGAGCACTACGAGCTGGGCGGCGATGGCGATATGGCCTTCCAGCCCCTGGCGCGCATCGACCAGGCCGGCTACCGCGCCTGGTCCGCCGAGTGGCTGGAGGCGCGCCTGCTACAGGAGGGCGTGGCCGTCGGCCCTGAACAAAAGGCCGCGCTGTGGACTGCGCTGGATAGCCTGGCCGGCGCCCCCGAGGCGCAGCGCACCCTGACCGGCCTGTGCGTGCTGCTGCAGGACAACGCTTTGCGCCAGGCGTTGCAGCCCTATGTGCTGGGTGGAGCCCACGGCCAGTTGCTGGACGCTGATCGCGATCGGCTGGGCATGGCCGATGTGCAGTGCTTCGAGATGGAGGAGCTGATGCACAGCAAGGCGGCGGTGGCCGCCGTGCTGGGCTACCTGTTCGCGCGCTTCGAGGAACGCTTCGACGGCGCGCCCACCCTGCTGATCCTCGACGAGGCCTGGCTATTTCTCGACGAGCCGCTGTTCGCCGCGCGCATCCGCCAATGGCTCAAGACCCTGCGCAAGAAGAATGTCTCGGTGATCTTCGCCACCCAGTCGCTGGCCGACATCAAGGACTCCAGCATCGCCGCAGCCATCATCGAGAGCTGCGCCAGCCGCATCTTCCTGCCCAACCCGCAGGCCAGCGAGCCGCAGATCCGCGGCATCTACCAGGGCTTCGGCCTGAATGATCGGCAGATCGACATCATCGCCCAGGCCACGCCCAAGCGTGATTACTACTACCAGTCGCGCCTGGGCAACCGGCTGTTCGACCTTGACCTCGGGCCGGTAGCGCTGGCCTTCGCTGCCTCCGCCAGCCCGGCCGAGCAACGAGCAATCAGCCGGGTCCTCCAGGAGTCCGGTCCAGCGGATTTCGCCGCCGCCTGGCTACGCCACCGCAGCCTGGACTGGGCCGCCGACCTGCTCGCCTCCCATCCCACACCACGCAAAGAGTGCCTGCCATGACGCTTCGTACTTGCCGTTACGCACACGCGGCCCTGTTGATGCTGGGCCTGCTGGCCTTCCAACCGGCCAGCGCGCTCACCGTGATCGACCCGACCAACCTCGCGCAGAACACCCTGACTGCGGTTCGCACGCTGGAGATGGTCAACAACCAGGTCCGTCAGTTGCAGAACGAGGCCCAGATGCTGCTGAACCAGGGCCGCCACCTGGCAACCCTGGACTACAACGTGGTCAATCGGCTGCGCAGGAACCTCGCCACCACGTCGCGCTTGTTGGCGGAGGCCCAAGGACTCGCCTACGAAGTGCAGCGCCTGGATCAGGAGTTTGCCCGCCTGTATCCAGCCGACTACGCGAACAGCGTCACCGGCGAACGAATGGCGCAGGAAGCGCGTGAGCGCTGGAAGCAGGGTCTCGAGGGACTGCACACCGCCATGCGGATACAGGCACAGGTGGCGCAGAACCTGGCCCAGGACGAGAACGTGCTGGCCGACCTCGTGCAGCAAAGCCAGTCGTCCGGTGGCGCGCTACAGGCGGCCCAGGCCACCAACCAATTGCTGGCCTTGCAGGCCAAGCAGTCGATCCAGGCGCAGCAGTTGCAGATCGCCCAGAACCGCGCCATCGCCCTGGAGCTCGCCCGGCAGGCAGCGGCAGCCGAGGAGGCCCGGGAGTTGCGGCGACGCTTCATGGGCAGCGGCACGCCCTACACCCCTTACCCCGTGCAGTTCTATCGGTAGGGAGGCCGACCCATGAAAATCCTGGCGTTGCTGCCGCTACTGGCACTGGCCGCCTGCGGACGTGGCGACGATGACGTTGTGGCACGGCAATACGACTCGACCGAACGCTTCTACTCCGGTTGCGCTCGCCCCGGCGAGTTCCTCACCCCTGAGACCCTGCCCGCCATCCCGCCGAGCTTCGACGAGGACGTGCCATGAACGATGTCAGCGTGATCGACCGCTTCCTCGACGTCTTCGGGCTGTATATCGACACGGGCTTCGGCCTGCTCGGCAGCGAGGTGGCCTTTCTCACCCTGACCCTGGTGGCCATCGACATGACCCTGGCCGGGCTGCTCTGGGCCATGGGCGGCGAGGACGTCAGCACCAAGCTGGTCCGCAAGATCCTCTACGTCGGCGCCTTCGCCTTTATCATCGGCAACTTCAACGCGCTGGCGAAGATCCTCTTCAGCTCCTTCGCGGGGTTGGGCCTGCTGGCGGCGGGCTCGGCGCTAAGCCCTGCCGAGTTCCTGAAGCCGGGGCGGTTGGCCTCCATTGGCGTCGATGCAGGAGGCCCCCTCCTTGAGCAGATCAGCACGCTCAGCGGATTTCCAGGCGTCTTCGAAAACCTGCACAGCATCACGGTGCTATTTCTGGCCTGGTTGGTGGTGATCGTCAGCTTCTTCTTCCTGGCCATCCAGCTGTTCGTCACCCTGATCGAATTCAAGCTGACCACCCTCGCCGGCTTCGTCCTGGTCCCCTTCGCCCTCTGGAACAAGACGGCCTTCCTCGCCGAGAAGGTCCTGGGCAACGTGGTGGCGTCTGGCATCAAGGTCCTGGTACTGGCGGTGATCGTCGGCATCGGCAGCGGGTTGTTCGCAGAGTTCCAGGCCGTTCCGGACAAACCCTCCATCGACCATGCCCTGGTGGTCATGCTCGCCGCGCTGGCCTTGCTGGGCCTGGGCATCTTCGGTCCGGGCATCGCCACCGGGCTGGTCTCCGGCGCCCCGCAACTGGGGGCCGGTGCAGCCGCCGGTACGGCTCTCGGTGTTACGGGCATGGCCGCGGGCGCAGCCGCGGTGGCGACGGGCGTCGGCGGTGCCGTGCTGGCCGGCGCCCGTATGGCACCCGGTGCGGCGCGCCTCGCCATGGGTGGAGCCCGCTCCTTGCCTGGCATGCCTTCTGGGTCGGCCGCTGGCGGTGCAATGACTGGTGGCGCGCCAAGTACTGACAGCCCATCCATGCCCCAAGCCAAACAGCCCGACTGGGCCAGGCGCCTGCAACGCAAGCAGCAACTCACCCAGGCTGCTACCACGGTCGCGCACACACTGCGTGCTGGCGATGGTGGTGGCTCATCCCCCGGGCCGCAGATCCGCGACCCATCGAATTCGTAAAGGAGGACGAAGATGCGTTTCAAACGTCCGCGGGCGCGCTACAGCGACACCCCGCAACCAGTAACGCCCTACCAAGCAGCGGCGCAGGCCTGGGACCGACGCATGGGCAGCAGCCTGGCGCAGGCACGCAACTGGCGACTGATGGCGTTCGGTTGCCTGGGCCTGGCCCTGCTGATGGCCGGCGGCCTGCTCTGGCGCTCAGCCCAGTCGGTGGTCACGCCCTACGTGGTGGAGGTCGACAACACCGGCCAGGTGCGTGCCGTGGGCGAGGCCGCCAGCCCCTATCAACCGCAGGATGCGCAGATCGCCCACCATCTGGCGCGTTTTATCGAGCGGGTGCGCTCGCTGTCCATCGACCCGGTGGTGGTGCGGCAGAACTGGCTGGAGGCCTATCACTTCACCACCGACCGCGGCGCCGTCACGCTCAATGACTATGCCCGTGCCAACGACCCTTTCACCCGCGTGGGCAAGGAGTCGGTGACGGTGGAGGTCACCAGCGTAGTGCGCGCCAGCGACAGCTCGTTCCAGGTGCGCTGGAACGAGCACCGCTTCGTCAATGGGGTGACCGCCGGACTGGAGCGCTGGACGGCGGTGATCTCAGTGGTCCTGCAGCCTCCGCGGACCGAGGAGAAGTTGCGCCGCAACCCGCTCGGCATCTACGTCAACGGCCTGTCATGGAGCCGTGAACTGGACACTACGGAAGGAGCCAAGAAACCATGAAAACCTCCCTGAACCTCTGTATCTGCCCTCTGCTGCTAAGCATGATGGCCGGCTGCGCCAGCCAGAATCTTCCGGTTATCGCGCTGGACGAACCGGTGGAGGCGCAGCGCCTGCCGGAGCCGCCCAAGCCCGTCGAGGTGGTGGAGATCCCCAAGCCATTAGCCCTGCCGGCGCAGCTCAAGCCGCTGGCGGAAACCATGGCCGATAAGCCGACCGCGGAACCGGCCGATGAGCGCACGCGCGTCTCGCGCGCCAACCGCGACGCCCGGGTCGCACCGAGCCGGGAGGGCTACATCAACGCCATCCAGGTCTGGCCCTACTCCGACGGCGCCCTGTACCAGGTGTACACCAGCCCGGGGCGAGTCACGGCAATCAACCTGCAGGCAGGCGAGGAGCTGGTCACCGTGGCCGCCGGCGACACGGTGCGCTGGATCGTCGGCGACACTTCCAGCGGCAGCGGCGATGAGTTGCGCACCAGCGTGCTGGTCAAGCCGACGCGGGTCGACCTCAAGACCAATCTGGTCATCACCACCACACGGCGCACCTACCTGATCGAACTGACCTCCACCGAGCAGGCCTGGATGGCTTCGGTGTCCTGGGACTACCCCAAGGACCGCATGCTTGCCCTGCAGCGCCGCGCCATGGCTGCGAAAACGGCGGCCCCAGTCGATGCTGGCCTCAGGTTGGAGCAGTTGCGCTTTCGCTATGCCATCAGCGGCAGCAACCCGCCCTGGAAGCCGCTTCGCGCCTTCGATGACGGCAGGAAGGTGTACATCCAGTTTCCCGCCGGCATCGCCCAGGGTGAGTTGCCGCCTTTGTTCGTGATCGGCTCGGAAGGTGATGGGCAACTGGTCAACTACCGCTTCCGCTCGCCCTACTACATCGTCGACCGCCTGTTCGGGGCGGCCGAGCTGCGCCTGGGCGCCGACAAGGGCGACGTGGTGCGGATCGAGCGCACCGATGGCGTGGCACGGAGGCCCTGAGCATGACAGCCAAGGACGACATCCAAAGCCCGGCTAAATCGCTACCGCCGAAGGAAGCGCCTGAATCGCTGGAGCTGCGCGCCAAGCCGCGCCCTGTCACTCGCCTCAACCCACGCATGCTGGCGGTAGTGGTCGGCGGTCTATCGGCTGCGGTACTCGGAGCCATGCTGTGGTCGCTGCAGCCGCAGCAGCGCCGCCAAGGCAACGAGCCGAACGAACTGTACAACGTCGACCGCGTGGCGCGATCCGAGGGGCTGGAGCAGCTACCGGCAGATTATGCGCAGTTGCCGCCTCCCCCTGCTCCCGAAGTGCCGCAACTGGGGCCGCCGCTGCCCGGTGATCTGGGCGGGCCGATCCTCAGGGCCGAGCAGCAGGCACAGGGCTATGGCCATGGTCCGGACACCGCTGAAGCGGAGCGCCTTGCCCGACTCAAGGAAGCCGAGGAAGCAGCGCTCTCCTCGGTGTTCTTCCAGACCGGCAGCGCGAAGAAATCGAATATCGCCTCCACTGGGGGCGCTCAACTCGGTTCCACGGTTCTGGGTATGGCTTCGTCAGGCGCAATAGCCGCCGCTGCGGGAACACCAACCCAGCAAGAGCAGAACAACGCGTTTCTCAGTAGATCCGCAAATGCGCAAATCCGTAATTCCGGATTGCTGCAGATGCCCGACTCGCCCTACCAGGTGATGGCCGGCACCGTCATCGCAGCGGCACTGGTCACCGGTATCAAGTCGGATCTACCCGGCGACGTGATCGCCACAGTGACCGAACCGGTCTACGACAGTGCCACCGGCCAGCACGTGCTGATCCCCCAGGGCTCGCGCCTGCTGGGCCGCTACAACAGCCAGGTGAGCTACGGACAAAGCCGCGTGCAGGTGGTTTGGCAGCGGGTGATCCTGCCGGACACCTCATCCTTCCAACTCGACAACCTGGTGGGTACCGATGCCGCCGGCTATGCCGGTCTTGAGGATGGCGTCGACTGGCATTGGGACCGGATCGTCGCTGGCGCGGCCATGACCAGCCTGCTGGGCATCGGCGCAGAACTGGCCGCGCCGGAGAATCGCACCGACGGTAATCGGATCATCATCGCCGGACGCGACAGCCTGCAGGACACGGTGAACCAGGTCGGCCAGGAGGTCACCCGCCGCAACCTCGATATCCAACCCACGCTGACCCAGCGTCCGGGCCTGCCCCTGCGGGTGATCGTAAACCGCGACCTGGTGCTGCGCCCCTACCAACCCATGTTCATCCAGCAGAGGAACCCACAATGAGCACGACCAAGTTACGCCTCGGCCCCTTGCCGAAAACCGAGAGCCTGAAGCTGACCTTTACCTGTCCGGCCAGCCTGAAAGCCGACCTTGAGCGCTACGCGGCGTTGCACTCGCAGACCTACGGCGAAGAAGTCGACGCCCTGACGCTCATCCCGCACATGCTGGAGGCGTTTATGGCCCGGGATCGGGGGTTCAGGAGAGCCAACGTCGAAGTCGACAGGGAAAGGTGATCCTCTCCATGTGATTCCCCAACAAACCCCAGGCGAACGGCAAACATCTAACGCTTTGCCGACATCGTCTAGAGGCCACTGGCAATTTCGCCCCTGCAGGGGCCAGAAAAATCGACACATTTAGCCCTATGGCGTGGCGCGGGGACGATGGCACGCGCCGGGTGCTGGCCAAAGTTTCCAAGGCTATGGGATCGCCCATCCCGAAGGTCGACAGCATCGTCCGGGCGGCACCGCCGGCACAGTACATTCTCGAGGAGTTCTGGCACGCCTTGACCCTCCTTGCCGACAGTAGCAAAGCCACACGCCTCGCTGCCTGCGTAAGAACCACACGGCTCTCAGCCGCCTGACCGGCAAAAGCATCAAGTGCTGCCTGTTCGGGCAGACAGAGACTGCAGGAGCTTTTTAGAAACGCAGGGTTCCTGATAGAGAAAGCCGATTTGCATGACCCAGTTGAGATGGGCGAAATTCGAGTCGCGTTGGGTGAAAGGAGGATTCATGCCGTTTAGCGCCGAGGAACAGGCCATCAGCGATGACGCGGTGGATTTCGCCAGGACCAACAAGAAAACCATTGCAAGGCGTCTCACCGACCCCCAGATATACGTACGAGAGGAAAACCCGGTTTCGGTGTTCATGGCGGGGTCGCCAGGGGCTGGCAAGACAGAGGCGTCGATTGAGTTGCTGTCGCATTTCGACGAAAACGGATTCAAGATCCTGCGGATCGATCCCGACGAGCTAAGGTCTGAATTCCGGGGCTACACGGGAGGCAATTCCTGGCTCTTTCAGCGAGGAGTGTCGATTCTGGTGGAGAAGATTCACGACCTCGCGTTGGAGCAGCGGCAGTCGTTTTTGCTCGATGGCACGCTCTCAAACTACGAAGTCGCTGAGCGGAACATCGAACGGTCATTGCGCAAGAACCGGACTGTGCTAATCCTGTACGTATATCAACGACCGGACCTGGCTTGGAATTTCGTCCAAGCCCGTGAGCGGGTAGAAGGAAGGAACATCCCGATTGAAGAGTTTGTCAGACAGTATTTCGCGGCCAGAGACGTCGTGAATCGTCTGAAGCAACGCTTCGGGAAGTCGATAGAAGTGGACCTACTGTTGAAAAACAACGATGGGGCGCACCGGGTTTATGAGGCGAACATAGATCGGATTGACAGCCATGTCCCCGAAACCTATGATCGCGCGTCCCTTGAGCAGATGCTTTTACAGCGAGGCTGAGGATCAGAAATGAGCTTCTTCACGGTAACCAAACCGGTCAAATCCACCAAATTCTCTGAGTTCATCCGGAATGCTTCCTCGGCGGAGAAGAAGCGCATCTACAACGATGTGATGAAAAAATCCACCGAGCGCCAATGCAAGGTGTTGGCAGCAGCTGCAGCCGACTGATCCGGAAAGATTTCGAAAAGCCCTCGCAATTGCGAGGGCTTTTCGTTTGGGGAGGTGGTTTGCGGTCTCCGTCAGTTCTGATAAGGCAATTCAAAGGGTTGGAAGCGGATCGCCTCCTCCCCAACCCACTCATTCACTAGGTTCTGTACGAAAAGTCGGTGCTGCGCAATTGCACTAATCGTGCCCCCAATTGCACCCTACCTGACCAACCATTTGCATTCGTCTTGACCACCCGCTCACATGCCGGTACGCCGTATTGGCGATCGGCTGCGCACGACCTTTGCTGCCGGAGGGAAAAGCACGGAATCGGCCAGAAGCGGACCTTAGCCTAGATCAAGCCCCCATTCCTGGCGTCGAAACGACGCAACCATTGCTGTTCACGGGCATGCTCGACCAGATGGTCGACGAAGGCGCGGGTCTTGGCGGGCAGCAGCTTCTGGCTGGCGAAGTACAGCGAGATGGGGCCGGCATCCACATGCCAATCCGGCAACAACCGCACCAGGGCGCCGCTCTCAAGGTGCCCAAGCACATCCGGCACGGCCAGCAGCGCCACGCCTAGACCGAGCACGGCGCTGGCACAGAGCGCCTGGGGATCGTTGACCAGCATGCGCGGACGCAACTCCAGCGGCACACGCTCGCCCTTCGCCCCCTGCAACATCCAGCTGCGCACCTTTCCGCTCTGGGTCGAACGCATGGCCAACTGATCGAGTTTGGCCAACTCCTCCGGGCGCCTGGGCGTAGGCCGCTCGGCCAGGTAATCAGGCGCAGCCACCAGCACCAGATGCGCCGGGGCCAGCTCACGCGCTACCACCCCTGGCGAAAGCTCGATACCGCCGCCGATGGCGGCATCGAAGCCGTCAGCAATCAACTCCACTTGGCGATTGTCGAAGTGCCACTCCGGCGTTATTGCCGGGTAGCGAGCGAGAAACTCGGGCATCGGTGGTAGCAGGAAGTCGCGACCGAAGGCCGGGGCTGCAGACAGGCGCAGCACACCACTCGGTGCACCGGCGCTGCCGGCGAGATCGGCGATGGCCGCTTGGATGCTCTCCAATCCACCACCGACATTGCCGAGAAAGCGCTCACCGGACTCGGTCAGGGTCAACCGCCGGGTGCTGCGCTGGAACAGGCGCACGCCGAGATTGGCCTCCAACTGGGCGACGTTGCGGCTGATCGCCGCCGGGGTCAGGCCCAGACGCCGTGCCGCGGCGGAGAAGCTACCGCACTCGGCGCTGCGTACGAAGGATTCCAGATTGGCCAGGGTTTCCATAGTGCAGCCTTCAAGCGTTAGTTGAAGGTGATTCTAGTCATTACCCGCTACTGCGTGAAAAGCCAAAGGCGTTTCATGAGCACGTCCATCACCCACACGAGGTCTGCATCATGAATAACGTCAACCTTCCCCTCAGCGGCCAGGTCGCCCTAGTCACCGGCGGCTCGCGCAGCATCGGTGCCGCCATCGCCAAGCGCCTGGCTGCCGACGGCGCCAGTGTCGCCGTCACCTACAACGCCTCGCCAGCCAAGGCCGAGGCGCTGGTCGGCGAGATAGTCGCGGCCGGCGGCAGGGCCCTCGCCATCGCTGCCGATGCCGGTGACCCGCAGGCGGTGCGCGCCGCGGTACAAGAGGTCGCCAGCACCTTCGGCCGGCTGGATATCCTGGTCAACAATGCTGGCATCAGCGTGCTCGGTGCCCCGGAAGAGATCGCTTTCGAGGACTTCCAGCGCATCCTCGCGGTGAATGTCACCGGGGTGTTCGTCGCCACCCAGGAAGCGCTCAAGCACATGGGCCATGGTGGTCGCATCATCCAGATCGGCAGCTCCATGGTTCACTACGCCGCCTTCGCTACCGCTTCGGCCTACACGCTGACCAAGGGTGCCCTGGCCGGTTTCAGCCGCGGCCTGGTGCGCGACCTTGGTCCGCGTGGCATCACGGTCAATACCGTGCATCCCGGCCCGACCGACAGCGACATGAACCCGGCGGATGGCCCGGTAGCCGACTTCGTCCGTCCCAACATCGCCGTCGGCCGCTATGGCGAGGGCCGCGACATTGCTGCCGCCGTGGCCTGGCTGGCCAGCCCCGAGGCAGCCTTCGTCAGCGGCGCCGAGCTGCTGGTCGATGGCGGCTTCACCGCCTGAAGGAGGGACGGAACATGCAGATAGGCATCATCGGCGCCGGAGCCATAGGCAGCGCCATCGCCCGTGCCCTGAGCAACGCGGGCATCGAAGTCGCCCTCGCCAATAGCCGCGGGCCCGAGAGCTTGCAGGCGCTGGCCAATGAACTCGGGCCGAAGGTCCGGCCGGTCAGCCGCGAGGAGGCCGCCCAAGCGGAGATCGTCTTCCTCGCGGTGAACTGGTCGAAGATTCCGGCCGCGGTGGACGGAATCGGTTCGTGGAACGGGCGCATCGTGGTGGATACCAACAACCCCATCGAGGCGCCAACCTTCCAGCCCTTCGACCTGGGCGACCAAAGCTCTAGCGAAGTGGTGGCGCAGCTGCTACCCGGGGCGCGCCTGGTCAAGGCGTTCAATCACCTGGCGCCGGCGCTGCTGGTCGGCGACCCGCAAGCCGAAGGCGGACGCCGTGTGCTGTTCTATGCGGGCGAGGATGCCGCGGCCAAGGCCGAGGTGGCGGCGCTGATCGGGCGCCTGGGCTTTGCCGGTATCGACCTTGGAGGCCTGGCCGAGGGACGCCTGGCGCAGTTCCCCGGTGGGCCGCTGCCGGCGCTCAATCTGGTCAGGTATAGCTAAGGCCTGAATGGCGGACACCGATCAATGGTGTCCGCCTTCGGCAGATCGATATAGTGCCAATACCAAACACAACCTGCAGTCAAATGCAGGCTTCTGCTCAAGAGACGTAAATGCTCGCACTCATGGCACCACGGTAAATGGCAGTCCTCGGACAATTTCCAGACAGGACCTGTCCCCTCAAGCAAGGACGTCAGGCAAACAGTTTAAGAAATCCAAATAATGCTCACCATCAGTGAGCATTTCCTTGAATTCGTAAACCAGGAATGGAGCAAACCTTAGCGTTCTTGAGGAACTCGCCACTCCATCAGCGCCTTTAATGCATCCAGCTCGCCGATAAGCTCGCGTGCCTGTGCGAGCTTTTCCATTGCCACGCGCTGAGGTTCTGCAGGCAACTCGGACGCAGACGCTTCCGCATCACGAAAGAATGCCTGTATCCGCTTGATTTCATCCCACTGCTGAATCGCTGTCAGTAGGTCTGAGCGCGCGTTCCGCCGGGCCTCGGCCTGTCGCCTGAGCTCTTCCTTCTCCTCAAGCCGGCGCAACTCTTCCTGCCATTCCTGGCGCCGAATTCTTGCCAGCTCCTCGCCCTCCTTCACCAAGCGGGCAATCACAGGTGCCGCATCTGTCAGTTGCTGGACGATCTCATCCAACTGGCTATGCAGGCGGCTCCCGTTACTCTCCTTCCAACTGCGACTCCAATCAGCATTGGGATAGGGGCAAAACGCCCGTAGGCACAGGCGCCCGGTGGCGAAATCCATGCGCGTGGTCCAGTTGAAGGTCGGATGCAGCCGTCGTAGCTTCTGTGCTGAAATCTTGGAAACTGGAATGTACTCACTGTCGACATAGCGAGCTTCCAGTTCCTCGGTCATTTCGAACAGAGTCAGTCCGATGGCCACCGTTCCCACGAACACCACCGTGGGTTTGGAGGGTGACCACAGCGCTGGATAACGATGGCGAGGCTTCTTGGGGGGCTGCTCATGCTCGTCTATCGGGGACCGGGAATACACTCGATCACTTGGCGCAAACATGACGCGATGGCCAGCGGCTTCAAGCTTGAGAAAGAGCTGATTCGCAATTTTCAGGACGGTTTCGAGCTGCTGCTTGGTTACCACGATATCAACCAGACGCTGCTTTCCTGGCTTGAGAAACCCCTGATCGATCACCCGTCCTTGCTCAAAAACTTCGTACGCCCCCACAACCATGGGATGCTGCTTAGAGCGTGAAATTCTTAGTTGCTCAGGATGAACTACACGCGGGCTCGGCGCCTTCGGAAGTGGCCGAGATATAGGCCCCAGGACATCACCCCGACGCCAAACCTGCAGATCACCCGGGCCTGCCTCTGGTAATGGTGGCTGAGGGCTTGGTTTTCCGTTCTCCAATTTTGCCCAGTGCCCGCGCGGTGGACGAGGAACGTTCATACGCGTGCACACACGCGCCAAAAAGCTGGACGAGACCCCGTGATGCTCTGCGATCTTGGTCATCGGAAGTTGCCATACCTCTGCGTACAACTCCTCACGAGTGACCGGCCCGCCAGGGCTTGAATTTGGTTGTTCGAACACCGCTGCAGAAGACATACATTGATCCTTAAGCCCCAATATGGCCGGCTCCGACACGCCAACGGGTGGCAAGTCGGCCCGAACCCGTCAGGGGACCAATTATCCAGGTACCCCTGTTGTACCAAACCCTCCCCGGCCCTCTCCACCGCGTTGTTTACCCAATAGGTAGCAGCCAGCATTGGCACGAGGAACAGGGTAACGAGGAGAAGGACAGCCATGCCCGCAACATCCGAGCAACGCCCTGCCCGCTTGATCGCTTGCATGCCCCGAATACTTCGGGCCAACGCGGCACCCGCCTACCTCGGCATGTGCCGTACCGAGTTCAACAAAACTGTTCGCCCCTACGTCCGGGAATTCCGCATTGGAGTGCAAGGCATCGGCTTTGATCGCGAAGAGCTGGATGCCTGGGCAGACGCCTACATCGACCGGGCCATCATTGAAAAGGAAGGCGCCTCGGGACATGATCACACCCGCAGCGAGCGCCAAGGAGAAAAACTATGGCGCAAAAAACCATTAGCGGCCTCTACCAAAGGAACGGGATCTGGCACATCGACAAGGTCTTCAGAGGTCAGCGAATTCAGGAAAGCACTGGATCAAGCGATAGGAAGGAGGCGGAGCAATACCTGATACACAAGCTGGAAAAGCTGCGCGAGCAGAAGATCTACGGCGTACGCAGGATCAGAACCTGGCGGGAAGCAGCCACTCGTTATCTGGTTGAGTACAAGGACCAACCCTCGATCGGCCTCACTGCTATCTACCTGGAGCAGTTGGATCCGTATATCGGGGACGTCCCCGTCACTCACGTCGATGATGAAACGCTGGCCCCGTACATCAGGGATCGCTTGAAGCCCCGAACGACCGGCGACGGCAAGGTGAAGCAGGGGGTTTCTTACCGAACGGTGAACATCGCCTTGGAGCGCGTCATACGCATTCTCAATCTCTGCGCCAGGAAATGGCGTGATGAGCATAAGCGTCCCTGGCTCGACGTAGTGCCGATGATCACCAAATTGGAGGAGAAGAAAACCAGGCGATCGCCCTATCCCCTGTCCTGGGAAGAGCAATCGATTCTCTTCGCCGAACTGCCTGATCATTTGCGCCGCATGGCGCTTTACAAGGTGAACAGCGGCTCACGCGAACAGGAAGTCGTGAAATTACGTTGGGACTGGGAGATACCGGTTCCCGAGCTCAAGACCAGTGTATTCCTGATACCTGCCGATTTTGGTGGCCGGCATGAGAGCTCAGGGGTCAAGAACGGCGACGAGCGCTTGGTGGTGCTGAACAACGTGGCGAAATCCGTCATCGAAGGGCAACGAGGTCTGGACCCGGTCTGGGTGTTCCCTTACGGAAAGCCTGACCAGAACGGCAAGGCAACGCCGGTGCACCGGATGAATGACTCGGCTTGGAAGAAAGCCAGGGTCAGGGCGGCAAAGAAGTTCCAGGAACAGTTTCTGCGCCCTGCCCCACCCGGGTTCGCCTCGATCCGCATCCACGACCTCAAGCACACCTTTGGCCGGCGGCTTCGGGCGGCCGGGGTGACGGAGGAGGACCGGCGGGCTCTGCTGGGGCACAAGAACGGCAGCATCACCAGTCACTACTCGGCGGCAGAGCTGGGAAAACTGATCGAAGAGGCCAACAAAATATCGGCTACCGACTCCCGCGGACCGGTGCTGACGATACTGAGGAGGAAGGCAGGATGAAGAGTCCCGCAAAAGTCCCTGAAACGAAAAAGGCCAGTCGTTTCCGAACTGGCCTAAGTCGTTGAAGAATATGGTCGGGACGGAGTGATTCGAACACTCGACCCCTTGCACCCCATGCAAGTGCGCTACCAGGCTGCGCTACGCCCCGACATTTGTTGCTCGTTCCGTGTTGCTGGAACGGAGCGAACTATACTTTAAGCTTTTGAATTATGGAAGGTTTTTTTCAAAAAAATTCACTTCCGTAACACATGGAGGACATCTTCGAGCTCAGCGATCATCTGGCGGATGAGCTGCTTGTACTGCGTGGTGTCTTCCTTGGCTTCGTCCCCGGAGAGGCGCTGGCGCGCCCCGCCGATGGTAAAGCCTTGATCGTATAACAGCGCCCGGATCTGCCGAATCATCAGCACATCCTGGCGCTGGTAGTAGCGCCGGTTCCCACGCCGCTTTACTGGGTTGAGCTGGGGAAATTCCTGCTCCCAGTAACGCAGCACATGGGGCTTGACTGCGCAGAGTTCACTAACTTCGCCAATAGTGAAGTAACGCTTGCCTGGAATGGGCGGTAACTCGTCGTTATGACTTGGTTCCAGCATAAGCTTCGACCCTGGCTTTGAGTTTCTGCCCTGGACGGAAAGTGACCACACGGCGAGCCGTGATCGGGATTTCCTCTCCTGTCTTCGGGTTTCGGCCAGGCCGCTGACGCTTGTCGCGCAAGTCAAAGTTGCCGAAGCCCGACAACTTCACCTGTTCGTTGTGCTCCAGCGCCTGACGGATTTCCTCGAAGAACAGCTCCACCAATTCCTTGGCTTCCCGTTTATTCAGGCCAAGCTCTTCATAAAGACGTTCAGCCATCTCAGCTTTCGTCAGAGCCCCCATACGCTACTTCCTTAACGTGGCATTGAACCTGTCTTCCAGCGAGGTGACGATGTTTTGCGTTGTGGTGTTCACCTCATCGTCAGTAAGAGTGCGCGATGGATGCTGCCAGGTCAAGCCGACGGCAAGGCTTTTTCTAAGCGGATCAATGCCTTTACCCTGATACACGTCAAATAGCCTGAGGTCCGTCATCCACTCGCCAGCGGCTTCGCGGATGGTGGCCAGCACGGACTCAGCCGGAACCTCGCGATCCACCAGCAGCGCCAGGTCACGACGCACTTCAGGGAAGCGCGACAGTTCGCTGAAGCTCGGCAGCTTGCCTTTCATCACTTCGGCCAGTACCAGCTCGAACAGGTAGACCGGCTGATCCAGATCCAGGGTCTTGGCCAGCTCCGGGTGCAGCGCACCGAGGAAGCCAACCAGGCGCCCTTCCCTTTCGATACGGGCGGTCTGGCCCGGATGCAGAGCTGGATGCTCGCCCGGCACGAAGCTGAAGGCCCCCAGGTCGCCAGCGGCGCCGAGAACGGCTTCGACATCAGCCTTAGCGTCGTAGAAGTCGACCGCGTCGCGACCGTGGGCCCAACCTTCCGGCAGACGGGAACCACAGAGCACGCCCGCCAGCATCGGCTCCTGCTTCAGGCCTTCAAGCTGGCCAACGAAGCGCAAGCCACTTTCGAATAGGCGAACGCGGGACTGCTGACGGTTGAGGTTATGCCGCAGCGCACTCACCAGGCCCGGCCACAGCGAAGAACGCATGGCAGCCATATCGGCGGAGATGGGGTTGGCCAGCATCAGCGGCTTCACGCCCGGATTGAACAGTTCAAACAGCTTCGGATCGATGAAGCTGTAGGTGATGGCTTCGTGGAAACCACGGGCCACCAGCAGGCGACGCAGCGCCGGCAGTTCGATCGCACCTTCGGCGCGCGCACGCGGCGCCAGGCGGGCTTGCGGGTAACGAACCGGCAGACGGTTGTAGCCGTAGAGGCGGCCCAGCTCTTCGATCAGGTCCACTTCCAGGCTGATATCGAAGCGGTGGCTCGGCACTTCGACGCGCCACTGTCCGGCACCTTCGGCAGTGGCCTTGAGGTCCAGTGCAGAAAGCAGACGCTCGACTTCGCCAGCGTCCATTTCCATGCCCAGCATCTGGGCGATACGCTCGGCACGCAGGGTAACCGGCGCGACTTTCGGCAGGTGGTCCTGGCTGGCAACTTCGATGATCGGACCCGCTTCGCCACCGACGATTTCCAGCAGCAGGCCGGTCGCACGCTCCATGGCTTCACGAGCCAGCTCGAAGTCGACACCACGCTCGAAGCGGTGAGAGGAGTCGGTGTGCAGGCCATAGGAACGAGCCTTGCCGGCGACTGCGATGGTGTCGAAGAAGGCCGCTTCCAGGAACAGGTCGCGAGTCTTGTCACTGACGCCACTGTGCTCGCCCCCCATCACACCGGCGATGGCCAGGGCGCGGTCATGGTCGGCGATCACCAGGGTGTCGGCGCGCAGGGAAACTTCCTGGCCGTCCAGCAGAACGAGTTTCTCGCCCTCTTCTGCCATGCGCACGCGAATGCCACCGTTGATTTCGGCGAGGTCGAAGGCGTGCATGGGCTGACCGAGCTCGAGCATCACGTAGTTGGTGATGTCGACAGCAGCATCGATGGAGCGAACGTCGGAGCGACGCAGGCACTCGACCATCCACAGCGGGGTCGGGCGGGACAGGTCGACATTGCGGATCACACGACCAAGGTAACGCGGGCAGGCAGCCGGAGCGGTCACTTCAACCGGGCGTACTTCGTCGTGGGCCGGCGCAACAGCTGCGACTTGCGGACGGGTGACCGGAGCGGCGTAGAGCGCCCCCACTTCGCGAGCCAGGCCGGACAGGCTCAGGCAGTCGCCGCGGTTAGGGGTCAGGCCCAGCTCGATGATCACGTCATCCAGGCCGAGGTAGGCACGGATGTCCTGTCCGACCGGAGCGTCCGCTTCCAGTTCCATCAGGCCGTCGTGGTCATCGCTGATCTGCAGTTCAGAAGCCGAGCACAGCATGCCGTGGGATTCGACGCCACGCAGCTTGGCCTTCTTGATCTTGAAGTCGCCCGGCAGTTGGGCACCGATCATGGCGAAGGGGATCTTCAGGCCGGGACGCACGTTGGGCGCGCCGCACACAACCTGGAGGGTCTCGCTGCCATTGCTCACCTGGCAGACGCGCAGCTTGTCCGCGTCCGGGTGTTGTTCGGTGCTCAGCACCTCGCCCACAACCACACCACTGAAGGCGCCCGCTACCGGAGTAACGCTGTCGACCTCAAGGCCGGCCATGGACAGACGAGCCACCAGCTCGTCGCGGGATACCTGCGGGCTTACCCAGCTCCGCAGCCATTGTTCACTGAATTTCATCCTGCTCTCCTAAGGGATTCGTTTCGGACACTACGACCTAGCGGAATTGCGCGAGGAAGCGCAGGTCGTTGTCGAAGAACAGGCGCAAGTCGTTGACGCCATAGCGCAGCATGGCCAAGCGCTCAACGCCCATGCCGAAGGCGAAGCCCTGGTATTTCTCCGGATCGATGCCGGACATGCGCAACACGTTCGGATGAACCATGCCGCAACCCATCACTTCCAGCCAGCCGGTCTGCTTGCAAACGCGGCAGCCCTTGCCAGAGCACATCACGCACTGCATGTCGACTTCGGCCGACGGCTCGGTGAAGGGGAAGAAGGAGGGACGGAAGCGCACGCCGAGGTCCTTCTCGAAGAACACGCGCAGGAACTCTTCGATGGTGCCCTTGAGGTCGGCAAAGCTGATGCCTTCATCCACCAGTAGGCCTTCGACCTGGTGGAACATCGGCGAGTGGGTAATATCTGAGTCGCAGCGATATACGCGGCCGGGGCATACGATGCGGATCGGCGGCTGCTGGGACTCCATGGTGCGCACCTGTACCGGGGAGGTATGGGTACGCAGCAGCATGTTCGCATTGAAGTAGAAGGTGTCGTGCATTGCCCGGGCCGGGTGGTGGCCGGGAATGTTGAGCGCTTCGAAGTTGTGGTAGTCGTCTTCGACTTCGGGGCCTTCGGCAATGCCGTAGCCAATCCGGGTGAAGAACTGCTCGACGCGCTCAAGAGTACGGGTAACCGGATGCAGGCCACCGGAGGCCTGGCCACGGCCCGGCAGGGTCACATCGATACGCTCGGCCGCGAGCTTGGCGGTCAGGGCAGCCTGCTCAAGCGACTCTTTGCGGATACTCAAGGCGTCCTGAACGCGCTCCTTGGCGGCGTTGATCAGTGCGCCGACCTTGGGACGCTCCTCAGCCGGCAGGTCGCCCAGGGTCTTCATCACCTGGGTCAGTTCGCCTTTCTTGCCAAGGTAGTGAACGCGAATCTGCTCCAGGGCGCTCACGTCTTCGGTTTGTTGCACGGCCTCAAGCGCTTGAGAGACCAGCGCATCCAGATTTTCCATTTACTGACTCCAGATACGAAATAGGGGAAGAGCGCAAGGCCCTTCCCCTATCGGTGACGTTCAGCACCGGGTGAACCCGGTGATTGTCGGGGACTTAAGCCAGAACGGCCTTAGCTTTCTCGACAATCGCAGCAAACGCCGCTTTTTCGTTCACTGCCAGGTCGGCCAGAACCTTACGGTCGATCTCGATGGCCGCTTTTTTCAGGCCAGCGATCAGACGGCTGTAGGACAGACCGTTCTGACGAGCACCGGCGTTGATACGAGCGATCCACAGAGCGCGGAACTGACGCTTGCGCTGACGACGGTCACGGTAGGCGTATTGGCCAGCCTTGATCACCGCCTGCTTGGCAACGCGGAACACGCGGCTGCGTGCGCCATAGTAGCCTTTGGCGAGTTTCAGAATTTTCTTGTGACGAGCACGAGCGATGACGCCACGCTTAACACGAGCCATGAGTAATTTCCTCTAGAATCTTGACCGATTAACGAACGCGCAGCATGCGCTCTACTTTACGTACGTCAGACGGGTGCACCAGGGTGCAGCCGCGCAGCTGACGCTTACGCTTGGTAGTCATCTTGGTCAGGATGTGGCTCTTGAAAGCGTGCTTGTGCTTGAAGCCGGAAGCGGTCTTCTTGAAGCGCTTCGCAGCACCGCTCTTGGTTTTCATTTTTGGCATGTTCGGATACTCCGCATTCAATCAATAAACATAACCGCAAGGCCTGCCAGTGCCCTGGGGGTTATTTTCGCTTTTTGGGAGCGATGACCATCATCAGCTGGCGTCCTTCCAGCTTAGGATGCTGTTCTACGGTGCCGTATTCGGCGAGGTCGGCTTCGACCCGCTTCAACAGCTCCATACCCAGCTCCTGGTGAGCCATCTCACGGCCGCGGAATCGCAGGGATACCTTGGCCTTGTCCCCATCATTAAGGAAACGTACCAGGTTGCGTAGTTTTACCTGGTAATCCCCTTCTTCCGTCCCTGGACGAAACTTGATTTCTTTAATCTGCTGCTGGTGCTGGTTCTTCTTCGCCGCAGCGGCCTGCTTCTTCTTCTCGAAGAGGTGCTTGCCGTAATCCATGATCCGGCAAACAGGTGGCACGGCATCGGCAGAGATCTCTACCAGATCCAGCTTCGCTTCTTCAGCAGCGCGAAGCGCTTCATCAATCGAGACGACGCCAATCTGCTGGCCGTCAGCACCAATCAACCGCACCTCGCGAGCCGTAATGTTCTCGTTGATCGGGGCTTTCGGTTGAGTCCGCTTGTCTTGTCTCATTTCACGCTTAATAGTGATTACTCCAATTCTTGGCGACCACGCCGGGAAACCGCTTGTGCGAGCAACTCAGAGAAGCTTTCGAAGGGCATGGAACCCAGGTCGACACCCTCACGGGTACGCACAGCAACGGATCGAGTCTCAACTTCCCGGTCTCCAATAACCAAGAGATAGGGAACCTTGAGCAAAGTATGCTCGCGGATTTTAAAGCCGATTTTTTCGTTTCTCAAGTCGGACTTGGCACGGAAACCGCTTTCGTTGAGGGCCTTCTCCACTTCGACGGCGAAATCGGCCTGCTTGTCAGTGATGTTCATGATCACCGCCTGGGTCGGCGCCAGCCAGGCCGGGAACGATCCAGCGTAATGCTCGATCAGCATGCCGATGAAGCGCTCGAAGGAACCGAGAATCGCGCGGTGCAACATGACCGGGCGCTTACGGTTGTTATCTTCGGCGATATAGCTGGCATCCAGGCGCTCTGGCAGGTTCGGATCGTACTGCAGGGTGCCGCACTGCCAGTTACGACCGAGGCAGTCCTTCAGGGTGAACTCGATCTTCGGGCCATAGAAAGCACCCTCCCCCGGCTGGTATTCCCAGGACAGACCGGACTCGTTCAGCGCATCAGCCAGAGCACCTTCAGCGCGATCCCACAGCTCGTCGGAACCCACACGCTTTGCCGGACGAGTGGACAGCTTCATGGAAATGTCAGAGAAGCCGAAGTCCTTGTAGACCTGAAGGGTCAGCTTGATGAAATCGGCCGCCTCCTTCTTTACCTGATCTTCGGTGCAGAAGATGTGGGCGTCGTCCTGGGTGAAACCACGCACGCGCATGATGCCGTGCAGCGCGCCGGACGGCTCGTTACGGTGACAGGCACCGAATTCGGCCAAACGCAGCGGCAGGTCACGATAGGACTTCAGGCCCTGGTTGAAGATCTGCACGTGGCACGGGCAGTTCATCGGCTTGACCGCGTAGTCGCGACTTTCCGACGCAGTGGTGAACATGTTTTCCGCGTAGTTGGACCAGTGCCCCGAACGCTCCCAGAGGATTCGGTCGACCACCTGCGGGGTGCGCACTTCCACATAACCGTGATCGCGCTGCACCTTGCGCATGTACTGCTCCAGCACCTGATAGACAGTCCAGCCAGCCGGATGCCAGAACACCATGCCCGGCGCCTCTTCCTGCAGATGGAACAGATCCAGCTGCTTGCCGATGCGGCGGTGGTCACGCTTTTCAGCTTCTTCAATGCGCTGGACATAGGCCGCCAGCTGCTTCTTGTCGGCCCAGGCAGTGCCATAGATACGCTGCAGCTGCTCGTTCTTCGAGTCGCCGCGCCAGTAGGCACCGGAAATCTTGGTCAGTTTGAAGGCTTTCAGGAAGCGGGTGTTCGGCACGTGCGGGCCGCGACACATGTCCACGTACTCCTCGTGGAAGTACAGGCCCATGGCCGTTTCGTCCGGCATGTCGTCGATCAAGCGCAGCTTGTATTCCTCACCGCGAGCCTTGAACAACTCGATAACCTCGGCACGCGGAGTCATCTTCTTGATGACGTCGTAGTCCTTGTCGATCAGCTCAGCCATGCGCTTTTCGATCGCCGCCATATCTTCAGGAGTGAAGGGGCGCTCGAAGGCGATGTCGTAGTAGAAGCCCTCCTCGATCACCGGACCGATCACCATCCGGGCAGTCGGATAGAGCTGCTTGACGGCGTGGCCAACCAGGTGCGCGCAGGAGTGGCGGATGATCTCCAGCCCCTCCTCGTCCTTCGGCGTGATGATTTGCAGGGTAGCGTCGGTTTCGATCAGATCGCAGGCATCCACCTGCTTGCCGTTGACCTTGCCAGCCAGAGTTGCCTTGGCCAGGCCCGCACCGATGGACTGGGCCACCTCGAGCACGGTAACGGGATTATCGAAAGTACGCTGACTGCCGTCAGGAAGAGTGATGATGGGCATGGCGCCTCCTCTCCTAGTGGTGACCTCTACCAAAGGCCACATGGGTTGGGATGAGCCAGTACGCGATTCGGTGGTATGCCTGCCATACGGTGGCAGGAGCCTTGGGGCCAACCATGACCGAACCAGAGTCACTGGAGGTAATGAAGAGCGGGATGCTTGCAGAAAGCCGGAGACCCGACAAGCGCCCAATAAAAAAGGGCCACCTGAGTGACCCTTTTTTATCGAATTTGGTAGGCACAATTGGACTCGAACCAACGACCCCCACCATGTCAAGGTGGTGCTCTAACCAACTGAGCTATGTGCCTTCGATGGGTGCGCATTCTACGGACTAACTTTTCCCTGTCAACACCTTTTTTCGCTAACTCTCTGAAAAAGTGGATTTTTTACTGTTCATCGCCTCGTTGAATATTTTGCACAGGCACTAGCCGACCCGTTTCAAGTCAGGTAGCATCATCTCATCTGTAAAAAATAAAAAACAGAGATTTCATTATGACGCACACTCCCTACCCCCAGTCCTATTACGCGTTCTCGGCCAACCCGGCGCCGGCACGCCCCGAACTGCAAGGTGAGACCGAAACCGACGTCTGCATCATCGGCGCAGGCTATACCGGCCTCTCCACGGCCCTCTTCCTTCTGGAGAGTGGCTTCAAGGTCACCGTACTTGAAGCCGCCAAGGTGGGCTTCGGCGCGTCAGGTCGCAACGGCGGCCAGATCGTCAACAGCTACAGCCGCGACATCGATGCTATCGAGCGCACCGCGAATCCGAAGAACGCCAGGCTGATGGCCGACATGGCCTTCGAAGGCGGCCGCATCATTCGCGACCGCATCAAGAAGTACAACATCCAGTGCGACCTGAAGGACGGCGGTGTATTCGCAGCCTTCACCAAGAAGCAGATGGGTCACCTGGAAGCCCAGAAGAAGCTCTGGGAACGCTTCGGCCACAACCAGCTGGAACTGCTGGACGCCAAGCGCATCCGTGAAGTCGTCGCCACCGACAACTATATCGGCGGCATGCTGGACATGAGCGGTGGTCACATCCATCCGCTCAATCTGGCCCTGGGTGAAGCCGCGGCTGTGGAATCCCTCGGCGGCCTGATCCACGAGCAGAGCCCTGCGACCCGTATCGAGCGCGGCGCCAACCCGGTGGTGCACACCCCGAAAGGCCGCGTGAAGGCCAAGTTCGTGGTTGTGGCCGGCAATGCCTACCTGGGCAACCTGGTTCCGGAGCTGGCCAGCAAGTCCATGCCGTGCGGCACCCAGGTGATCACCACCGAGCCGCTGTCCGATGAACTGGCCAAGAGCCTGTTGCCGCAGGACTACTGCGTCGAGGACTGCAACTATCTGCTGGACTACTACCGCCTCTCCGGCGACAAGCGCCTGATCTACGGCGGCGGCGTGGTCTACGGTGCTCGCGACCCGGCGAACATCGAAGCCATCATCCGCCCGAAGATGCTGAAGACCTTCCCGCAGCTGAAGAACGTGAAGATCGACTTCGCCTGGACCGGCAACTTCCTGCTGACCCTGTCGCGCCTGCCCCAGGTCGGCCGGATCGGCGACAACATCTACTACTCCCAGGGCTGTAGCGGCCACGGCGTGACCTACACCCACATCGCGGGCAAGGTGATCGCCGAAACCCTGCGCGGCCAGGCCGAGCGCTTCGACGCCTTTGCCAGCCTGCCACACTACCCCTTCCCGGGTGGCCGCATGTTCCGCGTACCCTTCACTGCGATGGGCGCCTGGTACTACACCATGCGTGACAAGCTGGGCGTCTGATCCGCCCGCAACGAAAACGGCGCCCCAGGGCGCCGTTTTTCATTTCGCCAATAACTTGCTCAAGGCATCTGCAGGCGCGCCATTTTCGCGGCGTTGACCTGGCCCGCCGCCGCGAGCTCATCCGCCGCCTTCAGCCAACGCGCCCGCTCCACCGACGCCGGCAATTGATTCGGCGCCTGCACCAGCACCGCCCAATGGTCCGCCTCCGTCCAATCCGCCTCGAACTCCCTGAAGCTCATCACCGCGCGACGCTTATGGCCCTGACGCAGCAGCACCTGCTGGTTGGTGCGGTCGTAGCCGACCAGCAATGCATAGCGCCACGAGGGCATCCAGCCGAAGCCTTCACGCAGGTGCACCAGCACCGGATTGCCGGCGGAAACCTGCTCCAGCAGGTCATCCAGCCGGTTGCCCAGCGGATAGACGATCAGGCCGTGCTGACGCGCGGTCGCCGCCAGCCCTTCGCGCAGGGATGCCTCCTTCTGCGGCAGCTGCAACTCCTTCTCGACCATGCCCGGCGTCACCTCGTCCCCCTGCTGGGTCAGCAGGGCGGCCAGCGAAGCCGGTGCACTCTGGTAGGCGTTCTGGGCGAAGAAGGGAACACCATTCAGCTCGACCCGCTCAGGCCCCGCCCGCAGCTTCGACGACAGCGACTGGGCGGCACAACCGGCCAGTGCGGCCACGCAGGCGGCAACAAGGACGGGACGAAAAAAGCGATTCAGGACGGGCACGGCAATACTCGCTGTAGGCAACCTCGAACGGCTGCCGATGATACTGGCAGGAGCCCGGGCGGTACATCGCGCGCCTTGCAGGGAGCGATCCGGAACAATGCCGGCTGCGCTCTGTATACCCATCGCATCGTGCAAAATGCACAACAGCGGGTACAAAAGCCGCTTACCCATTCATTTGCGCGACAAAAATTTAGTTTTTCACGACGCGCTGTGACTTATTGGTCGGGTCTCGCCATCCACATTCACGACGGTGTAACAAAGGGCTGAAGCCGCGCCGTCACCTTCATTGGGCACAATATGGAGAGACCTGCTCCCATGAACACTCCGCTGCGTTTCAACGAAGCACTGATCATCGCCGGCCGTGCATTCAAACCCTTCCAGTGCGTTGCCTGGGCCCTGCAAGACGGTACCGGTGAACTGAGCATCAGCGTGATCGACCGCACCAATACCCGTCTGCTTGGTCGTTCGAAGATTCCATGCAGCACCTATTCCGATCCGGAGCAGCTGGCAAGCATCCTCAAGCAATCCCGCGAGGAGCTGAGCCGCCAGGGCTACAACCTCGAGCCCTGGACGATGCCGGAGTAAGACTCCAGCACCAGTGCCCAATGCGCGGCGGGCAGGCCCCCTGCTCGCCCCGGCTGCTTTTCCCTCCCGCTTTCCTCCCCTCCCCCCACGCACTGAATCCAGCCTCCTGACCAGGCCGAGGATTTCGTCAGACCTGGCTAGATCTGTGGGCTTATTGTCATTGTTGCCACCCACCGTTCGCTGCAGACTGACGTCATCTCTTCCCCCGAGATCGTCATGGAACCGATTCGCCATATCGCCTGCCTCGCCTTCGCCGACGTCATGAGCCTGGATGTCACCGGGCCGCTGCAGGTATTCGCCTCGGCCAATGTCGAGCGCCAGCGCCAAGGACTGCCACCGTGCTACGTGCTGCATCTGCTCGGCCCCGAAGCGGGGCCGGTGAAGACCTCCGCCGGCTTCGCGCTGGTGGCCGAGCAAGCTTGGCGAGAATTCGACCTGGCAAGCCTGGACACGCTGCTGATTCCCGGCGGAATGGAGATGGCCCCGCTATGCGAGGACGCGGCCTTGCTGGACTGGCTGCGCCAGGCAGAGCCGCAGGTACGACGCCTGGGCTCCATCTGTTCAGGCGCCCTGGTCCTGGCGGCGGCCGGATTGCTGGACGGGCGCAAGGCCACGACCCACTGGTCGGACGTGGAGGCCCTGAGCGGCCATAGATCGGTGGAAGTGCAAGCCGACCGTCTGCACACCTACGACCCTCAAGGTCGGGATGGCGACGCCCATGTGTTCACCTCCGCTGGCGTCACCTCCGGCATCGACCTGGCGCTGGCCCTGGTGGAAGCGGACCTCGGCCGGCCCATGGCGCTGGCAGTGGCTCGCCGACTGGTGCTGTTCCTGCGTCGTCCCGGTGGCCAGGCGCAGTTTAGCGCCCTACTCGCCCCGGAACCCAGCCGCACTCCCAGGCTGGCCGCGCTGCTGGAGTGGATCCCGGCCAACCTCGGCGGCGACCTGTCCCTCGAAGCGCTCGCGGCTCAGGCGAAGATGGCGCCGCGCAGCCTGTCGCGCACTTTTTCCCGGGAACTGGGCATAGGCCCCGGCCAATACGTCGAACGCGTCCGCCTGGAGGCCGCCCGCAGCCTGCTGCAGGACGCCCAGGCCTCCATCGCCACGGTGGCGCGCCTGACCGGCTTCGGTCATCCGGAAAACCTGCGCCGCACCTTTCACAAGCACCTGTCCGTGAGTCCGCAGGAGTACGCGGAGCGCTTCGGACGCCCGACCTTCGACTGAGGATTCCGCCATGCTCGAACTGCGCCCCAACTGCGAATGCTGCGACAAGAATCTGCCCCCGGAGTCAACCGAGGCCCTGATTTGCTCGTTCGAATGCACCTTCTGCCGTGACTGTGCCGATCAGCGCCTGCACGGAACCTGCCCCAACTGCGGCGGCGAACTGGTGCGGCGACCAATCCGCCCCGTCGCCAAGCTGGCCAGGTATCCCGCGTCCAAGCAGCGCATCCTGAAGTCCGCGGGCTGCCCTCGCCCGCAAGCGGGAGAGGGGGTTGTCCGCGCAGGCCTTTAGGCCCGTATACACCCCTGTGGGGGCGAATTCACTCCCGCAGAGCCCATGAAAAAGGCGACCCGAAGGTCGCCTTTCCCGTTTCGCTCGCGCCTTAGTAGTAGGCGTTTTCGCGATTGCTGTGGTCGGTGACGTCACGCACACCCTTGAGCTCTGGGATACGCTCCATCAGGGTTTTCTCGACGCCATCTTTCAGGGTCATGTCGACCATGCCGCAGCCCTGGCAGCCGCCGCCGAAACGCAGCACGGCAATGCCTTCCTCGACCACGTCCACCAGGCTCACCTGGCCGCCGTGGCTGGCCAAGCCGGGGTTGATCTCGGTCTGCAGGTAGTAATTGATGCGCTCATTGAGCGGGCTGTCTTCGTTGACCATCGGCACCTTGGCGTTCGGCGCCTTGATGGTCAGCTGGCCGCCCATGCGGTCGGTGGCGTAGTCGACGATAGCGTCTTCCAGGAAAGGCTCGCTGATGCCGTCGATCCAGGCGGTGAACGCAGCCAGTGCCAGGGCGCTGTCTTCCGGCTTCTGCTCGCCCGGCTTGCAATAGGCGATGCAGGTTTCGGCGTACTGGGTACCTGGCTGGGTGATGAAGATACGAATACCGATGCCCGGGGTGTTCTGCTTCTCCAGCAGGTCAGCCAGATAATCCTGGGCAGCTTGGGTAATGGTGATAGCGCTCATGGCAACTCCTCGCAAACATGGGCGCAGTGTACGCCAAAGGGGAACAGGGGTTAAAGCCCTACCAATTTGGTAGGAATTATTCTCGTCAAAGATTCTGATAGCGATTCATATCCAGCTCTCCCGCCTCCACCGGCTCGGTTTCGCGGATGAAAGCCGCCAGGTCATGGAAGTAGGACCAGAATTCCGGGTGGGTGCGACGGATGCCCCAGCGCTCCACCACCTTCTCGAATGCCAAATCGTCCTTCGCCTGTTCCAGGGCAGAGACGAAGGCCTCCACCTCCCCCGCCTTGAGGTTGAAGATGAAGTTCGGGTAGCTGGAGAGCACACCGGGGTACAGCGTCAGGGTGTCCAGCCCCGGCTGGTAACGCAGCGCTTCGCCGAGCATGAAGGCCACGTTGCTGTGGGCACGGTTGCGCAGGAGGCTGTAGATCTCGCGGCGCCCATCGGCGGTTTCGACTCGCAACAAGGTTGCCTCCGGCAGTTGCTCGATCACCTTGAGCCCTGCAGCCGGCCGGCTCACCAGGCGGCTGAGAACCTGTTCCACGTCCTGCAGTTCGCGTTCGACGCCCGGCCGGAAGCAACGGCCATCGATGCAACGGTTGATCGGGTCGGGCCTTGCGTTGATCCCGGCGTAGCGCGACAGCAGCTCCTGGGCGAACGCACGCTTGGGGTCCTGTTCGGGCAAGGCGAGAGCACTCGGGGTGGTCTTGTCGATGCTCTGGTAGTCCAGCCACATCTTCACCTTGCCGCTCTTCTGGTACCAGTCGCCGAGCAGCGCCGCCCGGGACCCGGCAGGCATCAGGCGGAGGAAGTTCACCTCGGCGCCATTGCGGATCAGGTCGAAGTACAGCCGCGTCTGTGCCTGGTGGGAGACATTACCGAACACGTCGAAGTTGACCACCAACTGGTAGTAGGTGCGCTCGAACAGCGGATAGTCCATCCACCAGATGGTCTGCGGAATCTCGCCGATCAGGCCTTTGCGCACAGAAGCGCTGTCATGCTGACGGAAGATCGATAGCAGCGCGTTGTCGTTGCCGGTCCAGATATGTGACCAGCTTGGCAGCGGTGCATCCGCATAAGCCTCCATGCGCAGCGCTTCGTACTGGTTGCGCTTGTCGCGGTAGCTGCGCCACAGCCCCAGCAGGTCGCCGATCTCGTCGAACTGCCCCGGCATCGCCAGCAGCGGCGTCGCCTGCTCGCGGTACTCGGCATCGATGATATACAGGTCGTGGGCCGGGGCCTGGAACAGTGTCCAGAAGTTGTCGCGGATCACGTCGGTGGCGATCTGGCCACGGCAGACGGGGCCTCGAATGAAAGTCCGCACGAAGTACTCGGCGTTATCCAGCATGAACTGGTAGCGCGCCTGCGCCGGAATGGCCTGGAAGGTCTCGAAGGGGTTGGCGCGGCGCTGGGCGCCGTAGCCGGGCACCTGGTCGGCGGCCCAATCACCACTGAAGAACAGCTCCTTGACCCGCGCCAGCTTCGCCGCGCTCAGCGGATACGTGATGTGGGTCTTGTGCACGATCACGCCCTGGATGGGCCAGAGACGGTAGTAGAAGGTGTTGCCCGGATCTTCGTTCGGGCGACGCGTGGCGATGGGGTCGATCGGCTGGCCGCTGGGCGTGCGCGATCGCACCAGCTGGAAGAAGTGCCCCGGCTCGCCGCCCTCGAAATAAAGGTGCGCAAGGAACAGGTGCTCGAACAGCCAGCGCCCCACCAGCGCCTCACGGGCGCCCGGCGCATTGAGCAGGTTTTCCCACGCGGCCACCTGGCGCGCCTCGGCGGCGCTGGGCTGCACAGCCCGCTCCTCGACCGGGGCGCCCTGGGCCAGCCAGCGTTGCAGGGTCTGGTATTCAGCGTCGCTGAGGCCGGTCACCGCGAACGGCATGCCGGCACGGGCGTGCTTGCGGGCGTAGTCGTCGAACTCCCCGGGCAGCGGGCACAGGTTCTGGCGATTGATACCGATATCGAGGTCAGCTGGCAGCTTGGCATTGGCTTGCGGCGGATTCGACCGGCTCAGCTCCAGCATCCGCGCCATCAGCGCGGCCTGGGCGCCATTGGCGTCGAGCACGGAATGAAAGCCCTTGCGTTGCCAGGCCTCGGCGCCCTGCGCGTCGAAGTACAGGCGAGTGGTTTCCTGCGCCCTGGTACGGCCGCCGTCGTACACCGGCAGCTTGCTGGCACCCCGCGCAGCCCCCTCGGCACTGCCCAGGTTGAGCTGGCAAGGCGAGTCGTAACAGGCATGGCAGGCCACGCACTTCTGCGTGAAGATCGGCTGGACGTCGCGGCTGTAGGACAGCTCCTCAGCCACTGTCGGGCGCATCCACAGCATGAACAGGACAAACAACGAAGCAAGGGTACGCAGCGACATGACTCGATCCGTGAGGAGTGAATAGGCGGATTCTAGTGGCTTGCGGGATGGCGCGGCGAATTCGCCCCCGCACCAACATGAATGAAATTCATGGAAATGGCGGACAAGCTAAAAATTACTAAGGTTTTGCTATCATCCTCGCCTTTGTTCACGCCACCTTCAGGTAGTTCCCATGTCCGACCGCATCGCCCGCCAGCAAGCCCTGCAACAGGCGCTCAAAGAGCGCATCCTGATCCTCGACGGCGGCATGGGCACCATGATCCAGAGCTACAAGCTGCAGGAAGAGGACTACCGCGGTGCCCGCTTCGCCGACTGGCCAAGCGACGTAAAAGGCAACAACGACCTGCTGCTGCTGACCCGCCCGGACGTGATCCAGGCCATCGAGAAGGCCTACCTGGACGCCGGCGCGGACATCCTCGAGACCAACACCTTCAACGCCACCCGCGTGTCCCAGGCCGACTACGGCATGGAAGAGCTGGTGTACGAACTGAACGTCGAAGGCGCGCGCCTGGCCCGTGAAGTGGCCGATGCCAAGACCGCCGAGAATCCGGCCAAGCCGCGCTTCGTTGCCGGCGTGCTCGGCCCGACCAGCCGTACCTGCTCGATTTCCCCGGACGTGAACAATCCCGGCTACCGCAACGTCACCTTCGACGAGCTGGTGGAGAACTACAGCGAAGCCACCAGGGGCCTGATCGCAGGCGGCTCCGACCTGATCCTGATCGAAACCATCTTCGACACCCTCAACGCCAAGGCGGCGATCTTCGCCGTGCAAGGCGTGTTCGAGGAACTGGGCGTCGAGCTGCCGATCATGATCTCCGGCACCATCACCGACGCCTCCGGCCGCACCCTCTCCGGCCAGACCACCGAGGCCTTCCTGAACTCGGTGCGCCACGCCAAGCCGATCTCCATCGGCCTGAACTGCGCCCTTGGCGCCAAGGAACTGCGCCCCTATCTGGCGGAGCTGGCGGCCAAGGCCGAAACCCACGTCTCGGCGCACCCCAACGCCGGCCTGCCCAACGCCTTCGGCGAATACGACGAAAGCCCGGCGCAGATGGCCGAAGTGGTGGAAGAGTTCGCCGCCAGCGGCCTGCTCAACATCGTCGGCGGCTGCTGCGGCACCACCCCGCCGCACATCCAGGCCATCGCCGAGGCCGTTGCCAAGTACCCGCCACGGGTGATCCCGGACATCCCCAAGGCCTGCCGCCTCTCGGGCCTGGAACCTTTCACCATCGACCGTAACTCGCTGTTCGTGAACGTCGGCGAGCGCACCAACATCACCGGCAGCGCGAAGTTCGCCCGCCTGATCCGTGAAGAGAACTACACCGAAGCCCTGGAAGTGGCCCTGCAACAGGTGGAAGCGGGTGCCCAGGTGATCGACATCAACATGGACGAAGGGATGCTCGACTCCCAGGCGGCCATGGTCACCTTCCTCAACCTGATCGCCGGCGAGCCGGACATTTCCCGCGTGCCGATCATGATCGACTCTTCCAAGTGGGAAGTGATCGAAGCGGGCCTGAAATGCATCCAGGGCAAGGGCATCGTCAACTCCATCTCCATGAAGGAAGGCGTCGAGGCGTTCAAGCACCACGCCCGCCTGTGCAAGCGCTACGGCGCTGCCGTAGTGGTGATGGCCTTCGACGAAGTCGGCCAGGCCGATACCGCCGCGCGGAAGAAGGAAATCTGCCAGCGCAGTTACGACATCCTGGTCAACGAAGTGGGCTTCCCACCGGAAGACATCATCTTCGATCCGAACATCTTCGCCGTGGCCACCGGCATCGAGGAACACAACAACTACGCGGTGGACTTCATCGAGGCTTGCGCCTTCATCCGCGACAATCTGCCCTATGCGCTGTCGTCCGGCGGCGTGTCCAACGTGTCCTTCTCCTTCCGCGGCAACAACCCGGTGCGTGAAGCGATCCACTCGGTGTTCCTCTACCACGCCATCAGGAACGGCCTGACCATGGGCATCGTCAACGCCGGCCAGCTGGAAATCTACGACGAGATCCCCGCCGAACTGCGCGACAAGGTCGAAGACGTAGTACTCAACCGCCACGAGGGCAGCACCGAGGCCTTGCTGGCCATCGCCGACAACTACCGTGGCGGCGGCGCGGTGAAGGAAGCCGAAAGCGAGGAATGGCGCGGCTTCAGCGTCGAGAAGCGCCTGGAACATGCGCTGATCAAGGGCATCACCACCTTCATCGTGGAAGACACCGAAGAATGCCGCCAGAAGTGCGCGCGCCCCATCGAAGTGATCGAAGGCCCGCTGATGGCCGGCATGAACGTGGTCGGCGACCTGTTCGGCGCCGGCAAGATGTTCCTGCCCCAGGTGGTGAAATCCGCCCGCGTGATGAAGCAGGCCGTGGCCCACCTCATCCCCTTCATCGAAGCGGAGAAAGGCGACAAGCCCGAAGCCAAGGGCAAGATCCTCATGGCCACCGTGAAAGGCGACGTGCACGACATCGGCAAGAACATCGTGGGCGTCGTACTGGGCTGTAACGGCTACGACATCGTCGACCTCGGCGTGATGGTGCCGGCGGAGAAGATCCTGCAGACCGCCCGCGAGCAGAAGTGCGACATCATCGGCCTGTCCGGCCTGATCACACCGTCCCTGGACGAGATGGTCCATGTCGCCAAGGAGATGCAGCGCCAGGGCTTCAACCTGCCGCTGATGATCGGCGGCGCCACCACCTCCAAGGCGCATACGGCGGTGAAGATCGACCCGCAGTACAGCAATGACGCCGTGGTCTACGTCACCGACGCCTCCCGCGCGGTGGGTGTGGCCACCACCCTGCTGTCGAAGGAGATGAAGCCGGAATACACCCGCAAGCTGCGCGAGGAATATGCCGAGGTCCGCGAGCGCACCGCCAACCGCGCCGCCCGTACCGAGCGCCTGGCCTACGCCGACGCCCTGGCCAACAAGCCGCAGTTCGACTGGGCTTCCTACCAGGTCGCCAAGCCGAGCTTCACCGGCGTCCAGGTGCTGGAGGACATCGACCTGGCGGTGCTGGCCCAATACATCGACTGGACCCCCTTCTTCATCTCCTGGGATCTGGCCGGCAAGTACCCGCGCATCCTCACCGATGAAGTGGTGGGTGAAGCGGCCACGGCGCTGTTCAACGACGCCCAGGCGATGCTCAAGCAGTTGATCGACGGCAAACTGATCAAGGCCCGTGCGGTGTTCGGCTTCTGGCCGGCCAACCAGGTGGACCACGACGACATCGAAGTCTACGACGGCCACGGCAAGCCCCTGGCGCGCCTGCACCACCTGCGCCAGCAGACCATCAAGCCTGACAGCAAGCCGAACCTCTGCCTGGCCGACTACGTAGCGCCCAGGGAAAGCGGCATCACCGACTACGTAGGTGGTTTCATCACCACCGCCGGCATCGGCGCCGAGGAACTGGCCAAGCAGTACGAAGCCAAGGGCGACGACTACAGCGCCATCATGGTAAAGGCCCTGGCCGACCGCCTGGCCGAGGCCTGCGCCGAATGGCTGCACGAGCGCGTGCGCAAGGAACATTGGGGCTACGCGGCCGACGAGCATCTGGACAACGAGGCGCTGATCAAGGAGCAGTACAAGGGCATCCGCCCCGCTCCCGGCTACCCGGCCTGCCCGGACCACACCGAGAAAGGCACCCTCTTCCACCTGCTCGATCCGCAAGGCGTCTCCGGCGTCACCCTCACCGAGCACTACGCCATGTTCCCGGCGGCGGCGGTCAGCGGCTGGTACTTCGCCCACCCCGAGGCCCAGTACTTCGCTGTCGGCAAAGTCGAACGCGACCAGATCGAGAGCTACAGTAAACGCAAGGGCCAGGACCAGGCCGTGAGCGAGCGCTGGCTGGCACCGAATCTGGGATACGAGAACTGATCCGGCCGGGGGCTTGTGTGCGAATTCATTTGCGAATGAATTCCACACAAGACAAATCTCACCGAAAACGAAAAAGCCCCGAGATTTCGGGGCTTTTTGTTGGGTGCAGGAATCAGCCCTTGCTACGACGCACGAACTTGATCGACCACTGGAAGTTGGGCTTGCGCGTCACGCTGATGGCGCGGCGGGTGACGGTGTCAAGGGTGACGTTCCAGAAACCGGTGCTGGGGACCACGATCTTCGCCGGGAAACGGTCGAACGCGCCGCCGATGTAATTGTGGCGGGCACCGTTCTTGAAGCTGCGGAAGTTCGAGTCGTTCATCAGTCGGATGTTGCAGGTCTGCGAGCACTGGATGACGACCAGGTCACCCTCGTTGAGGTGCTCGCGTTGATGGATGAACTTCATGGACAACTCCCGAATCGCTGGATCAAACAGCGCGCGAGGATAGCACGGAGGCAACTGCCGCAACCTCGCCTACGCTGAAGAAGACGACCAGGCAGGCTCCCGGTTGAAACGGAACGACCGCCCGCCGCGCATCCAGCCTTCATGGAACCCGATCGACCAAGGTGGACATCTCATGCTCGACACCAGCCGCATTCCCGCCCTCCTGATTACCCTCAGCCTGCTCACGGCCTGCACCAGCCATGCGGAAAACGAGGGACTGACCGCCACCACCAGCTCGGCCGAGGCCTACGCCCAGGGCGTGCCCGGTAGCGTCGTGTCCGAAACCGAGCAGATCTCGGCAGTGGTACAGGCCGTCGACCCGAAGAAGCGCACCTTCACCCTCGAGGACGAACTGGGCAATCGCCAGACCTTCAATGCGGTCCCGGAGATGCGCAATTTCTCGCAGTTGAAGGTGGGCGATCGGGTAAACGCTGTGGTGACCCATGAACGCGTGATCGAGCTGCGCGCACCAGGCAGTGCCACGGAAGATGGCGCCGCCGGCCTGGCGGCAACCACGCCTGAAGGTGACAAGCCAGGCATGCTGGTCGCCAACACCGTGGAAATCACTGCCGTGGTCAAGGCCATCGACACCACCCAGCACACCGCTACGCTGCAGTTCGCCGACGGTACCCGCAAGGTCGTGCGGGTGCGGCCGGACATTGAGCTGAAGCTGGTCTATCTCAACCAGGAAGTGGTCATACGCATGACCTCCGCGCTGGCCATCAGCGTCGAGGCGCCCTGAGTCACATACAGCGCTCGGCGGGTCTGCCACCGCTTCGGGGACAGTGGTAGGATGCGCGCCCCATGCGAATCCCCGATATTCACCAGCGACTCGCCGACCTCGGTGCCCTCCCCGTCCATCGCGGGCGGGTGGTGCGTGCCTGGCTGCAGGGCAAGCCCCTGGACGCCGGCACCCGTCGCCAGCACACCGAGCACTTCCTGCCTCTGAGCGTCCGTGAAGGCCTGCCGGCGCTGGCCGAGGAACTGGCCTCCCTGGCAACCCTGCGTTCAGAACACCCCGGCGTCGACGGTTCTGCCCGGCTGTTGGTGGCGCTGCGCGACGGCCAGATGGTGGAAAGCGTGCTGCTGCCCCGCGACGGTCTTTGCGTTTCCACCCAGGTCGGCTGCGCAGTGGGCTGCGTGTTCTGCATGACCGGCAAGAGTGGCCTGCTGCGCCAGGTGGGCAGTGCCGAGATCGTCGCCCAGGTCGCCCTCGCCCGCCGCTTCCGGCCAGTGAAGAAGGTAGTGTTCATGGGAATGGGCGAGCCGGCGCACAACCTGGATAACGTGCTCGAAGCCATCGACCTGCTGGGCACCGATGGCGGCATCGGCCACAAGAACCTGGTGTTCTCCACCGTGGGCGACATGCGCGTCTTCGAGCGCCTGCCGCGGGAGCGGGTCAAGCCGGCGCTGGCGCTATCGCTGCACACCACCCGGGCCGACCTGCGCGAGCAACTGCTGCCCAGGGCGCCGCGCATTACCCCGGACGAACTGGTGGAGCTGGGCGAACGCTATGCCCGCAGCATCGGCTATCCCATCCAGTACCAGTGGACGCTGCTCAAGGGCATCAACGACAGCCAGGAAGAAATGGACGGCATCCTGCGCCTGCTCAAGGGCAAGTACGCGGTGATGAACCTCATCCCCTACAACAGCCTGGATGCGGACGAGTACCAGCGCCCGGACGGCGAGCGCATCGTGCAGATGGTTCGCTACCTGCACAGCCGCGGCATCCTCACCAAGGTGCGCAACTCCGCCGGCCAGGACGTCGAAGGCGGTTGCGGCCAGTTGCGTGCCCGCGCCGTGGATTTGGTCAATACCCGCCGCCTGCACCGCTCGGCCTCCTGAACGACCAGACAGCATTTCCCGGCCGACGAGCTAAGCTCAGCGCAGGAGGTGCCCATGAACGACAAGAACCACGATCAACCCCTGAGCTTCCGCGAGATGCTGCAGAGCGTGCTGGCAGCGGCCTTCGGCGTGCAGAGCGGGAAGAATCGAGCCCGCGACTTCAGCCGCGGCAAGCCCAGCCACTTCATCGTGCTCGGGGTGCTGTTCACCGCGATCTTCGTGCTGCTGCTGTTCGGACTGGTGAAAGTGATACTGCACCTCGCCGGGGTGTGAGCCTCAGTCGATCAGCGGCTCCAGGGAGAAGCGGTAGTCCGTCGCAGCCTTCTTGCCGACCAGGCTGAAGGCGCGGAAATCCAGGTCGTAGCCCTGCTGCTCGATGCGCCGCAGCAGGCGCTTCGCGCTGTCCCGGTCCAGGGCCATGAACAGCCGCACTTCTCGATCCTTGCCCCCGTGCCGGGCAAAGTCCACACCAGCGTCGTAGTCATGCAGCAGCACCATGGCCCAGCCACCAAGGGTGAAGTGGCCACTGACCAGGGCGCTGATCTGCCCGTCTAGATAGGCGTGCAGGACTTCCGCGGAATTGTTCAGGCCGGAGAAGTACATGTCCTGCCCCGGCTTGCGCCCCAACTCGGTGGCTGCCTTCATCGCACCAAAGGCCATTTCATCGTTGGCCGACCACACGACATTCACCTTCGGATAACGCTGGAACAGTTGCATGGCCTGGTCGTAGGCACGCTCACGATTCCACTCGCTGTAGACCAGCTGGCGCAGGCGGGCCTGGGGGAACTCGGCGAGGGCGGCCATCAGCCCCTGCTCACGACGCTGGGCGGCGGGTGTCTGCTTGATGCCGGAAAACGCCAACACGTCGAAAGGTTGGCCGGGGGTCCGGCGCGCCTGTTGTTCCAGCAACGTACGCGCCATCAGGTAGCCGGCTTCCTCATCGTTGGGAACCATGCTGCCGATCCAGTCCGGGTAACGCTCGCGGGTGCCGCCGGTCACGGACTGCTGGTCAGGCGTCAGACTGCTGTTCACCGCGAACAGCTTGACCCCGCTGCCGCGGGCCAGCCGCAGGATTTCCGGCCCAGCGTACTGCTCGTTGACGAATACGAGGTAATCAGGGCGATTCTCGCCCCGCAGCACTTCGCGAGCCTGGTCGAGCATCCGTTCCAGGTCGCGTTCGGCGAAGCGGATTTCCAGCTCCATGCCCAGATCGTCGGCAGCTGCCTGCATGAACTGCGCATAGCTGGCCCAGAAGGGTTCGTGGGTCCGGCCCGGATTGAGAAACACCACCGAAGCGGCGCTCAGAGACTGACTGAGCCCCAGGCAGAGGCAAAACAGAAGGGAGGCACAACGTCCTTTCATTCCAACACCCTGAATAAGCAGCCGCGCAGTATAACTGCTTATCGCAGGGCAACCGGAGATGACGGGGCGGACCAGGGATAAAACGCTCCGCCCCCCGCATGCCCCTTATTGGTGGCTGACCCAGAAAACAGCAGTGGAAACGGCAATCAGGATCAGGAAGAAGATGGCCCAGGCATCGACCTTGCTGTCGCGGCTGGTGTGTTCGGAATGTTCAGTCATGGCGTCCCCCGGTTGTTGTGGTTATAGGCGGCTTGCATTTCGAGTAAAGACCAAGCCCCGCAACGCCTCAAGCCGAAGGGTTATGCACCCGCCCAGAACCATAACTTCTGGTTCTTTACATATACTCAAACATCACTTTTGCGCATAACCACTAACTGGTATCTTCCTCCGCCTCCGCGGGGAGTGCGCGGCCGTGCGCGCAGAAAAGCTGTAAGCAGCCTGACAACAGGATTTTTCATGTACGTATACGACGAGTACGATCAACGGATCGTCGAGGACCGCGTCAAGCAGTTCCGCGATCAGACCCGACGCTATCTGGAAGGCGAGCTTTCGGGTGAGGAGTTCCGCCCGCTGCGCCTGCAGAACGGCCTGTACATCCAGCGCTACGCGCCCATGCTGCGCATCGCCGTGCCCTATGGCCTGCTTTCTTCCGTACAGGTGCGCAAGCTGGCTCAGATCGCTCGCGACTACGACAAGGGTTACGCCCACATCAGCACCCGCCAGAACGTCCAGTTCAACTGGCCGGAACTGGAAGACGTGCCGGAAATCCTCGCCGAACTGGCCACCGTGCAGATGCACGCCATCCAGACCAGCGGCAACTGCATCCGCAACACCACCACCGACCAGTTCGCCGGCGTTGCCCGTGACGAAATCGTCGACCCGCGCCCCTGGTGCGAGATCATCCGCCAGTGGTCCACCTTCCACCCGGAATTCTCCCACCTGCCACGCAAGTTCAAGATTGCCGTCAATGGCGCCGTGAGCGACCGCGCCGCCATCGAGGTGCATGACATCGGCCTGGAAGCGGTGAAGAACGAAGCCGGTGAGCTGGGCTTCCGCGTGTCCGTTGGTGGCGGCCTTGGCCGTACCCCGGTGGTGGGCAGCTTCATCAATGAATTCCTGCCCTGGCAGCACCTGCTCAGCTATCTCGATGCCATCCTGCGTGTGTACAACCGCTATGGCCGTCGCGATAACAAGTACAAGGCGCGTATCAAGATCCTCGTCAAGGCACTGACTCCCGAAGTCTTCGCCGAGCGCGTGAACGCCGAATGGGCCCACCTGAAGGGCGGCCCCACCACGCTCACCGAGGCCGAAGTGGCACGCGTTGCCAAGCACTTCGTCGATCCGTCGTACAAGGCCCTGGAAGACCAGGACGCCGCCCTCGCCGCCCTGGACGCCGAGCACCCCGGCTTCGCCCGCTGGCGTGCGCGCAACGTCGTTGCGCACAAGAAGCCCGGCTACGCCGCAGTGACCCTGTCGCTCAAGCCCACCGGCGTGGCGCCTGGCGACGTCACCGACAAGCAGCTGGACGCCATCGCCGACCTGGCCGATCGCTACAGCTTCGGTGAAGTGCGCAACAGCCATAACCAGAACATCATCCTGGCCGACGTCGAGCAGTCCCAGCTGTTCACCCTGTGGGGCGAACTGCGCGAATTCGGTTTCGCCACCCCGAACGTGGGCCTGCTGACCGACATCATCTGCTGCCCTGGTGGTGACTTCTGCTCCCTGGCCAACGCCAAGTCGATCCCGGTGGCCGAAGCCATCCAGCGCCGCTTCGACGACCTGGACTACCTGTTCGACATCGGCGACCTCGACCTGAACATTTCCGGCTGCATGAACGCCTGCGGCCACCACCACGTGGGCCACATCGGCATCCTCGGCGTGGACAAGAAAGGCCAGGAGTTCTACCAGGTTTCCCTGGGCGGCAGTGCCGGCCGTGACGCCAGCCTGGCGCAGATCCTCGGCCCGTCCTTCGCCCAGGAGGAAATGGCCGACGTGATCGAGAGAATCATCAATGTCTACGTGGAACAGCGCACCGAAGACGAGCAATTCCTCGACACCTTCCGCCGTATCGGTATCGACCCGTTCAAGGAGCGCGTATATGCAGCGAATCATTAAGAACGGCCAGGTAATCGACGAAACCTGGCACCTGCTGGCCAAGGACGCGACCCTGGACGGCGTCCCCAACTGCGACGACATCATCGTCCCGCTGGCCCTCTGGCGCGACCACGCCCACGCCCTGAAAGCCCGCGACGGCGGCCTGGGCGTCTGGCTGGACAGCGATGAGGAAATCGAGGAAATCGCCGACCAGCTGGAATACTTCCAGGTCATCGCGCTGAACTTCCCGGCCTTCACCGATGGTCGTCACTCCTCCACCGCCTACCTGCTGCGCCAGCGTTATGGCTACAAGGGTGAAGTACGCGCCATCGGCGACGTGCTGCGCGACCAGCTGTTCGCCCTGAAGCGTTGCGGCTTCGACGCCTTCGCCCTGCGCGCGGACAAGGACCCGTATGACGCGCTCAAGGCCTTCGAAGACTTCAGCGAGGTCTACCAGGCCTCCAGCGACCAGCCATTGCCGCTGTTCCGCCGCCGTACGGCCTGAGTGACGCAGCAACAAAAAGCCCCGCATCCGGGGCTTTTTGTTGGGTGAATCATTCCCTTGTAGGGGCGAAATCATTCCCGGATCGCGCTCACGGCGCACGAACCGCATCCCACGCCACCTGCATGAACAGCTCGCGGCAATCCGCCAGGCTGGTACGGGTGCGTCCGGCCAGCCAGTTGCGGGTGAAGTCCTGAACCGGCCCGATGACCACGGAAACGAAGCAGTCCCGCGGCATCGGCCGGAACGCACCCGCCTCGCGATAGGGACGCAGGGCTTCCTCGATGCGCCCGTGATGCAGGCGATTGGCTTCGCGCAACTGCCCGCCCAGCTCGCTCGCCTCCACCCTCCCCCGGCTATGCAGGATGAAACGCGCCCAGTCCGGATTCGCCAGCACCCAGTCGACGTAGCAACCCACCAGCAGCCTGATGCACGCCTCGGCGCTGTCCACCTTGGTAAAACCCGCCTCCAGCAGGCGCGCGTAGCCGCCTACGCCTTCCAGGTAGAGCGCCGCGATGATCCGCTCCTTGTTGCCGAAGTGGTGGTAGAGACTGCCGATGCTGGCGCCGGAGCGGTCGCGGATCATCTCGATGGTGGTGGCATCCACGCCCTGTTCGCTGAAGCAGGCCAGGGCGGCCTGGAGAATGTCGTCTTTACGGGAGGGACGGCCCATGAATGTCCTCTGATGAGACTAGAATATTTTTCTAGAATACTTTTCTAGTTTTCGTATACTGCCGGGGTTCGTGCATTTCCAGAAGCCCTTTCCACACCAGGACGGATGCAATGACCAGTTCGACAGAAACCCGGATCGACAACGGCAACGGCCACTACATCAGCGCCAACTGGTTCCGCCCGGAGGGTGAAGTGCAGGCCGCGGTGCTCATAGTACCCGCCATGGGTGTACCGCAGCGCTATTACGCGCCCTTCGCCACCTGGCTCGCCGAGCGCGGCTACCTGGTCGCCACCTTCGACTACGTCGGCATGGGCCAGTCGCGCAATGGCCACCTGCGCGACCTCGATGTGGACATCCTCGACTGGGCCCGCCATGACTGCAGCACCATGCTCTCGCTGGTGGCCAACGCCGCCGGCGACAAGCCGCTGTACTGGATCGGCCACAGCCTGGGCGGGCAGATCCTGCCCTTCGTCGAAGGCACCGAACGCATCAGCAAGGTACTGACCATCGCCACCGGTAGTGGCTACTGGCGTGAGAACACCGCCGAACTGCGTCGCCGTGTCTGGCTGCTGTGGTTCCTGGTGGCTCCGCTGGTGACACCCTTGGCCGGCTATTTCCCCGGCAAGCGGCTGGGCATGGTAGGCGACCTGCCCAAGGGTGTGATCAATCAATGGCGCCGCTGGTGCCTGGACCCGGAGTACGCCGTGGGCGCAGAAGGTGAGAGCGTGCGTGCTGCCTATTCCGCGGTGCGCACGCCCATCACCGCCATCTCCTTCACCGACGACGAGATGATGTCCGGACGCAACACCGAGTCGTTGCACGGCTTCTATCGCCAGGCGGAAAAGACCTTCAAACGCATCGCCCCGGCGGACGTGGGTGAGAAGAGCATCGGCCACTTCGGCTTCTTCAAGCCGCACTACCAACGCTCGCTCTGGCAGGATGTGCTGTTGCCCGAGCTGGCCTGATCCAGCCCGGGCCAACCGGCCTGCTACCAGAAACGCTGCTGGCCGAGCCGCTCCCACCAGCTCAGCAGCACGCGGTCGATGGCCACGCTGGCGGCCAGGCCGACGCGCTCCTGCAGGCTCTTGCGAGCGGCAAAGTGCAGATGGAACAGCTCGGCGTCCCTGGCACGCGCGGCCAGGTATTCATCGCTGGTACACAGCTCATCCACCAGCTTCTTCTCCAGCGCGGCCGTGCCCAGCCAGACTTCACCCGTGGCGATCTCGGCCATGTCCAGCTGCGAGCGATAGCGACCGACGAACCCCTTGAACAGCTCGTGGGTGGCTTCCAGGTCTTCCTGGAACTTCTGCCGGCCCTTTTCGGTGTTCTCGCCGAATACGGTAAGGGTGCGCTTGTACTCGCCAGCGGTGAGGACTTCGAAATCGATGTCGTGCTTCTTCAGCAGGCGATGCACGTTGGGCAACTGCGCCACGACGCCGATGGAGCCGATGATGGAGAACGGCGCGGCGAGGATCTTGTTGCCAATGCACGCCATCATGTAGCCGCCGCTGGCCGCCACCTTGTCCACGCAGACGGTGAGCGGTACGCCGGCATCGCGAATGCGCGCCAGCTGCGAAGACGCCAGGCCATAGCTGTGGACCATGCCGCCACCGCTTTCCAGGCGCACCACCACTTCATCCTTGTCCGTGGCCATGGACAGCAGCGCAGTCACTTCATGACGCAGGTGATCGGTGGCCGACGCCTTGATGTCGCCCTCGAAATCCAGCACGAACACCCGAGGCTTGTGCCTGCCGGCCTTCTTCGCCTGCTTCGCCGCCTTGGCTTCGGCCTTGCGCACAGCCTTCAGCTGAGCCTTGTCCAGCACCGAATGCTCCAGGCGCTCGCGCAGGCCCTTGTAGAAGTCATTGAGCTTGCGTACATCCAGATGGCCGCTGGCGACGCGGCGATTGCGCCCACGCAGTGTGGCAATGGCCGCCAACACCACCAGGATGGCCACCAGCACGGTGACGGTCCTGGCCAGAAAGCCTGCGTACTCGGCAAAGAACTCCACTTGTATCCCCCTTGTAATCCCTCCTGGCGCCGGCCTTTCGGCGACGCAACGACCAGCAAGCATAACGGCGCCATCCCCGGCTCGCCAGCGACGGGAAATGTCTTCATAAACAGTGGGAATGCATTCAAACAAGCGTATGTTTTTTCGTTGACAGGCCCCTGGCTTCCCCATACCCTCGCGGAACTTTCAACCTCACGGGACGCCAGTACGTGGGCAGCATCTACCTGATTCGACATGGCCAGGCTTCCTTCGGTGCCGACGACTACGATGTGCTCTCGTCCATCGGAGTCCGCCAGGCTGAAGTGCTGGGTGCTCACCTCGCCCAACTGGGCCTGCACCTCGATCGCTGCTACAGCGGTGACCTGCGTCGCCAGCAGCACACCGCCCAGGCCGCACTGGCGCAGTACGACGCTGCCGGCCTCGGCGCCCCGGCGATCCAGATCGACCCGGCCTTCAACGAATTCGACGCAGACGCGGTGATCCGCGCCCTACTCCCCGACCTGCTCAGCGAAGAACCCGAAGCCCTGCACGTGCTGCGCAACGGCGCGCAGAATCGCGCCGAATTCCAGCGCCTGTTCTCCAGGCTGGTGTTGCGCTGGGTCTCTGCTGAACACGACATGCCGGGCCTGCAGAGCTGGAAGGACTTCGTCGATCAGGTTCACGGCGGCCTGGAGCGCATCCTGGCCGAAGCGGAGCGCAAGCAGAACATCGCCGTGTTCACCTCCGGCGGCACCATCACCGCCCTGCTCCACCTGGTGGCCGGCATACCGGCCGAAAGCGCCTTCGGCCTCAACTGGCAGATCGTCAACACCTCGCTCAACCGCCTGAAGTTCCGCGGCAGCGAGGTGACACTGGCTTCCTTCAACAATCATGTGCACCTGGAACTGTTGAAGGCGCCGGAGCTCATCACCTATCGCTGAGCCCGGCCTACTGCGGCCGGACAGGCCGCCGGAAAAAACCCTAGAAAAAGGAAAACACCATGACCAACGTTGCTGACATCGTCAAAACCATGCAGTCCAAGTTCAACGCCGGTGCCGCCGCTGGCCTGGACCTGGTATTCCAGTTCAACATCGAAGACGGCGACAACCACTACCTGGTGGTCAAGGACGGTACCTGCGACGTACAGCAGGGCGATGCCGAGAACCCGAACGTCACCCTGATCATGGACAGCGCCACCCTGGTGGGCATCATGACCGGCGAAACCGACGGCATGCAGGCCTTCATGGCCGGCAAGCTGCGCGCCGAGGGCGACATGATGCTGGCCATGAAGCTCGGCGAACTATTCCCGGTCTAAGCTTTACGCCGAGATCCAGCACGAAGAACCGGAGTCCCAGGGCTCCGGTTTTTTTTTCGCCCAATGCATGCAGCGAGGGCGAATCAGGCAGCCTGATTGTGCTGCAACACCTTTGTCTATAACGGCTCGTTCGGCTTGTGACGCCCCCGGAGCGGCATTAGATTAGTGAATAATCTCGAGCCCCCATCATAAACAGAAGGGATAAGCATGACGCTTACTGATCAGTCCACCTGCATCCGCGAAGGCGAAGAGCTCGACGCCGCCATTATCGACCCGTACCTCAAGGCCAATATCCCCGGCCTCACCGGTACGCCGCGCATCAGCCAGTTTCCGGGCGGCGCTTCCAACCTGACCTACCTGCTGGAATACCCCGACCGGGAACTCGTGCTGCGCCGTCCGCCCTTTGGCCGCAAGGCCAAGTCCGCCCACGACATGGGCCGCGAGTTCCGCATCCTCAACCAGCTCAACGCCGGCTTCCCCTACTGCCCGAAAGCCTATGTTCACTGCACTGACGAATCGCTGATCGGTGCCGAGTTCTACGTGATGGATCGGGTCAAGGGCGTGATCCTGCGGGCCGACCTGCCGGCCGACCTGTCGCTCGACGAAGGCCAGACCCGCGCACTGTGCCTGAACTTCATCGACAAGCTGGTGGAGCTGCACAACGTCGACTACAACGCCTGCGGCCTGGGCGACCTGGGCAAGCCGGAAGGCTACGTGCAGCGCCAGATCGCCGGCTGGAGCGACCGCTACGAGAAGGCCCTGACCCCGGATGCGCCGACCTGGGAGCCGGTCAAGGCCTGGCTCCGCGACAAGCTGCCCGCCGACCACCACAAGCCGGCCATCGTGCATAACGACTACCGCTTCGACAACGTGATCCTCGACCCGGCCAATCCGCTGAAGATCATCGGCGTGCTGGACTGGGAACTGACCACCATCGGCGATCCGCTGATGGACCTGGGCAACACCCTGGCCTACTGGATCGAGGCAAAGGACCCGGCGCCGATGCAGCTGATGCGCCGCCAGCCGAGCCACCTGCCGGGCATGCTCACCCGCCAGGCGTTCGCCGACTACTACGCCGAACGCGCCGGCCTGCCGCCCATCACCAACCTCGACTTCTACTACACCTATGGCCTGTTCCGCCTGGCCGGCATCGTGCAGCAGATCTACTACCGCTATTTCCACGGCCAGACCCAGGACAAGCGCTTCGCCCAGTTCATCCACATGAACAAGCTGCTGGAGCAGATGAGCCTGCAGGTCATCAACCAATCACGGCTGTAAACCGGCTTACAACAAGGGGAACCCCATGTCCAAGACCAACCTGTTCGACCTCGACGGCAAGATCGCCTTCGTTTCCGGCGCCAGCCGCGGCATAGGTGAAGCCATCGCCAGGCTGCTGGCCCAGCAAGGCGCCCACGTGATCGTCTCCAGCCGCAAGATCGAGGGCTGCCAGGCCGTTGCCGACGCCATCATCGCAGAGGGTGGCCAGGCCACCGCCATCGCCTGCCACATCGGTGAAATGGAGCAGATCCAGAACGTCTTCGCCGCGATCCGCGAGAAGTTCGGCCGCCTCGACATCCTGGTCAACAACGCCGCCACCAACCCGCAGTTCTGCAACGTGCTGGACACCGACCTCTCGGCCTTTCAGAAGACCGTGGACGTGAACATCCGCGGCTACTACTTCATGTCCATCGAGGCCGGCAAGCTGATGAAGCAGAACGGCGGCGGCAGCATCATCAACGTCGCCTCCATCAACGGCGTCTCCCCGGGCGAGTTCCAGGGCATCTACTCAGTGACCAAGGCCGCCGTGATCAGCATGACCAAGGTCTTCGCCAAGGAATGCGCCCAGTTCGGCATCCGCTGCAACGCCCTGCTGCCGGGCCTGACCGACACCAAGTTCGCCTCGGCGCTGACCAAGAACGAATCCATCCTCAACCTCGCCCTGCAGCGCATCCCGCTCAAGCGCGTCGCCGACCCGAGCGAAATGGCCGGCGCCGTGCTGTATCTGGCCAGCGCTGCCTCCAGTTACACCACCGGCGTCGCGCTGAACGTCGACGGCGGCTTCCTCTCCTGAGGATTGGCGGCCATGAAAAAGGGAGCCCAGGGCTCCCTTTTTCTTTGGTTCTTCGCGGAGTCTGGGGGAAGAGCGAGTTGACAGTCAGGGAAGTGGGTAAATTGGCAGTCGCCAAACGAACCAACCCCCACTCCCTGCTGCCGCCGTGCATCCTATTGATCTTGCTCAATTC